>NZ_JBQKFQ010000003.1:0-399366 GCF_052119225.1 Paraeggerthella sp. LCP19S3_G8
CCGCACAGGCGGTCGAGCCGTGCGGGCGCGTGGGCGCGGCGGCCCGGCCGTCCGCCTGTGCGGGCGTGCCCGGCCAAACCGCCGCCCCAAGCGGCAAGACAAGCCGACGGGCTAGGCAGCAGGAATGCGAAAGCCCAGATACGGGATTCCTCCGAACCGGCCATGGTAATCCGACCCGCCCGTGCATATCAATCCGTAGCGTTCGGCCACATTCGCACAGCGCGCATGATCGATGGGCGTGTGGTCGGGGTGGAACCGCTCGATACCTCCCAAACCGCATTCCGCAAGCGCCGGAACCATATCGTAGCTATCCAGCTGACCGGGGTGCGCCAAAACAGCCAGCCCCCCGTCCTCCACGATAGCCGTCACGGCATCGCGCGCGTCCACGTACGCGATATCGCGATCGCAGATGCCGCCGTTCTTGAACAAGCTTCGGTACAGCGCGCGATAGGCTGCGGATACGTACGGCTCATCGGTGAGCGCCGCCATGATGTGCTGCTTGTACAACGCCGTGGAAGCGCAGCCCAGCGCAAGGGCCTTCGACACATCGACACGATAGCCGGCCGATGCCAACCGATCAAGCTGCCAAAGCGAATTCGCGTTGCGACGCTCGAGCGTGGGCGCGCACAGGGCCTCCACCGCTGACGCCCCCTCGTGCAGTCCCAAGCCCAGCACGTGCACCTTGCGCATGCGCTCGAAATCGTACGCGCTTATCTCCACGCCGCCCACCACGCGAACATCCAGTCGCTCTCCCAGCTTGGCTGCCTGGTCAAGCCCTCGCGTCGTGTCGTGGTTCGTGAACGCCACGCGCCCAATGCCGCGCTGGCGCGCCTGCTCGAGCACCTCCTCGAACGTGTCCGAGCCGTCCGAAACGGTGGTATGCACATGGAGATCTTCGATCACGCCATCATCCCTTCCTGCATGTTGAACTCATGATCGCACAACCCCTCCATGAATTCGAGGTCGTGGAAAATGCCGAGCATGGTGGTTCCCTCGGCTTTGAGCTGCTGGATCAGATCGCGCACCTTCAGCTTCGACGCATTGTCGAGCGATGCCGTGGGCTCGTCGAGCAGCAGCAGCCGGGGGCGCTTGATCATGGCCGCCGCAATGTTGAGCCGCAGCTTCTCGCCTCCCGAAAACGTGCGCGGATACAGTTCCCACAGCTCTTCGTCCAAGTCGAAGTGGCGAAGCATCCGCTCGGTTTCCGCCTCCGCCCGCTCGCGCTCGGTCGCGCCGTAGGCTTCCAATGCGCTTCTCAACACGATGTCGCGCGCGGTTTGGCGCGGCAGGGCATTCAAGAACTGGGACACGTAGCCCAGTTCGTAGGAGCGCAGATACAGCATCTGGCGCTGCGTAGCCTGGGCGATGTCCACCAGGCCGAAGCGCGCGGAGTCGTACAGGATGCGCCCGTGCTCAGGCAGGTTCGTGCGCCAGATGCAGCGCAGGATGGTGGACTTCCCGCTGCCGCTGCGACCGGTGATGCCCACGAACTGACCGGGGGCGATGGAGAACGAGATATCGTGGCACCCCTGGATCCTCCGGTCCACCCGATGGAGCAAAAACGACTTCGACAGGCCCTCGATTTGAAGCAAGGGAGCTGCGGAAGCTCCCTGGACGACCGTGCATGGCTCCAGGCCGTCGGAACGCTCGACGGTCATGCTACATCACCTCGACGCACGCGGCGCGGGGTGCGCGAACAGCCTTGTCGCACTCGGCAAGGTCGCGCCCGTACCCGCACGGCTGATCGGGATAGTGCGAGCGAAACACGGAATGACCGCCCACGAACGCGCGCGTGACCACCGGCATGGTGCGCTTGCCCGCGCCTTGCGCCAAGCCGGTCGAGGTGCCGCCAGCGCTTTCTCCGCAGGAGATCTCGCGCACCAGCAAGATGTCCGCGCGCTTGCCCACGGCAAGGGAGCCCACCTCGTCCGCAATGCCCGCAGCTTTCGCGGGATTGATGCTGACCAGGGAAAACGCTCGCGCGATATCCAACCCGCACCGATCGCGCAACGTGAACACGGCATCGAGCAGCGCCGCCGGATAGTAATCGCTGCACAGCACGTCGATCGCGCCGGCCTGCACGGCCTCGCGTGCGCTCAGATTGCCCGAATGGCTGTGGCCCAGCATGACGTTGGGCGCCCCGGCAATCGTGTGCATGCCGCGCGCCCGCGCCTCGCGAGCGATGTCGAGCGAAATGGGGAACTCGGAAATGGTGGCCTCCAAGCCGTCCATGAAGGCAAGCTTCTCCACGCTGTCGTCGTCGTGCGAGGCAATGGAAACGCCGCGCTCGCGCGCAATGGAAGCCAAGGCGGTGATCTGGGCGTACGTCATTTTCTGGCTTTCCTGCTGCTGACGGACGATGTCGCGCACCTCGTCGTCGGAAACGTCGCGGTAGCCTTTGAGCGTGTCGCCGAACACCAGCAGGTCACGGTACTGGCCCTGGCCGGGGGTGTGATCCATGAACGACACCAGATCCACTTTGCCCGAACGCAAGAACTCCTCGATGTCGTCGTACAGATCCACCGAGTCCAATTCCACGCGCATGTGCAGGCGGTGGCGAATGAGGTGGTCGCGCTCTTCGCCGCCGCGCAGCGCCGCCACGCGGTCGATGAGCGCGCTCACGTTTCCAAAATCGCGAATGGGCTTGTGGTCGAAGATATGCGCCCCGTACACCGAAAGCGAGTGGAAGATGGTGGTCACGCCGTGCGACACCAGCTCGCGGTCGGCCTTGTACAGCGACGTGCTCAGGTCCATGACCACGCTCGGGCGCGGCGAGGCCACGTTTTCCACGTAGTCGGAGTGGATGTCGATCAGCCCGGGAGCCACGTACGCGCCGCGTGCATCGACTACGGGAAGCACGCCGACGACGGAATCGGGCTGCGCGTCGAAATCCGACACGCTGGAAGGCTCGATGGAAGCGATGCGCCCATCGATCACGACAACGTCGTGATCGGGCAATACGCGATCGGCGCACACCACCGTGCCGCCGCGGATGATGCAAGAGCTGTTGTCCATGGAAGAATTCCTTTCGGGAGTTGGTCGGGCAGGAGCGAAGCGACCTGCCCATGCCGCCGCCAGGCGGCATGCGGGGCGTGCTGGTTGGCGTAGTACGTCAGCGAGGGAGCTTCCCGGTGCCCGAGATTGGCGCGAAGGCTCGAGGAAGCGTGCTTTTGCACGCGACGAGGGCCTGGAGCGCCAAGATTGGGTGCCGGGAAGCTCCCGCAGCGTCGGGCGGTTCCCGCGGGCGGCCCTCCCCCCCCGGAACCCGCTGCTCGTCAGAGCAGCGAATAGACGAGCTGCTGGGTGTAGGCATGCTGGGGATCCTCGAGGATCTGGTCGGTCAGGCCGCTTTCGATGACGCGGCCGTCCAGCATGACCAGGGTGCGATCGGCCAGCATGCGGATAACGCCCAGGTCGTGGCTTACCACCAACATGCTCACGTTGAAGTCGCGCCTGATCTGCTGGATAAGATCGAGCACGGCGGCCTGCACGGACAGGTCGAGCCCCGTGGTCACCTCGTCGAGCAGCAGGATGGGCGGGTTGTTGGACAGGGCCTTCGCAATCTGAACGCGCTGCTGCATGCCGCCGGAAAAGTTGCGCGGCGGCTCCACCGCGCGCGCCTGCGGTATGTTCACGCGCTCCAGCAAGTCCTCGCCTCGTGCGCGCATGGCGCCCACGTTGCGGCTGCCTGCGGCTATCATCTGCTCGGCAATGTTGGACAAGCTGGAAAAATCCATCCGCAAGCCCAGATACGGGTTCTGATACACCATGCCGAACACCGTGTTCCGAATAGCCCGACGCTGCTGCGACGACAAATCGAACAGGTTGGCGGCGCCACCGTCGTACGGCAGTGCGCGAACGTCGCCCGACGTTGCCTCCTCGTCGAAGAACAGGCACTTCATGAACGTGGACTTTCCGCTGCCGGACTCGCCCACCACGCCCACGATCTCGGCGGGGAACACGTCCAAGCTCACGTCGCGCACCGCATGCACCGTACCGCAGCGCGGGCACACGTTGCGCTCGAGCTGCGCCGAGGAATCCAGGCAATACGCGCAACCGGAGCCGAACCGCTTCGACAGGTGGCGCACCGACAAGCTGGGCGTTTCATCTGCGCCGAAGTGCTGCGCATCAAGCATGGGGCGCTCCTTCCAAAGAATCACTGGTCGTTCGCAGAGTCAGCGAGGGGTCTTCCGGTGCCGAAGATTGCGGGGAGAGCCCGACGAAGCGTGCTTCTGCACGTGAGGAGGGTTCGGAGCCGCAAGGTTCGGTGCCGGAAGGCGCCGCAGCGTCGGGCGGCTTCGGCGGCTGGCAAGCCGACGAAGCGCAGAACGCGGTGTCGTTGCACTGGTAGAACACGGCGCCGGTTTCCTCGTCCACCAACTCGTCCAGGTACACGTTCCGAGCGCCGCACAGGCGGCACTGCTTGCCGTCGAAGCGCTCCACCGCGAAGGGATAGTCCTCGAAATCCAAGGGAGCGACGTTCGTGTAAGGAGGCACCGCGTATATCTTCTTCTCGCGGCCTGCACCCAGCAGGGTCAGGTGATCGGCCTGGTGAAGCTTCATGTTGTCGAAACGAGGAATGGGAGACGGGGCCATGACGTAGCGATCGTGCACAAGCACGGGGTGATCGGCGCCCGTCGTGGTCATGTTAAATCGCACGATCTGGTCGAACAGCTCCAGCCACGCGCCTGTGTAGTCGGCTTCCGCATGCAGGCGCCGCGTGACGGCCTCGCTCGGCTCGAAGCTGCGCAACGGCTCGGGCGTGGGCACCTGAAGCACCAGCACCTGGTCTGCGCGCAGCGGCTGCTCGGGAATGCGATGGCGCGACTGCACCAGCGTGGCCTCTTCGGTAACGTCGGTGACCTCGACATCGGTGGTGTCGGCCACCAGCTTCTTGATGTTGACGGCGTTCACGCTGTCGTCCGACCCCTGGTCGATCACCTTGAGCACGTCATCGCGCCCGATCAGGCTGAGCGTGATCTGCAACCCGCCCGTGCCCCACCCGCGTCCGATGGGCATTTCGCGCGACGCGAAGGGCACCTGATAACCCGGGATGGACACGCCTTTGATGATCGCGCGGCGGATCTCGCGCTTCGACGCCTCGTCGAAAAACGCGTAATTATAGCGCTGCTGCATCGGCAGGCCCCTTCCCTTCCTCGCGCGTGCCGCGCACGCTGGACAGCTTCGATTGGAACGTGACGTAGTGCGGCAGCTTGAGGTGCGAGATGAACCCCGTAGCCTCCACGCCGTCCACGTGGTACAAAACGAACTCCTCGTCTTCAGTGGGATAGCGCGCATCGCCCAGCTCCAAGCAGCGATCGAGCACGCTCATGGCGATGGCCTTGGTCTCGGCGCGGCCGAACACGCAGCCGTAGCCCACGGCCAAAGACAAGCCGGCCGACAGGTTCGCCGCCTCGTCCTCATGGGACATGAACACGCTTTCGACTTCGGTAAGGGGAACCGACCCCAGGTAGTACGCGTCTTCGGCGCCGCCCGCCTCCAGCGGGTGATCGACCGACACCGCAACCGTGCCGCTGCGCAACTCGCCCACCGTGGGATGCGCGGGCCCGAAGCCGCGAATGGCCGCGTACCCCAACGCCTCGACGGCCTGCGTCATGCCGCGCGCAAGCGTTTGCAAGCGCACGGAACGCGGCGCGGGAAACGTGAGCGGGACCATGGTGGCGTCAACCGGCGGGGTATCATCGCATCGCACGGGTTCGACCAGTCCTTCGCCGCGCAGGTAATCCAAAACGCGCGGAAGCGCAGCGGGAAGCATGCCGTCTACAGCGGCAGTTGCGGCGCAGGCATCCTCGTCGAAGTGACGCAGCAGCTCCGCGCGCTTTTCCGCAAGGACTTCCTCGTCTTCGGTCTCCAGGTCGAACGCGAGCAGACGATGGCTGTAATCGCGCGTAGCGCCAAGAACCTGACCTCCCGGAACGTCCTTGAACGCCGCCGACACCCGGCGATTCGCGCGCATGCTCCCCGTATCGATGGGCCGCGAAACGTACGGCCGCTCCAGCGTCGAGCGAAATGCGCGCAGCAGAAACACCGCTTCATCGGGCGATCCTTGCGCCTGCTTGAGCGCAAGCGCCGCCAAGCGCGGGGCGTACAGCGACGCCTCGCCCATCACCTGGTCGATCAGGTCAGGAAACGTGCCCTCGATCTGGTCGGTTCCCCACGCTGCCGAAGAGCTGACGCGTTCGAGCTCAAGCAGCTTGAGGCTTTCCTCGATGGCCTTGCCGCCGCCGCGAACCGCAACGTATCCCATTTAGAGCACCCCCTTGGCGTCGAGCTCGCCAACGCACGTCACGCGCGAGCTGCGGGGAACGGCCACCACGTTGCCCGAAGGATCGACCAGCACCATTTCCACGCCGCACGGAAACTCGTCCTCGCGCGCCGCACGGGCTTCGGCCCAACCGATGCGGTCGATGGCAAAGCGGTTCGCATCCCGCACGCCCGGCCCGCGCACCTCGACAGCAAACATCGCCGGCTCAGTGCGCTCGGTCGCAGCGGAAGCCTCCGCGATACGCGTGCAGCCCATGAGCAGGGTGGCTCCTTTCTCCGGGGCCATCAGCGTTCCGCGGCACGACTCCAACACGGCCTCGGCTGCCATGCGCGCATCCGCACGTGCCGGCACGATGACGAAACCGGCGTCGCAAACGGAAGCGCGAGACGCATGCGATTCGCTGGTCACGTACGCGGCCAGGGCATCCGGCTCCACATCGGCCACGGCGAACGTCACCGCCTGATCGACGAACAGCCGCACGATCGACTCAAGCGCCGGATCCAGAGCCGTCGGGCGCGCAGGATTGTCGGGCGCGGCCTCGACGCGATGAACGGTACCCGGGTACGCGAACGCGTCCAACACGCTGCGAAACGTCCGCTGCATACGATGCAGATCCGCATCCTCCCTGATCATCATGCTTCTACCTCCATGGTCGAGAAATCCACGCGCGTGGCAGCTACGCGGCGCGCATCGGCTGCGTCTCGCTCGGCAATGCGAGCAAGCTCATCGACAAGCCGAGGCTCCCAGCGCTGCGCGCGAGCCGCGCCCGCCTCCCCGGAAAACGCCGCATCCACCACGGCCAGCTCGTAGGCGCGGCAGCGATCGCTTCCCAAGACCAGCCCCAAGCCAACAGCGTTCCCCATGCGCACGCGGCACGACGTTGCCAGCGCTTCGCCCAGGTAGAACAGGGTTCCTTGCGCCGTCTCGCGCACCTGCATCATCACCAGCTCTTCGCGAGGGTCATCGAGCACGACGATGGCGCCCGGCGCCGCATCGCGCTCGATTTCGCACACGATAGCCCGCGCCAGCGCAGGGTCGCCCTCCACGAGAGCGCGCGTGCGTTCGTATCGCTTCAAAGTCACAGCATTCCTTTCATCACAAGTTGAGTCTCAACCACCACGAACCCAGCGCAGGCGAAGTTCACCGCTGCACGATATAGCGCTTCCGCAGCTTCGTAGCCACCACTTCCAGCACCACCGCAACCGCCAAGCACAGGTACACGATCAGCCCCACCTCATGGATGTTGTAGTAGAAGCTTCCCGCCAAGAACAGCTGGTAGCCAATGCCGCCCGCGCCCGCCACGGCCCCTACGGCCACAGCGTTCACAAAGTTGATCTCGAAACGGATGAACGTCCACGAGAGCATTTCGTTCACTTTTTCGGGCACCACGCCCCGAAACACCACCTGCCACCACGAAGCCCCGCTCGCGCGCAGCGCCTCCAGCACGCCGGCGTCCACCTCTTCGAAGCTTTCCGAATACGCTTTCACCAAATACGCCACGCTATGAAACAGCAAGCCGGTGACCGCCGCCTCAGGGCCCAGCCCGATAGCCACCGAGAACACGAGCACCCATAAGATGGTGGGAACGGCGCGGGCCACGCTCATGAACACCTTGATGGCGTTGCTTACGGCTCTGCTTGACAGGTTCGACGCAGCCAGAAGGCCCAGCACGAACGCGATCACCGCGCCGATGAACGTCGTAAGCAGCGCCAAGGCCAACGACACGAACAGCCCCTCCATCACGTCAGGCAGCGTGAAGTGCCCGCCAAGCCCCGGCTGCAGCATCATCATGAAGAAATCCTCGACAGCGGCAGCCATTGCAGCGAAGAACGAGACCTTGCCGTAGTCCATGGTTGCCAGGGCGTATACGGTCACGACGGCCAGAACGCCCAGAACCGTGTACAGGGCTTTGTTCGAAGCGCTGGCCACATGGGTCTTGATCTTGCCCGAACGCGTAACGCGCGCACCGGCCACCGCAGCCGAAGCCCCGCCTCCGAAGCTCCCGTCAACCGAGGCGGCGGCCCCAGCTCCAACGCCCCGCATGTCGGCAGAAGCCCCGTGCACGTAGCCCGCGTCCTCCGCAATGGACGAGGCCATCGCCTCCGCAGCCACCTTGTCGGCGTTGCGCATCATATAATCTTCCTCCTCACGTAGTTCGACGTGAGCTCGCACGCCACAACCGCCAGAATGATCGCCAGGATCACCAACCCGGCAACGTCGTAGCGAAAGCTCTTGTAGTACACGTCGAACACGAAGCCGATGCCCGTTCCCGTCAAAAGGCCGATGAGCGTGGCATCGCGAATGTTCGTTTCGATCATGTACAGCACCCAGCTGACAACCGACGTGATGCTCATGGGAATGACGGCCTGCGCCACGATCTGCCCGTAGCTGGCCCCCGCGGCGCGCAACGCCTCCACGGGACCAGAGCCCATCTCGTCGATGCTTTCCAAAAAGCACCTTGTCAAATAGCCGAAGCTGGTCAAGAACAGCGCGAAGAAACCCGTGAACTCGCTTTGCTTGAACGAGAACAGCAAGATGAACGCCCAGGCAACCACCGGAATATTGCGAAACAGCGACGCGATAGCCCTCACCGCAAGGGGAATCGGACCGCCCACCCCCACCGATCGAGAGCCCAAAACCGCGCATACGTACGCCAGGATCGCCGCCGTGCAACTCGACGCGATCGAGGCCAGCACGGTCGATGCCAAAGCGGGCAGAATGGTGCCCAGCTTCTGAAGGGACGAGACCGACGGAACGAACTGCGTGGCCATCCATACGAACCCGCCCGGAACGTCAAGCACCGCCTGGATGAAATCGAATCCGACGTAGGTGCCTGACAGCGCGCCCAACGCAAGAAACACTGCAGCGGCCGCAACAAGGGATGCGGTGCGTCGCAGGAAGAAGGACCCGTCGTACTGACCCCGCGGAACAGCACGATGACCGCGTAGTTTTGCGCGCACGGCCGCAACGGGCGCACGTCTGATAGCGCGATCGATCATGCAGCCTCTCCCGTCGACTCGTCGGACAAGGGCTGCGCCTTTCCACCCGCACGCGACGCTTCGCCGCGGCCGGATTCGTCGTCTTCGCCTGAATCGTAAATGTCGGCAATGATCTCTTCGGTCAGATCGGCAGGGGAGCCATCGAACACCAGCTGGCCTTTCTTGAGGGCCACGATGCGATCGGAGAACTCGCACGCGAAATCCACCTGGTGCAGGTTGACCAGGCAGGCAACGCCCAGCTCGTCAGCAGCCCAACGCAAGTGCTCCATCACGGTGCGAGAAGACTTCGGATCCAGGCTGGCAATGGGCTCGTCAGCCAGCATGAGCAGCGGGTCCTGCACCAGCGCACGGGCAATGCCCACGCGCTGCTTCTGTCCGCCGGACAGCTGATCGGTGCGCGTATAAGCGAAATCCGCCAAGCCCACCTGGTCGAGAATCTCGAACGCACGGCGCTTCTCTTCCTCGCTGAACAGGCCCAGCATGCCCGCAAGCGTAGACTTGTAGCCCAAACGGCCCTGCAACACGTTCTCGATGGCGGTTGCGCGATACACCAAGTTGTAGTGCTGGAACACCATCGCAATACGACGGCGGCACGCGCGAAGTTCGCGACCTCGCACGCCCGTCACGTCCCGACCGTCAAACAGGACCGACCCTTGCGTAGGGTCGATCAGCCGGTTCACGCATCGCAGCAGCGTGGACTTGCCCGCGCCCGAGCATCCGATGATGCTGACGAACTCTCCCGGAGCCAGGGAAAGCGACACCCCGTCGAGCGCCTTCGACCAACCGTCGTAGCTCTTCGTCACGCCGCGCAGATCAAGCAGGTTGTCGGATCGATGCTTCGCCTGCGCAGGCGAAGCGCCCGCCGATGCGGGCGCCCCCGGCGCAACGGATACGCGCGCGTCAAGCATTACTCCGCCCCGCCCAGTTTGCGAATCGGCTCGTACCACGCATCGTCGGTCTTGACGAATCGGGTCTTCTCAGATTCCTTCTTGAACAGGCCCTTTGCGCCCTTGTCTTCAGGATCGATGAAGATCTGCTTGTTGCCGGCAACCGCACCGGAGCAGAAGTGCTCGACGATCTTCGTGCGATCGTCATCAGAGATCGCCTCTTCGTTGAAGCAGATGGGCGAGTTCAAAACCGGCGTGAGCGCGATGATGGTGAAGCTTTTCCCGCGCACCGTGTCCATGGGGGCCTCGGCGTTGTCCTTCGCCTTGTATACGGCACCGATGCTGTTGGGCTCGCCGGACACGAGGTCAAGGTACATGTCCACGTCAACGTCGTCAAACGCCGCCGCCTCGGCGTCGCCCGAAAGCAAGTTCACCACCGAGCCCACGTGCGAGTTGCCGAACAGCACTTCACTGAAGAACTTGCCGGCCTCCAGCAGCTGGTCGGAGCTGTCCAACCCGAACTCTTTCACGATGCCGCTCGACGGAACCTTGAAGCCCGAAGTGGACGTGGCCGACACGAACGAGAAGGACTTGCCCTTGATGCCCTCGATCGAATAACCGCTTCCTTTCTTGTACTGCTCGACGTCTTCGGTGCGCACGCAAATGCGGCTGTAGTAGCAAGCCCCTTCAAGGCCGCCGTCCTTGTCGCTGTTGGTGAACGCAGCCTGCACCTTGGGGTTCTTCTTGTTGGCCTGCACGTAACCTTCGGGGCCCAAAAGGGCCATTTGAGCCTTGCCCGAAGCGATGGACTCGATGGCCACGTTGTAATCCGTGGTGGTGAGCAGCTTCGCTTCGCGCCCGCACGCTGCCGTGATGGCCGCGCCGATAGCCTCGCGCGAGGAGGTCATGTCAGCCGAAGAGTTGTCAGGAAGCCATACCATCGTGATAGGTTCAGCGGAGGACCCGCCGTCGGTCTGCGACTCGGAGGAGCCCGCAGCCGCGCCGCTTCCGCCAGCCGTGCAGCCCGTCATCGCGCCGAACATGCCCGCCATCGCAAGCGCAGCACCGCCCACTACGAACTGGCGCCTGCTCAGAAACCCTTCTGCCATGCTTTCTTCCTTTCGCGATTCCGACACCCGCGTGTCGGATGGTTTCGTTGTTGCGCGCATCGGGTCTCCGGTGCGCGCAATCAATCGTACGGAAGGCAGGTAAAAGACACTTCAGGCGCAGGTAAAGAAGCTCCCAAGTTCAAGCAAGGAAGCTGTCAGATCCGGGCAAAGGACCCGTAAAGAAACCTGCGGAAAAGGCGGACAGCGGCGCTTCTTGTGCCGAGCAGGGTCCCGCGCCAAGCAGGGTTCCGAGCCGAGCGGGATCCCCGTATCAGACAGGCCCCGCGCCAAGCGGCGCTTCCCGCATCAAGCAGGCGTCGCCCTTTTCCCGGATCCCGGAGGCGACTCTCGCACCAACGCCCAGCCGCCACCGATACGCGCACAGAAAACGAGGGTCTTGGCACGAAATCGCGGGTCTGCGTCGTCTCGCCGGGCTATCGGCTGCGGTTGTTTTGAGCAGTTGCACCAACAGGCCAGCTCAACAAGCCGCAACAGATTCGGCAACGATCGAAGGCATTTCTCAAGGAGCGCAGATCCGCAATCCCGTGCCAAACTGGACGCCAAACCCAGAAAACATGCGGGGCCTTAACGCAGTACGGCCTCGCGCAAGCGGTAATGCGCCCGCGTGAACTCGGGATCCTTGAACCGCAGTCTCTTGCCCGTCATTTGGGCAATCAGCACAGCGATTTTGAACAAAGCTTCTCCACTGGAAATCTGGCCGTTAGTCACCGTTATCACGGTCATCCCCATAGACACCAACGTGTTGCGGCGCTTCGAATCGCGCGAAATATGCTGAGCGCCCGTATGACATTCGTCGGAATCGTATTCGACGCATACGTTAACCCGCGGCCAGCACAAATCGCAAACGCAGTACCCCTGAGACGCACTGCGACGAAATCGCATAGGAACGTCGATACGATAGTTGAGGAAGGGTTTTTCGATGCCGTAGCCTCCCAAACGATACGGCAAGCACAACAGCAGGTAGAGAGCCGATTCCCGAGGAGACGCCGAACCGTCGTTCATATAAAGCAACGCCTGGGCGGCTTTTTTCCGGCCCCGCACTCCAGCAGCGCCTTCGACAAACGCCTTCAACTTGGAAACGCAGGTAAGCGGGGACAGGTTATATTCCGTACCGCCCTCTTTGCGCTGAGCGTAGGTGCCGCACAGCTCCATGCCTTGATACACAAGCTCCTCCAAAGAAAGGTCGCTTGCCATCAGAAGAAATAGAAATTCCGGCGAGGGGGCCAGTACGCCATTCCCCACCTGCACAAACGAGCCCTTCGGAAGAGGGCCGCTCCACAACCGCCCCGTCAACAGCGAAGAACGCGGACGCGCGGAAGGGCGGGATACCAGCACCTCGAAAGGCGGATGACATTCGGAAGGCAGTTGAACGCCATCCGGCAAAACCGGTCGCTCGCCTTTTTCCAACGTGCGCTCGGCGCGCGAAGTCGCATCGCGGCGAGCGGAGGCGTTTCGAAAAAGCAGGCTCCGATCGCTGCGCCAAAACTGCAAGGCAGTTCTATGACTTATTAAGATATACATGTAGAAAGCATATCATTTTACAAAGCGCTCTGCCGAGCACGTTGCCTGGCGCGAAATCGCGGGTCTGCGCTGCTCAACCAGCCCATCGGCCGCAGCCGTTTTGAGCGCCTGCATCAACAGGCCAGCTCATCGAAATGCGGTAAATTCGACGGGTATCGAAGACGATCGCCGGAAAGCGCAGACCCGCGATTTCGTACCAAGTGCAGGAGGCGCACGAGTCTCGCCCAGCAAAACGCATCCGGGTCCGCCGCGGCCCTGCGACCGAAAGACTCGGCGCATCCCCTACTCGAAGTGGTCCACGGCAACCTCAAGCTGACGAACGATGTCGATGCCCTGCGGGCACATGGCTTCGCACGCGCCGCAGGCAATGCACTTCGAAGCCGGCCCAGGAGCTGCCTGCCAGGAATACAAGCCCTTCGCGAAATCGCGATTCTCGGTCATAAGCTCCAGGTTCAAAAGGCTTAAGATCTCGGGGATAACCACGTGCTCCGGGCAGCCCTTGACGCAGTACCGGCAATTGGTGCAGGGAATGGACGCCAGATTGGACAAAATGCTCCGCGCCGTCTCCAGCGCCGCGCGCTCATCAGGCGAGAACGGCTTGTTGCCGCGATGCTCTTCCACGTTTTGCCGAACCTGATCTGGGGAGGACATCCCCGACAGCACCGTCAACACGTTCGGAAGGTTGTAGCAGAATCGGTACGCCCACGAAGCCAAGCTCAACTCCGGGCGACACGTCAGCAAGGGCTCCGCAACGCGCGGGGGCAGGTCGGCCAGGCGCCCACCGCGAGCGGGCTCCATGATCACCACGGGTACGTCGTGCTTTTCGGCAACCTCCATGCATCGGCGCGCTTCCACAACCGGATCGTCCCAATCCAGGTAGTTCACTTGCAGCTGAACGAAATCGGCATCAGGGTGCGCCCGCAGCAAGGCATCGAGCGCGTCGGGGCCGTCATGCATGGAAAATCCCCAATTCCGAATGCGCCCCGCCGCCTTTTCGCGCCTGGCAAAATCCCACATGTCATACGCGTCGAAGGTGGCGGTCCGAGCGCCGCCCACGTTATGCAACAGGTAAAAGTCAACGTAATCGACGCCCAAACGCTCAAGGGAGGTTCCCAGGTTGCTTTGAGCCGTCTGGGCATCCGGAGCCGCCCAGGCCAAGCACTTCGTGGCGATAGTGAACGAATCGCGAGGATAGCGCCGCACCAGCGCCTCCCGCAAAGCCGTTTCGGAAGCGCCCTCATGGTAGACGAACGCGGTGTCGAAGTACGTGCCGCCTCCCGCAATGAACGCGTCCACCATCTCTTTGAACTGCTCAAGGTCGATGCTCTTCTGGTCCTGAGGGTCCAGCAAAGGCAGGCGCATGCAGCCGAAACCGAGCTTCGACGTATTCTGGAATTCTGGTTTCACGAACGCTCCTTCTTGCTTTCCTGTATTCGGTGACAAGAAAAATCATACCTATTGGAGCAGGCTCCAAGTCAAGAAGTTTCCGTACGCGAAAAAAAGATCGTGCCGAGCCTGCATCCCACAGCAACGCTACGCGCGCGAACCGGAACCGGCAAGGCAATCGAACAGGTACTGGAATTCCTGCTCGAAAATGCTGTTGCGTAGCCGTATGAAGGCTATGTCATGCTCCACGGAGAAGCCTTCCAGCTCGACGGCGCGCAGCGTTCCTTCGCGCAGCTCCCGCTCAACCGCAGCCTCGTACAGAAACGCGATCCCCATATCCCGCTGCACGAATACCTTGATAATATCGAGACTCTCCACCACGCTCACCTGGCTGAAACCATCGACGGAAAGGTTGCGGGCGGCCAGCGCATGCTCGAGCACAGCGCGCGTGCCCGAGCCCCGCTCGCGCACCAGCACATGTTCGCCAAACAGGTCCTCCACCCGCCCCGGATCCTGACTGAAATGATGATCCGGCGCGCATACGCACACGAACCGCTCGCTTCGGTAGACGTTCCAAGCGTAAGCGCTCTTATCGAAGAACCCCTCCACGAACGCGCAATCTATTTTGCCCATTCCCAAAAGCTCAAGCAGTTCCGCCGTGCCGCCGGACCGCACGGTAACCCGGTACCGCGGGTGCTCGACCAAGAAGTCAGCAAGTGGCGCCGCAACCAAATACTCGCCCGCCGTCAGCGTCATGCCCACAACCAGATCGACGCGCGACCCGGCAACGGCCTCGGCAACGCGATCGCGCAGCAACGCCTCGTCATGGGCCATGGTGGACAGGGCGTCGCGCAGCATACGCCCCGCAGCGGTAAGCGCAAGCTTCTTGTTGCGGTAATCGAACAAAGAGGCACCGTACGCTTTTTCCAGGTACGCAATATGCTGCGACACCGCCGGCTGCGTCACGTTAAGCTCTTCGGCGGCGCGCGTGTAGTTCATCGTGCGGCACACCGTTAAAAACGTTGCTACGCGAAAGTCCTGCATACGAGCCTCCACCCTTCATCGAGCATCGTGCTTTTCGCCAATACCATAACAGTACCTTATTACTGCATAAATA
This sequence comes from Paraeggerthella sp. LCP19S3_G8, assembly GCF_052119225.1. Taxonomy (NCBI): domain Bacteria; kingdom Bacillati; phylum Actinomycetota; class Coriobacteriia; order Eggerthellales; family Eggerthellaceae; genus Paraeggerthella; species Paraeggerthella sp. LCP19S3_G8. Next base: position 15,327 of record NZ_JBQKFQ010000003.1, read on the forward strand.
TATATTAGTTTCCTTTGTTGTTACGGTATGGAAGAATACGCCAAAGGCGCCTTCGGTCAGGAAGCTGCGCGTTTCGCGTGAATCATCGCGAGATCACCTACAACAAGATTATTCTCGTTTACGATAAGCTCAACAGAAAGGCGAGCCGTGCTCAACGTCATACAAAAAGTGCCCATCCCCACCGCTGGCGTCGCGCTCGGCCTGGCAGCGCTGGGCAATCTACTGCAACCGTACACCGAAGCGATCCATGTCGTTTGCGGCGCGCTCGCGTTTGCCCTCATTGCTTTGCTCGCTGCGAAAATCGTCCTGTTCCCCAACATGATTCGCGACGACCTGCATAATTCCATTCTGGCAAGCGTCAGCGCAACGCTGTTCATGACCCTTATGCAGCTGGCCGTTTACCTGGCGCCCGCCGCCTACGAACTCGCCTTCGCCATCTGGGCCGCCGCCGTCATCTCGCACTTGGCCCTTATGGGATGGTTCACCGCACGGTTCATCGCCCATTTCAAACTGCACGAGGTGTTCCCCACCTACTTTATCTGCTACGTGGGAATCGTCGTGGCCTCGGTCACGTCACCTACATTTGCAATGACGGGTGCCGGTCACATGTTGTTCTGGTTCGGATTCGCCTGTTACCTGGTGCTGCTTGCGCTGGTGACCTACCGCTACGCCAAGCATGAAATTCCCGAGGCAGCGCGCCCGCTGTTCTGCATCTACACGGCGCCCATGAGCCTGTCGCTTGTAGGGTACCTGGCAACCGCAGCCGACCCCAACCCCCTGTTCGTAGCCGCGATGCTGGTGCTGGCGCAAGCCCTGTTCGTCCTGGTGCTGTCGAAACTGCCCCGCCTTCTGCGCCTTCGGTTCTACCCAAGCTACGCCGCCATGACGTTTCCGTTTGTGATCACGGCAACGGCGCTGGGGAAGGCCCTGTTCTTCTTCCGAGCAAGCGGCGTCGCCCTGCCCGAAGCGCTCGACCTGCTGTTCGTTGCGGAAACGGCCATTGCGATTGTCATGGTGGCGTACGTTTTCAGCCACTACGTTCGCTTCTTCGTGCGCCGCATCGAGCAGCCGCAAAGCGCCGCCGTGCTGCAAGAGAACCAGCAAATCGCCCGCTTCTCGGAGAACTTCGACAACTAGCCGACCTCCGACCTCCGACCTCCGAAGGATCGAAGAGGGCCGTATGCATGCTGCGCGCAAACGCGTCGCAGGCGCAAACGGCCCTCTTCTCTTGCCGTTTGCCGTTTGCCGCTTAACGCGACAAGCAGCTACTTGCCCATCTCCAGGCTGCGAGCGAGCACCTGCATGCGGGCCTCGACATCCTCGATAATCCGGCTGCAATCCTTCAACTCGGCATACGAGTCAAGCCCCTCCACCTCGCGCACCGCCTTGTACTTGAGATCATGCTCGAGGCTGGCCCAGAAATCCATGGCGATCGTGCGCAGCTGCACTTCCACGGGAATGAACTCTTTCTTGTCAAGGAAGTACACGGGAATTCGCACGATCACGTGCAAACTGCGGTATCCGTTGGGCTTCGGACTTGCAATGTAGTCCTTCACCGTGACGATGGACAGGTCGTCTTGTTTCTGAAGCAGCTCCAGCAGGTTGTATACGTCGTGGATGTACGAGCAGATCACCCGCACGCCCGCGATGTCCATGATGTAGCGTTCCATGTTCTCGAGCGTGGGCTCTTTTCCGTAACGCTCCAGCTTCTCGAAAATGCTCGCGGGCTTCTTGATGCGCGATTCGATGTGGTGAATGGGATTGCGATTCTTCTTGAGGTTGAGATCCTGGTCCAAAATCTCGAACCGCACCTGCATTTCACGCATAGCAGCCTGGTACTTCTGAATGATCTCGCGCGTTTTCGCCTCAGCCTCGCGCAGGCGCCACAGGTCGTCCATGGGCCCGCGCAAATCATCGGTCGAACGAAACGCCGGCCGGATCCCTCCTTCTTCCACGGACCCGTTCTGATCAGCCCGTTCACCCGAAAACAAGGGTTCGTCTTTCACGCCGAACGCCACCTCCATGACAATGCTCCTTACAACAGTACGCGGTAAAGGTCGTATGATAGCCTACATCGAAGGGCTCGCACCGGCTAACGCAGCCTTTGCTTCTTCCCACAGCGCTTCAAGCTCATCGGCGGAAAAGTCCTCGATGCGGCGGCCCTGCGCCCATGCCGCGCCCTCCATGAACGACCACCGAGCGCGGAACTTCGCGCAGGTTGCACGCAAGGCCCCTTCGCCGTCCACGCCCATGCGGCGCGCTACGTTCACCAGGCTGAACAGCACGTCGCCGAACTCGAGCTCGACGGCTGCGGCCAATTGCGCAGCGCGGGGGTCGGCCGCGCTCGCATCGATCTTCCCGTTCGAAGCCTTGGGGGCTGCCGCGTACGCCTCGCGAAGCTCGGCCACCTCTTCGTCCACCTTGGCCCACACGTCCTCAAGGGTTTTCCATTCGAATCCAGCCGAAGCTGCTTTGCGCGAAATCTTCTGAGCCTGCATAAGCGCGGGGAAGCTGGTGGGGACGCCGTCCAGAAGCCCCGAAGGACGAGCGCCGTCGGCTTGCGCGCTTTCGTCCGCCGTTCCTTTTTCGGAAAGCTTCACCTGATCCCACAAATCCAAGACCTCGCCCGCATTGGCGGCCTGGCTCTCCCCGAACACATGCGGATGGCGGCGCACCATTTTCGCATTAACGTCGGAGCATACGTCGTTGATGTCGAACGACCCCGCGTCGGAGGCTATCTGGCTTTGCAGTACCACCTGCAGCAAGACGTCGCCCAGCTCTTCTCGCAGGTGGGAGTTGTCTCCGGCCTCGATAGCATCGACCGCTTCATAGGCTTCCTCGATCATGTTGTGCGCGATGCTCTGATGAGTTTGCTCGCGATCCCACGGGCAGCCATCGGGCGCGCGCAAGGCAGCGATAGTGGCAACGAACTGGTCAAACGACGGATGCTCGATCGGATGGGCGGCAATGTCAAGCGCGGATTCGCGACGGGATACGGTCATGGGACGGTCCTTTCTGCTGTTCTTCTGCCCAGCAGTATACCCCTCGCCGTCAAAACGAAACCAACGATGCCGCAGGAACCGAAAACGCACGAAAATCAACCGCACGCGACGCGCGGCGACAGGGCGCGGCAACAGGGCGCGGGAGCACGCTGGACAGCGACGTGCGGCAGGGCGCGGGGTTCGCACGACGCGCCGCATGTCGCACGCGACGCGCGCCCCGCAAGCAATGCGGCCGGGGCTGCGCTCCAACAGCAGCAGCCCCGGCCGCGAAAGCCCTATGCCCTCACCTGCCTACGCCTTCAGAATCGCGGCAAGATCGTGCTCCGGATCGCCCACGGGATGCACGTCGAATTCGCGCACCAGCACGTCAAGCACGGCGGGAGAAACGAACGCCGGCAACGTCGGGCCCAGGTAGATGCCCTTGATCCCCAGGTGCAGCAGGGTCAACAGGATGCAGACGGCCTTCTGCTCGTACCACGACAGAACCAGCGTCAGCGGCAGATCGTTCACGCCGCACTCGAACGCCTCGGCCAGCGCCACGGCAACCTTGATCGCGCCGTACGCGTCGTTGCACTGCCCCATGTCCATAAGGCGCGGCAGGCCGCCGATAGATCCCAGGTCCAGATCGTTGAAGCGAAACTTCCCGCACGCAAGCGTCAGCACGATGCTGTCCTCGGGGGTCTTCTGCACGAACTCGCGGAAGTAGCTGCGCCCGGGGCGCGCGCCGTCGCATCCGCCCACCAGGAAGAAATGGCTGATAGCGCCCTGCTTCACCGCATCGACCACCGTGTCTGCAACTCCCAGGATAGTGCCGTGGCCAAACCCGGTCACAAGCGACGCGTCGGCGCCGGCGCTCTCCCCGCGCGAGCCTTCGATAGCTGCGAATACGCGCGGCTCGGCGAACCCGCCCAGCTCGAGCGCGCGCTCGATGACGGGGCCGAAGTCCTTGCTGCCATCTTCCGCAGCACCGATGTGCGCGGCACCCGGATACGCCACCACGCCGGTCGTGAATACGCGATCGGCATAGGAGGATGCCGGCGGCATGAGGCAGTTCGTGGTGAACAGGATGGGTGCGGGCAGCTCCGCAAACTCGTCGCGCTGGTTCTGCCAGGCCGTTCCCAGGTTCCCCTTGAGATGCGGATACTGCTTGAACAGCGGATACGCATGCGCGGGAAGCAGCTCTCCGTGCGTGTAGACGTTCACGCCGCGGCCAGCCGTCTGGTCGAGCAGCAGCTTCAAATCATGCAGGTCATGACCGGTTGCCACAATAAACGGACCCGCTTCCACCGTGCGCGACACGGTGGTGGGCTCGGGGGTGCCGAACGTTTGCGTGTTCGCCTGGTCGAGCAGTTCCATGCAGCGCAGATTCACTTCGCCTACCATGAGCGCCAGCGGCAGCAGCTCGTCGGCCTGCGCAACGGCAACCCCCTCAAGCCCCTCGTGCATGAACGAGGACACGGCTTCGTCCCGATACCCCAAAACCGCAGCATGATACGCATACGCGGCCATCCCGCGCAAGCCGAACAGCACAAGCGACCTGAGCGAGCGCACGTCTTCCAGATCATTCCAAACTTCACGCAAGTCCAGGTCGGGAGCCTGATCCATGCCCGCATCCGCAGCTATGAGCGCCTTCTGCGCGCGAGCGAGCCGTACAAGCGATTCCAGCTCCGCATCGTCGAAGTCCACGTTCGTCAACGTGGCGAACAGCCCTTCCATCACCAGATCGTCGGCCGCGCGTCGAGCATCGCCCGTCACGCCCGCCGCACGCACCGTACGCGCCAGGCCCACGAGCGCGCCCGTCAGCTCGTCTTGCACCTGGGCGGTGGAAGCTTGCTTGCCGCACGCTCCCGCAGCGCCCGTGCAACCGCTGCACCCTATGGTCTGCTCGCACTGGAAGCAAAACATTGCATTCGCATCCGTCATTGCTCTTCCTCTCTTTCGAGGGTCCGCGCCTCCCTCGGTCCGCAGCATGCGCCGCGAAACCAGAACGCGCTCGCCCGCTCTCGTCTTGCGTAGTTGCAACCCTACGACACAACCGCTATGCTTTCCGTTGTAATTCCAACAAAGGAGCACAATGGACCGCTACGCCCATCTGATCAACCGCTCGCCCCTGTTCCACGGCATCGATCCGCAGCACGTCGACTCCATGCTGCAATGCCTGGGCGCGCACCAGCGCAGCTACCCCAAAGGATCGGCCGTCTTTCGCATAGGAGACACCTCGTCGACCATGGGCTTGGTGCTGGAAGGGTCGGTTCGGCTCGAAAAAGAAGACTGGTGGGGAAACCGCAGCATCCTTGCATCCTTCGGTCCGGGGCAATCCTTCGGCGAGGTGTACGCCTGCGAGCAGGATCTTGCCTACGACATCAACGTAATAGCCGCCGAGGAAACAACGATCCTGTTCATGGACGTAGGCCGCGTTACCACCATGTGCCCCACCTCCTGCGCGTTCCACGCGCAGCTCATTCGCAACGTGCTGGGCGTGGTAGCGCGGCGAACGCATGCGCTCACCCGCAAGATCGAGCACACGTCCAAACGCACAACGCGGGCGAAACTCTTGTCGTATTTGTCCGACCAGGCCGAGATGGCCGGAGGGCATCGGTTCACCATCCCGTTTGACAGGCAAGAGCTGGCCGATTACCTGTCAATCGACCGCAGCGCCATGTGCGCCGAGCTTTCCCGCATGAAGCGGGAGGGCTTGATCGATTATCATAAAAGCCAATTCGAAATCACCCGAGGGAGCGCCCTATGATCAACCCCCGCACCGCCGCATTGCTGATCATCGACATGCAGCATGGATTCATCGACGCGTCATCGTCTTTGTGCGTAGCGGGCGCAGCCGCCACGGTGCCCGCCTGCGCCCGCGCGCTGGATGCGGCCAGGCGCAGGGGGATGCCCGTGTTTCACGTGGTGCGCTCGTACGCCGAAGACGGATCGGACGTGGAAGCCTGCCGACACGAAGCGTGGGCCGAAGGCGGCAAGCCGGTATCGACCGCATGCGCAAGCCCGCGCTCGCTTGAGGAACCGGCGCCGCTCGCGCCGCAACCGGGCGACCGCGTGCTGGTGAAGCCGCGCTTCTCGGCGTTCTTCAACACGTCGCTCGACCTGACGCTCAGAAGGCTGGGCATCACCACCGTGGTCCTCACGGGCACCACCACGCCGAACTGCATCCGGACCAGCTGCTACGACGCGCTGTCGCTCGACTACAACGTGGTGGTCGTGGAGGACTGCACGTCATCGCGCTCCCCCGCCGTGCAAGCGGCCAACATCCAGGACATGGCCCACATCGGGGCGCACATCATGACGTGCGAGGAGTTCTGCGACCGCGGCTTGGCCGACGTTCGCGACACGGCAGCCAACGCGCGCGCAGCGCAGCGCAACGCTTAAGGAAGAAGGTACCCATGCCCCTGCTAGAGATCGACGTGCTCGAAGACCCCCGGCTCGACGCGTACGCGCGCCTGACCGAAGCGCAGCTGCGCAGCAAGCTCGAACCCGAGAAAGGCATATTCATCGCCGAGTCGGGAAAGGTCATCGAGCGAGCGCTCGAAGCCGGCTTGGAGCCGCTGTCGATGCTCATGGAGGCGAAATGGGTTCCCGCTTTGCAGCCCGTCATCGATCGCATCGCCCTCGATCACCCCGAGGTGCCCGTGTTCGTCGCACCGCACGACGAGCTGGCGAAACTCACCGGCTTCGAGCTGACCCGCGGCGCGCTGGCCGCCTTCCGTCGCCCCAAGCCGCGCAGCGTTGCCGACGTAGTTGCCAACGCTCGGCGCATCGCGGTGCTCGAAGACATTACGAACCACACCAACGTGGGAGCCATCTTCCGCTCCGCCGCAGCGCTGAACTTAGATGCGGTGCTGGTCACGCCCTCGTGCTACGACCCGCTGTACCGGCGCGCCGTGCGCGTTTCTATGGGAACCGTGTTCCAAGTACCTTGGACCCGCATCGGAGACGATGACGCCGCCCGAGCAACGGGCCACAGCACCTGGGCGGAAGAGGGCGTCCCCCTGCTGCACAGTTTGGGCTTCAAAACGGCCGCCATGGCTCTTTCCGACGATTCCGTATCGCTTGACGACCCCGCTCTTGCCACCGAGGAAAAGCTGGCCATCGTGCTGGGAACGGAAGGCGACGGCCTTTCCCGCAGCACCATCGCACGCTGCGACTACACGGTGCGCATCCCCATGGCCCATGGCGTGGATTCGCTCAACGTAGCTGCGGCGAGCGCGGTAGCCTTCTGGGAGCTGCGCGCACGTCCGTCGGCGCGCTAAGGCCAACGACGAGCCGCAAGCCGCATCGCCAGCACCGCGCCAGCCGGGGATCGCCCGCGCGACAACCGCTCAAGCATAGGAATCGCTCGGCCGCCGCAAACGAAAGCATGCGGCACCTATGAATTCCATAGTCATTCGCTATTGTTTTATTGACTCCCCAATCTGTACTTGCTAAAGTTACAGTTATTGCACGTACATACTGTACCGGCAGATAAGGAGCAAAGACCGTGAACCTTCGAACGAAACGCCTCGGCCTGGCACTGAGCCTTGCCGTCCTTGCAACAGCAGGGCTGCTGGCGCTTGTCGCCTGCTCGAACCCGTCGTCAACCCAGGAAGGAACAAGCATGGAGCGCACGAGCGAATCCGACGCATCATCCAACGCGCATCGAACCATAGATTCCATCGAGGCCCAAGGCTTGATCGAGCAAGGAGGCGTCACCGTAGTCGACGTGCGCACACCAAAGGAATACGCCGAACGACACATCCCCGGTGCCATCAACATTCCCGTTGAGACCATCGGCGACCAGCAACCCGCCGAGCTGACGGACCCGGATGCCGAGCTGCTGATCTATTGCCGCTCGGGAGTGCGCAGCAGGCAGGCCGCCGAGAAGCTGGTATCGCTGGGGTACAAAAACGTAACCGACATGGGAGGCATCATCGACTGGCACGGGGAAACAGTTGCAGGTTCCCAACCGAACGGCAGCTAGATTCCAAGGTTACAGGTTCGCCTTGCAGGGCCGTGCGCGTCCCGCTCAAGCAGACACGTGGACGGGTATGGGCAAACTGTTCCGCACGACCAGCTGCGGGAAGCGCACGGCCCTGCAAGGCGAACCTAATGCCCGAGCCCATGATCCTGAACCACAGGATTGCGCCGCAACGCCACCGACGCATGGCGAGTGCCGACCCGCCATGCACGAGCCACAAAAAAACGTGCGGACGGGGCAAGCCGTCCGCACGTTGGCGAATCCATGCAAGACGTGCGCTTACTTTGCAACCAGCACCGGAATCTTGGAGCCGTGCAGTATTTTGTGACTCACGCTGCCCAAGTACTCTTTAAGGCCGCTCAAACCGCGATTTCCCACAACCACCAGGTCGTACTCGCGCTGATCGACCAGTTTGAGAATTTCGGTGGCAGGGTTCGTGCCCGTCAGCAACAAGGAGTCGATGCGAGCCGCCACATCCTCGCGCACGTCCGCAACCGCTTCGGCAAGCAAGTCTTCCCCGTCGGAAATCATCATGTCGAGAATCTCTTTGAAGCTGGCCATCTGGCTCTCGTCCAGCAACGGGATGGGAACGACGTACGCGATGTCGATATGCACCGCGGGATTGACTTCGGCCAAGCTGACGGCCATATCCAGAGCGCGGCGTCCGCCCTCGGATTCGTCGAACGCAACAAGCAGGTTGTTCACAGCCATAATCGGCCCCCTTTCGGTCGCGGCAGGCCCTGAGCCCACCGCCTCTGCTTCCCCTTCAGTATAAGACTTTTTCCCTACTCTGACCACGGAAAACAGGTAACGTGAGCGTAGCGAAAGCAATTCGGGAAATCCGCCCGCTCCCCCACCTTGCCGCCCTGCTCCCAACCTTCGTCCCGCTGCCCCGACCGGCCCTGCAACCGCGAAGGGCCCGGCAATGCCGGACCCTTCGCTCGTTCGCATGAAAAGATACGCTAGTCGATAGGCGTCGCATCCAAGGTCAAGCTGTCGAAGTCCAGGGGATCTTCAACCGTGCATTCGTAGTTGCCGTCCTGGTCGATGCCGATCAGCACGTGGCTGCGGTCGCGCAGATTGCCCTCGACCACCTTTTGCGCGATACGGTCCACGATCTCGCGCTGGATGAGGCGCTTGAGCGGGCGCGCTCCGAAGATGGGATCGTAACCGTCGATGGACAAGTGCTCCATCGCGGCAGGCGTCACATCGAGCGTGATGCGACGATCCGCCAAACGCGCGCGCACTTCCTCAAGCTGCAGATCGACGATAGGCTCGATGTTCGTCATGTTGAGCGCGTTGAACACCACCACGTCGTCGATACGGTTGATGAACTCGGGCCTAAACGTCGCGCGCAGCGCGCCGTCGATGGCCTGCTTCATGGCCTTCTCGTCGCCATGCTCGGCAAATTCGCGAATGAACTGCGACCCCACGTTGCTGGTCATGATGATGATCGAGTTCTTGAACGACACCACGCGGCCCTGCCCGTCCGTCAAGCGGCCGTCATCGAGCACCTGCAGCAAGATGTTGAACACGTCCGGGTGGGCCTTTTCGATCTCGTCCAGCAAAATGACGCTGTACGGCTTGCGGCGCACGGCCTCGGTCAATTGGCCGCCTTCGTCGTAGCCCACGTATCCCGGAGGCGCGCCGATCAAGCGCTGCACGCTGAACTTCTCCATGTACTCGGACATGTCGATGCGCACCATGGCCTTCTCGCTGTCGAACAGGTATTCCGCCAGCGCCTTGGCCAGCTCCGTCTTGCCCACGCCCGTCGGGCCCAGGAACAGGAAGCTGCCGATGGGACGATCCGGGTCGGACAGGCCCGCGCGGTTGCGTCGAATAGCGCCGGCAACCGAGGACACGGCCTCGTCCTGGCCCACCACGCGCTCGTGCAGCTTATCCTCAAGGTCGACCAGCTTCGCCATTTCGCCCTGCATCATCTTCTGCACGGGGATGCCGGTCCAGGTGGACACCACTTCGGCAATCTCGTCGTCGGAGACTTCCTCTTTCAGGATAGCCCCGTCCTGCTGCTTGACGTTGAGCGCTTCCTCGGCGGCATGCAGCTGCTGCTGCAATGCGGGAATGCGCGCGTAGCGAATTTCGGATGCCTTCACTAGATCGCCCTCGCGCGTGGCGCGCTCCTCTTCAAGCTGGGCGCCTTCCAGCTCCAGCTTGAGGTTCTGCACGCTCTCGATCGCGTCCTTCTCGTTCTGCCATTCGGCCTTGCGCTTGTCCAAGTCCTCACGAGCCGACGCGATTTCACGACGCAGCACGTCAAGACGCTCGCGGGAAGCCTCGTCGCTCTCCTTCATGAGCGCCTGCTCCTCGATCTGCATCTGCGTGAGCTTGCGCTCGGCAGCGTCGACCTCTTCCGGCATGGAGTCGATCTCGATGCGCAGGCGGCTGGCAGCCTCGTCCATGAGGTCGATGGCCTTGTCAGGCAGGAATCGATCGGAGATATAGCGGTTCGAAAGCTCGGCCGCGGCAACGATGGCGCTATCGGTGATGCGCACGCCGTGATGGATCTCGTACTTTTCCTTAAGGCCGCGCAGGATAGCGATGGTGTCCTCGACCGTAGGCTCGCTGACCAGCACTGGCTGGAAACGACGCTCCAAAGCGGCGTCCTTCTCGATGTACTTGCGGTACTCGTCAAGCGTGGTCGCGCCAATCGCGTGCAGCTCGCCGCGGGCGAGTGCGGGCTTCAGCATGTTGCCCGCGTCCATGGAACTGTCGCCCGTGGAACCGGCGCCCACGATGGTGTGCAGCTCGTCGATGAACAGGATGATGCGGCCTTCACTCTGCTTGACTTCGCGCAGCACGGCCTTCAAGCGATCCTCGAACTCGCCGCGGTACTTGGCACCGGCCAGCATCGCGCTCAGGTCCAGCGTGATGATGTCGCGATCCTTCAAGCTGGAGGGGACATCCCCTGCCACGATGCGCTGCGCCAGACCTTCGACGATGGCCGTTTTGCCCGTTCCCGGCTCGCCGATGAGCACGGGGTTGTTCTTCGTACGGCGGCTCAGCACCTGTACAGTGCGGCGGATTTCCTCGGCGCGGCCGATCACCGGGTCCAGCTTGCCTTCGCGCGCCTGCTGGGTCAGGTTCTGGCCGTACTGCTCCAACGCCTCGAACTGCACTTTATTCTGCTGGTCGGTCACGCGCGTGTCGCCGCGCAGCTCATCGTAGGCGGCTTCGATGGTCTTGCGCGTTACGCCCGCCACGCTCAAAACCTTGCCCGCCGCGCCCTTGTCTTCAGACAGGGCAATCAGCAGGTGCTCGCTTGTAGCGTAGCTGTCTCCCAGCTTTTCGGCCACCTTCACCGCATTGTCGATCACGCCCAGCAAAGCGGGACCGGGAATGCCGCTCATCATCATGTTGTTGTTGGAGCTGACCTTCGGCATGCGCTGAATCTCGGCATCCACGTTGGCAAGCAGCTGGAAAGGCTCCGCGCCAATGCGCTTGATGATGGCGGACAGATTGTTTTCTTTCGATTCGAGCAATGCCTTCAGCATGTGGATCGGTTCCGCCTGGGAGGCCTCGGCTTCAGAAGCGATCACGATCGTCTGCTGAAGCGCCTCCTGCGCGCTGAGGGCCAGCTTGTTCAAGTTGCCCATGTTCATATACGTTCCTCCTTCGCTTTCGTCTATGGCAAAAGCAGGTCTAGCTAGGGTAGCTGTCGAAACGAGGGCGGCAGGTCGGAAACGCGCACCAGGGCGCTGACGCTCTCGCGCGTTTCCAGCTCGTGCACGCGGTCGGCCAAGCGGCGAACGCGTTTGTGCAGGTCGTCAAGTTCGTTGTCGCGCTCGTCAAGGCGCCCCTGCAAATCCAGAATGCGGATGACGCCTGCCAAGTTGATGCCCTCGCCCGTCAGCTCGTTAATAAGCTCCAGGCGTTCGATGTCCGCTTGCGAGTACATGCGGGTGTTGCCGCTGGTGCGCTGCGGAGACACGAGACCCTTCTGCTCGTACGCACGCAAGGTCTGGGGATGCACGCCAGCCAGCTGCGCGGCCACGCTGATCATGTACAGCGGGCGGTTGCGGTCGGTACGTTCGCTCATTGCGCCCAGCTCCTCACGTCTTCCGTTGTCGCAGCCAGGTAATCTTCCATAGCCTTCTTCTGGCCTTCGTTCATTTCCTTCGGAACCAGCACCTTGACGGCAATTTTCAGATCGCCCGAGCCCTCGCCCTTCACCTTGGGAGCGCCCTTGCCGCGCACGGTCAGAACGGTGTCGTCCTGCGTGCCGGCGGGAACCTTCACGCGCACCTTCGTGCCGTCAGGCGTGGGAACCACCACGCTCGCGCCCAGCGCCGCCTCGGCCACGCTTACCGGCACGTCCATGAGCACGTCGGCGCCCTTGCGGCTGTAGTAGGGATGCTCGTCGATCTTGGTGGTGATCAGCAAGTCGCCCGATGCGCCGCCGTTTTCGCCCGGACCGCCCTTGCCCTTGAAGCGCAGACGACCGCCGTCGACGGCGCCGGCCGGAATCTTCACCGTCAAGGTTTCCGATTCGCCGCGGCCCGGAACGCGCACGGTCACGCGCTTCTCGGCACCCGAAAACGCCTCGTCGAACGTCACGTTCAACGTCACGTTCATGTCCTGGCCCTTGCGCGGGCGCGGCTGGCGGGCGCCGCCGAAACCGGAGCCGTTGAAGTCCCAATCGGAACCGAAGGCCCCTTCTCCGTGGCGAATGCTCTCCAGAATATCGGCCCAGCTGCCGAAGCCACCCGCGCCGCCGCCGAAGATGTCTTCGACGTTCACGGCACCGCCGCCCCAGCCTTGGGGAATATGGTTCTCGTTTGCCGTGCCGTACTGGTCGTACAGCTTGCGCTTCTTGTCGTCGGAAAGAACCTCGTACGCCTCGTTGATCTCCTTGAACTTCGCTTCGTCGCCGCCGGCGTCGGGATGGTGCGTTCGTGCCAGCTTGCGGAACGCCTTCTTTATCTCATCGGCCGTCGCCGTGCGTGGAACGCCCAGCGTCTTGTAATAGTCGGGAGTGGCCGACATGCGCTCCACCTTCCTTTCAATGTGAGGAGGCCCACGACATCGCGCCGAAGCCTCGCTGTTACCTGTTCATCATTAAGCAAAAGCGGGCTACCGTATGGTGTCGCCCGCTTGCCGTTGCTTTACTTCTTTTCCGCGTCTTCCTGCGGCTTTTCGCGTTTTGGTCCGCCGGTGGTAACGGTCACCATTGCGGGTCTCAAGACCTTTGATCCCATCTTGTAACCCTTTTGGTACACTTCGCTCACCGTTTCGTCGGGGACGCTTGCGTCATCGACCGTGGCAACCGCCTGGGCTTCCAGCGCATCAAACGCCTCGCCCGCCGGATCGATAACCTGCACGCCGTCCTTCGTCAACACGCCGACGAACTTCGCATGCACCGCCTTCACGCCGTCGAACAGTCCTGTTTCACCGTTCTTGGCTGCGTAGTCGATAGTGCGCTCGAAGTCGTCGATGACGGGAATCAGCCCGGAAACAAGCTTCTCCGTAGCGCGCGCCTTCTCGACTTCGCGCTGCTCGGTCGTGCGACGGCGGTACGTATCCCACTCGGCATGCAAGCGCATGAACTTGTCCTGCCACTCGCGCGCTTCCGCCTGGGCCTGGGCGACCAGCTCGTCGTTGGTCGGCTGGGCTTCCGCAGCAGCCTCGGCGCCTTCGGCCGAAGCCGCTCCAGGGGCGCCGCCCTCGGCCGATCCTTGCGGATCGACCGGGACAGCATCGGCCACGGCGTCGGAAGAGGAGGGGGCGCCGTCGCCCGCGTTGGCATCGCGTCCCTGCTGCTGAGACTCCTCGGCAGCAGCGCGGACGTCTTCAATGGGGATCTGCTTGCCTTCGCCTTGCGCCGCGCGCGCCGGCGAGGGTGTGCTCGGCTGGGCCATGGCGATTACTTCCCTTCCTTCGTGTCGTCGTCTTCGACAACCTCGTAGTCAGCTTCAATGGTGTCGTCAGCGGGAGCCGTTTCAGCGGCAGCCGCACCGGCACCGGCAGCGGCGCCCTCGGTGGAGTACACAACCTCGGCCAGCTTGTACCCGGCCTGCTGCATCTTCTCGGTCGCAGCCTTGATGGCATCCATATCGGAGCCCTCCAGAGCCGTCTTCGCCTCGGCGATGGCCTCTTCGGCAGCAGCCTTCACGTCAGCCGGAGCCTTGTCGCCCACTTCGGCCAGCGTCTGCTCGGTAGCGTTCACCAAAGCGTCGGCGTTGTTGCGGATCTCGACTTCTTCCTTGCGCTTCCTGTCCTCTTCAGCATGCTGCTCGGCATCCTTCACCATGCGCTCGACCTCGTCGTCGTTCAGCGCGGTGGAACCGGAGATGGTGATCTGCTGCTGCTTGCCGGTGCCCAGGTCCTTGGCCGACACGTTCACGATGCCGTTGGCGTCGATGTCGAACGTAACCTCGATCTGAGGCACGCCGCGACGAGCCGCGGGGATACCGGTCAGCTGGAACTTGCCCAGCGTCTTGTTGTCGCCCGCCATCTGACGCTCGCCCTGCAGGACGTGGACCTCGACCGACGTCTGGTTGTCCGACGCGGTGGAGTAGATCTCGGTCTTGCGGGTCGGGATGGTGGTGTTGCGGTCGATCATCTTGGTCATCACGCCACCCATGGTCTCGACGCCCAGCGAAAGCGGGGTCACGTCCAGCAGCAGGATGCCCTCGACGTCGCCAGCCAGCACGCCGCCCTGGACGGCAGCGCCCATGGCCACGACCTCGTCCGGGTTCACGGACATGTTCGGGTCCTTGCCGGTGAGCTTCTTCACGATGTCCTGCACGGCGGGCATACGGGTGGAGCCGCCCACCAGAATGACCTCGTCAAGGTCGCCGGACTTGAGGCCCGCGTCCTTGAGCGCGCGCTCGACAGGGGTGCGAACGCGATCCAGCAGGTCCTTCGTGATTCGCTCGAACTCAGCGCGGGTCAGCGTGTAGTCCAGGTGCTTCGGGCCGGACGCGTCAGCCGTGATGAAGGGCAGGTTGATGTTGGCCTGCGTGGTGGAGGACAGTTCCATCTTCGCCTTCTCGGCGGCTTCCTTCAGACGCTGCAGAGCCATCTTGTCGGCACGCAGGTCAATGCCGTTTTCAGCCTTGAACTTATCAGCCATCCAGTCGATGACGCGCTGGTCCCAGTCGTCGCCGCCCAGGTGGTTGTCGCCTGCGGTAGCCGCAACCTCGAATACGCCGTCGCCCAGCTCGAGAATGGACACGTCGAACGTGCCGCCGCCCAGGTCGAAGACGAGGATCTTCTCGTCCTTGTTGGTCTTGTCAAGGCCGTAGGCCAGCGCAGCGGCCGTCGGCTCGTTGATGATGCGAAGCACTTCGAGGCCCGCGATCTTGCCGGCATCCTTGGTGGCCTGGCGCTGAGCGTCGTTGAAGTACGCGGGAACCGTGATGACCGCCTGGGTCACCGGGCCGCCCAGCTGCTTCTCGGCGTCGTTCTTGAGCTTCTGCAGAACCATGGCGGAGATTTCCTCCGGCGTGTAGTCCTTGCCGTCGATGTCGACGACCGCACGACCGTCCTTGCCCTTCTGGACCTTGTAGCTGACGGTCTTCTGCTCTTCGCCCGTCTCGTTGAAGGAACGGCCGATGAAGCGCTTCACGGATGCAACCGTGTTCTCGGGATTGGTGACGGCCTGGTTCTTCGCGGCCTTGCCCACCACGCGCTCGCCGTCCTTGCGGAAGCCTTCGACGGACGGCGTGGTGCGGTCGCCCTCGGCGTTGACGAGGATTTCGGGCTCGGAACCCTCCATCACGGCCATGGCGGAGTTCGTGGTGCCCAAGTCGATGCCTAGAATCTTACCCATTATCATGCTTCCTCTCTGTTGGAGTTTGTAACCAATGTTCACGTGTCAGCAGTTGTTGTATTCGCATGCAATGCGCGCTCGGGAGCGCGCGGTCGTCAGCAAGGACCAAGCAAAAGGTGCTGCCTCGACGCTCAATCCGCTTTCGATGTTTTGGAATATATAATCTAAGTCTTTGGTTGTCAAGTTAGTTACCAATTTGTCACACAAGTTATTTCAACACGCCAACTATAGACACCGCAGCAACTCCTTCAGGGGCAATTCGGCACTTGTTACGCAGCATGCACGCACCTGTTGCAAGGCCGACGCTTCCGACAAGTTCACAAGACCGCGGACCAGCCCGCGAAGCAACGGCGCAGCCCGCGCAAGAATGAAAAGCCGGGCGCGAAGCGGCGGCAGCACCGGCGGCCAGAAGCGCCGGGACAACCGGATGAAGGCCCGCCGACCGAAAGCGTTGCGCGGCTAGCTCCGAACGCAAAAAAGCTCCCGCCTCCTGCGAAGGAGACGGGAGCTTCAAATTCGCTCAAGCGAGCAGTCCGAGTGAGGAAGTTACTCTTCGACAACCTCGGGAATGGCGCCCATGGGGCACTCTTCAACGCAATCGCCGCATGCGATGCAGGCGTCCTCGTTCACGACCTCAGCGACGCCGCCAACGACTTCGAGCACTTCCTGCGGGCACGCATCGACGCAGATGCCGCAGCCGATGCACTCATCGGCTTCGATAACCGGGTGAGCCATGATAACACTCCTTCTCGTCTTTAAAGCAACCCAGCGCCAAGGCCGGAGGGCTTCCCCAAAACTTCATGCCCGCAAGATACCATTATTCCCGCCGATTGCAAGAAAAAATGGTGAAATTCTCAGGGTGCGGCGCGAAAAGCGCCGTCGATTTACCATCGACAACCGCGCGGCGCTTTCAAGTCCCGCTTCAACAAGAACGGCTTCGAATATCTAGCAAATTCTGGGCAGTTGTTCCCCCACCAGCATGTCGAGGATGCGCGTGCCGCCGAAAGCCGTGCGCAAGAACACCTTGGAGCCGCGTTCCGGCTGCGCAGCGGTAACCTCTCCGATCATGGCGGCGTCGGCACCGTAGCGGTTCGCACGCATGGCAGCCAACGCGGCTTCGGCCTGATCGGCGGCTACCACGCACACCATTTTGCCCTCGTTCGCCACCTGAAGCACGTCGTAACCCAGCATGTCGCACGCGCCCTGTACGGCAGGCTTTACGGGAACGGCATCCTCTTCGATCGTGATGTCGGTCCCCGACTGCGCCGCAAGCTCGTTCAGCGTAGACGCCAAACCGCCGCGCGTAGGGTCGCGGAAGCAGCGCGTAGAAGGAGCCGCCGCAAGCACGTCGGCGATCAAATGGTTGAGGGGCGCGGCGTCGCTTTTCAGGTCGGCCGAGAACGAAAGAGATTCGCGACAGCTCATGATGGTGATGCCGTGATCGCCCAAGGTTCCCGTGACCAGCACTTTATCGCCAGGCTGGCACCGCGACCCGCCCAGGTCGATGCCTTCGGGAAGCGTGCCCACGCCCGAGGTGTTGATGTACACCCCATCGCCATGACCGCGGTTGACCACCTTCGTGTCGCCGGTGACCAGCGCAACGCCCGCTTCGCGAGCGCATTCGGCCATCGATGCGCAAATGCGCTTCAAATCCTCGATGGGAAATCCCTCTTCCAGCACGAATCCGCAGCTCAGATAGCGTGGCGTTGCGCCGCTTGTAGCCACATCGTTCACCGTGCCGCACACGGCCAAACGACCGATATCGCCGCCGGGGAAAAAATGCGGAGTAACCACGAAGCTGTCGGTCGAAAACGCCAAGCGCTCGCCCGGAGCAGGGGCGGGCAGCACCGCCGCATCGTCACCGCGCAACAGCTCGTCTCCGGCGTACGCCGCGAAGAAAACTTCGTCTATGATGCGTTTCATCATGGTACCGCCACTGCCGTGGCCCAACATGACCGTCGTGTCCATACTGCTCCCTACATATACTGCCCGGTCGTAGTTACGACCAGACGACCGTTCTGCACGCCCTTCGTGCCCAGAATAAGGTTCGCGATATCCTGCACCAAGCCTGTTTCACCGCGCACCACGATGACCTCCAGGCAATTGTGCGCATCCAGATGGACGTGCATCGAGGAAACGATTTCCTGAAAATACTCGTGCTGGATGGCGTGCAGCTTCTCTTGCAAATCGCTTGCATGGTGATCGAACACGATGGTGATCGTGCCCACCACCTCAACGCCGGGCGTGGAGCATTCGTCTTCCACCAGCGCATCCCGCACCAAGTCGCGCACGACTTCGCTGCGGTTCTTCGCCAGGCCGCGACGCGCTACCAGCTGGTCGAATCGAACAAGCAAATCCTCGGGCATTGCAACCGAGAACCGCATGAGATCATTGCCCATGGATGCTCCGCTTACACCAGGCTGACGGTAACGCCGCCCGCCGACTCGGCGTCGTCCTCAAGGGCGTCCTTGGCCTCGTCGAGCAACGCGCGCACATCGTCGAGCAGCGCCTGCGCCGCATGCAGCTTCTCGCTGACAGTAGCGTAGCCGGCATCGCCCGCCGTATGCCCAAGGGAGTGCGCCCAACGGCGCTCCAGCTTAATATGGTCGTCGATCTGGTCGATCATCTGCTCGAACTGACCCGTGTTGATACCGTTCGTGCACATAGCGAGCCTCCTTTATCGTACGGCAACCGCCCCTTGCAGGAAGCGCGGCGCAAGCTGCCCGTTTCTTGCTATCATGATTGTTATACGGCGAACCAGAATGGACCGCAAGGGACAGTGTGAAAAAATCTGCAAACGGTAACATGTACGAGGTCGCATTGGATGAAGCGTGGGAGCTGTTCGGAGCCCACCTGAGCGGCGCGCGCTCGGGGCTCGTGTGCGTGCTGAGCACGCAACAGCTTGACGAGCGCAGTCGCAATGCGCTGAACAGCTCCGCCGCAGCCCTCGGGTACGGGCGCGATGCCTGCCTGTTCGCAACGTTAGCCCCCGAGGGAACGCCCCTTGACAGCCAAGCGCTGTTTTTGCTGATCGAAGGCGTGGACCCGCTCTGCCTTGTCGCAACCGACGAGGCCGCTCTTAAGGCGCTTTGCGAGACGTACCGATGCAAAGCCGTTCCGGGAAAAGCGAGCCGCGTTTTCGGACGCACCTGCGTGGCGTTCCGGTCGTTTTCCCGCATGCTCGACGACGGCCAAGAAAAACAAGTGGCCTGGGCCCTGCTCAAGAAGCTTCCCAAACGGGGCGACGCAAAAGGGCGGGACCGGTAAAGCCGAGCGAGGCGGAGGGGCTACGTCACCGACCTTGCCCCTCCGCCCTATCTCGTCTTACCGGTCCCGCTTCCCATCGGGAGAGCCGGCCGAAGCCGGCCCTCCTTGCAACGCGAAACGCGTCCTCGAAAATTAAGCCGTCACCACTTCCGCAGCAGCAGCAAGAAGATCGCGCACCTCGTCCACGGTTTCGGCTTCGGCGTAAATGCGCACGAGCGGCTCGGTGCCGGAGGGGCGCATCATCACCCATGCATCGCCTTCCAGGTAAAACTTCACGCCGTCGCGACGATCGACGTCGACGACCTTTTTCCCGCACACGTTTTCGGGTGCGTAGCTCGGCACGATGTTCGCGCGGAAATTCGCCATCTGCTCGTCGGTGATGGTAAGACCCTGGCGCTCGAACTCCAGCTTGCCCACCTTCTGGAACATGTCGTCCACCAGCTGGCCCAGGCTCATGCCGCGCTGCGCCATAGTTTCGCACAGCAGCAACGCCATGAGCAGGCCGTCGCGCTCCATGACGTGGCCGGGAATGCCGATGCCGCCGGACTCCTCGCCGCCCAGCATGACGTCGCCCTTCTCCATCTCGGCGTAAATCCACTTGAAGCCCACGGGCGTGCTGGTCAGCTCCAGGCCCAAGCGCTTGCACTGGCGAGCCAGCATGGCCGACGCCGTGATGGTGGACACAACGCGGCCGGAAAGGCCCTTGTCCTCGGCCAGATGCGACGTAATCAGCGTGATGATGCGGTGCGGGTTCACAAAATTGCCGTGCTCGTCCACCGCGCCGATACGATCGGCATCGCCGTCGTTGATAAAGCCGGCATCGTAGCCCAGTTCGGGAACCTTCGCCAAGCAGCGGTCAACCCAGGGCGGAATGGGCTCGGGGTGCAGCCCGTCGAACGTGGGATCCTCGGCATTGTTGATCTCGCACACCTCAACGCCCAGATCGCGCAGCAGATTCGCGAGGTACAGGCGACCCGCTCCGTACAGCGGGTCCACCACCACGCGCAAGTTGGCGCTGCGGATAGCCTCGACGTCAACGCGCTCTTTCAGCGTAGCCAGGTACGGCGTCATGAGATCCACCGTCTCATACGTTCCGCGAGCTTCAAGAGGCTCGTCGACGAACGCCGCCTCCACGCGATCGGTGAAGTCCTTGCCCGCCGCGCCGCCGTCGGCCATACGCAACTTGACGCCCAGGTATTCAGCCGGGTTGTGACTGCTGGTGAGCATGATGCCGCCCACCGCGTCGGCGTCCTGCGCCACGGACCAGCACAGCGTGGGCGTGGGGCAGTAATCCTGCGTCAGCTTGACCGCAAAGCCCTGCGTCGCAGCAACCTCGGCCGCCAACTGCGCGTAGGCATGCGCATCCTGACGGCAATCATGACCGACGATCAACGTGCCCGGCGCGTCAGCCGGTCGGCCGGCCGCCACCGCGTCTTCCTTGAACATACGAGCGGCCGCGTCCACGACGCGCACCAGGTTATCGCTCGTGAAGTCTTCGCCGATGATAGCGCGCCATCCATCGGTGCCGAAGTGAATGTCTGCCACGAAACTTCCTTTCCTTATGGGTGCCGAAGCGCAAAGCGCCCGGCCACGTGCAAGGCATACTGCTGTTCATTATAGACAAATCGGCATCGATCGGACCAAGCCAACGCAAAAGAGGCGGATGAGAAGGCGCTGCTGCTTCGAGGAACTGCTTCGCGGCGGCGGGATTTGGCCGGCCAGCCGCCCCGGCCCAAACGCAAGCGCAGACCGCGGGGGAGGCGGTCTGCGCTTGGACGAGTGAAACGAGGAAACCGGAGAAGTTGGTCGTTTCATCACGTAGTACTTTAACGGCAATATTATCCTTTGTCAAGGATAATATTGCCGAACAAGGACCGTTCTTCATCAAGCAAGGGCACGTTTTGCAGGCAAACAAGGGCCCGCACAGCGCCAGCGATGGCCGCCGCCAGCACGGCAGCGGCACAACAAGGGCATGTTGCTTTGGCGGGTTCGAGGAAAAACACGCCCGCAAGCTGGTATTATGAACATGCGAGAAAGCAACGCCTCGCACGAAAGACGAACTGAACGGATGCGCACGCGCTCATCCACGGGAGAGGAGACAGCCATGGCGAACAGGAACCTTGCCAAGAGCCACGAGGAAACTTGCGTGCTCGTCACGGGAGGCGCCGGGTTCATCGGTAGCCATACGTGCGTGGAGCTGCTGAATCAAGGATACCGCGTGGTCATCGTCGACGACCTGAGCAATTCGAACGCCGTCGCGGTCGACCGCGTTCGCAGCATCACCGGACTTGCCGCCGACGACGATCGCTTGGCATTCTACGAAGCAAACATCCTGGACCGCAGCGCCTTAGCCGCCATCTTCGAGGAAAACGAGATAGACGCCATCATCCACTTTGCCGGATTCAAGGCCGTAGGCGAAAGCGTGCAAAAGCCGCTCGAATACTACTGGAACAACTTCGCAGGCACGCTGGCCCTGTGCGAGGTCGCGCGCGACCATGGCGTGAAGAACATCGTATTCTCGTCGAGCGCCACCGTGTACGGCGAGCCGGAGTTCATTCCCATCACCGAAGATTGCCCGAAACACGACGCGACCAACCCCTACGGCTGGACGAAAAGCATGCTCGAGCAGGTGCTGACCGACCTGTACGTAGGCGACAACGAATGGAACGTCGTGCTGCTTCGCTACTTCAACCCCATCGGTGCGCACGAGAGCGGCCTGATCGGCGAAGACCCGAAGGGCATCCCGAACAACCTGCTGCCGTACGTTGCGCAAGTTGCCGTCGGCAAGCTGGAATGCGTCGGCGTGTTCGGCGACGACTACCCCACGCACGACGGCACGGGCGTGCGCGATTACATCCACGTAGTCGACCTGGCACGCGGGCACGTGGCAGCGCTCGATTGGATGGGCGGCAAAGTGGGCACCGGCAAGGCGAGCACCGCGGGAACGCTGGCCGGAACGCCGGCAGAGGACGGAACGCGCCGCGGCGTGGGCATCTTCAATCTGGGCACCGGCACCGGGTCGAGCGTGCTCGACGTCGTGCACGCATTCGAGCGTGCGTGCGGCAAGAAGCTGCCGTACGAAATCAAGCCGCGCCGTGCAGGCGACGTAGCGGTGAACTACGCAGCTTGCGACAAGGCGCGCGAAGAGCTGGGATGGGTCGCGCAGTACGATCTGGACCGCATGTGCGCCGACAGCTGGCGTTGGCAGTCCACGAATCCCGACGGTTACGCCACCGCATAGCGCACCGCAGCAAAGAAGGGGCCTCGGCCCCTTCTTTTTCTTTTGACATCGACGGAAGCAAGGCTTAACCCCTCCCGCCCTGCACCGCCCTCGCTCATCTACAGGGAGTCTTTGTCTCGCTTTTCTTCGTACATTGCGCTGTCGGCAGCATCGAAAAGCTCTTGGTAGGTTTTGCCGTCCTGCGGGAAAAACGCCGTGCCAACGCTCATTCCCAAGTCGAATCCCATCTCAAGGGAGACCGCCTTCGCTTGCGCGCGCAAAGTGGCCTGAATTTCCCGAGCATCGGAAAGCCCGTCGTCCGACAAAACGAACGCCGCGAACTCGTCCCCGCCCACTCGACCGACAACCCCGCGCCGATCGAAGACCTCGCGAAGTACCCGAGCGATAGTCGCAAGTGCGCGGTCGCCCGCCAAATGACCGTACGAATCATTCACCAGCTTGAAATCGTCCACATCGATCACGAACAGGATGCCGGGATCACCTGCGTTGAGCATAGCCTCTATGCGCTCCTGAACGACAAGTTTGTTTAGCACGCCGGTCAGCCCGTCAAGCCTCAGCCGATGTTCGAGTCGCTCTTCCTTTTTCCGCTGGTCGTCGACATCGACAATCTTCACGACCGCGCGATACGGCTGCGACCCCTCGTACAAATAGCGGAACGTGAAGCTGAACCAGCGATACTCGTCCGAAATCGACCGAACGCGGCACAGCACCACGCGCGTTTCGCTTGGATGCGGGTTTTCAAGCGCTTCAACTAGAGCGTCGTAGTCATCTTCGCACACGTCGATCAAAGACCGTCCGCGCTCAAGATAGGACTGAGCCGACAGCTCCTCCAACCGAAACACCTCGCGCGCGTTCGGCGTCAGCTCAAGAACGTCGGTCGCGTACGAATATTCAAGCAGTACGGTATCGGAGAACTCGGCGAGCACCGTATAGCGCTCCGCATCGCGACGCGCTCGACGACGAATGCCGCCCACCGCAAAAACCATGATCACGCACGCAGCAACGCCAACGCCAACCAGCGAGGCGCCCGTTGTTACCGTCCCCTCCAGGATATGCTCGGCATGCCGAGCAAGATCGCTCTCTTCGGTAAAGTTGACGATGTTCCAATCGTTGATCCCTAACGGCGCTATCGTCATAAACACGGTCGAGCCGCCATCGGAGCCGATCACGGTGGTTATCACTTCGTTGTCTTTTTGAATGCCCGAGCGCACCTGATCCACGGCCTGCAGCGAGCACCCGCGCTCTTCCAGCAGCTCGAACAGATTGACCCCGGCCAATCCTTCCGTATTTTGGCGCACGGGAATGATGGATCCGTCTTTTTTAACCAGCAGCGAGGATATCAACGTAACCTGGGTGTCCTCCTGGCTTGTTTGCAGCAACGTGGAAGCATCGACCACGCTTCTCAGCACGGCAACCACGCGGTCATCCTTCACCACAGGCTCTGCAACACTATAATAGTAGCCGTCGTAGCGCTCGGATTTGCGCACCTCGGAAACCACCGACTGGCCTGCTTTCAGTCGAGTGAGAATGTCGATCTGCTCGTCCTTCCAAAGAACGTTGACTTCCAAGCCTGCTTCCAATTCCTCTATGGAAGAGTAAACAACCCGAAACAGCCCCTTCTCGTTCCACGACTGCAAGTACGTCGCGTACATCTCACCCTGAGATTCAAGATCGATGGATTCGGCAAGCGCACGCATAGACGAAAGAACGCCGCGCGTTTCGTGGATGGAAGATTCAACCTCCACTTTCTGAGCAAGCGTATAGTCGCTCATGCTCTCGGTTGTCATCACGACGAATTCGGCATTCAGAAAGCGGGAAAACGAGTTGAAAATGCCGAATATGACCACTCCGACTATCGCTACAGACAAGCCGAGCGCAATAAGAGTACGCGAAAAATACGGCGAATCCCATCCGACGAGTCGCCGCATGACACCCTTATATTTCCACCGCATGTTCACGACACCAACATCTCACGACTGTCCAGAAGGGGCAAGGTTGTAGCGATTATACACCCCATCGGACAAAATGCCCCGCAAACCGCGCACAAGGCACGC
Organism: Paraeggerthella sp. LCP19S3_G8; assembly: GCF_052119225.1. NCBI lineage: Bacteria > Bacillati > Actinomycetota > Coriobacteriia > Eggerthellales > Eggerthellaceae > Paraeggerthella > Paraeggerthella sp. LCP19S3_G8. Next base: position 39,652 of record NZ_JBQKFQ010000003.1, read on the forward strand.
TAGGCAGCCAAACCGCCTGCAGAGCCCGAAGCTCCGCCTCCACCAGGAGCGTTCGCATCGCCCGAGCCGGTGCCCGCAGAGCCCCCGGCGCCAACCGCGCCGGAAGAACCCGCGCCGCCCGTGCCTCCCCCCGATCCGGTGCCGGAGCCCGTCGCGCCCGTGCCTCCCGCAGCCGGCGCTTGATTGCTCGTCGAGCCTGAGGAGGACCCTCCGTAATATAGGGAGTTATCCACGTATCCCGAACTGCCGCCCGAATTGGACGTACTCGACGAAACGGAGGGGCCGCCAGCAGACGTAATTCCACTGGGGTCGCCGCCTTCGTCGACAACCTTCATCATCTCTTTAGTCTTTTCGGCGTCGTTGATAACGTAAGACACCTCGTTGATGTACTGGGTGTACGAAGGCAGCATGGCCGAGTAGATGGTCAGCTCGCCATCATCGCGGAACTGCTGCGCCAGCGAAATGATGTCGTTCACGGACAAGTCGGTGGTCACGCTTTGCGCAGCGCTTTGAATAACGCCCGGAAGCTCCGTAACGGGCAAAGCGAGCACCTTGTTGACGATCGCCATGATCAGCTTGCGCTGGTTGGCCGTACGCGTGAAGTCGCCGTCGACGTACGCACGGCTGCGCGCGAACACGAGCGCCTGGTTGCCGTCAAGATGCTGCTCGCCCTCTTCGATGATGACGCGCGGCCATTCCGGATGCGCGGACGTTCCGTCGGCGTCGGGGTCGTCAACCCGCTCGTCCACCACGATGTCCACGCCGCCCACGGCATCGACCAGGCCTTTCAGCTCTTCGAAGTTGACCTCGGCATAGTGGGAAATATCCACGTTCAAAAGCTTGCTGGCCTCTTTGATGGCACCAGCCGCGCCGCTGTAGTTGTACGCGGCATTGAACTTGTTCGTGCCGTATCCGTCGATTTCGATTTTCGTGTCACGAGGAATGGACACCATGGTCGCCTGGTTTTTGGCGGGATCGACGCGCACAACGATGTTGGTATCGGAACGCGCGCCGGCAGAGGGGTCGTCGTCAAGACGGTCGGAGCCGATGAGCATCATGTAGAACGGCTCGGTAAACGCCGGATTGGAGACCGGCTTCAGCGCATCGCTGATGGCGCTCAGCTCGGATTCGGACTTGGTGCCCTGGTTGAGCTGCCTGTTGACGCCGTCCATCCAGAAAGCAAACGCCGTTCCTCCGCCCACAACAGCCACCAGCAACGCCGCGAGCACGCCAACCGCAATCTTCTTGCCACGATTCGACTTGCGAGAAGATGCGGTCGAATAAGACGCGTTGTTGCGGGAGTACTGGCTTACCGCAGTTTGTCGGCCGTAGGCACCGTTCGCGCCCGATCCTTGGCTGCCCGGCGTGTAAGCCGATCGATAGCCGGCGTACGAAGAGGGCTCGCCCGCACCGCCCTGGGAAAACGAGCCCGCTTGAGCCCGAGAAGCAATCCGCCCCGATTGCGCAGCCTTCGCCGAACGAACGGCGCGCGCCGATTGGGGAGCGCGAGACGAACGGGCCGCGGGACGGCTGGTGCGAGAGTTTTTTGGCGCCATATATTCTCCTCAACGACCCTTCGCGCGAACGGAGCGCGGTACAGAACGAGCCATGCACCGTCTCCCCGTCGGCGAAAGGCATCGGCTGCCAGGGCCTCAGTCTTCAAAACCTACCCGAACCCCCCGATGCCCAAACGATTCGCAAACCGTCCATATACCGGCATCCGCAGATTCGACGCGTATGGCATATATTGTAGCATCGATCGATTACAACCATAAAATAGGCATGCGCTGGGTACAAAGCGCACATTTTCCGAATTAGTGCAGAAACGTATTCTGGCGGTTACGCCGTTTCCCTTGGCTGGCAGTAGCCTGTTCTTCATGCATTCAGGCTTGGGACATAATAACCCTTCTCATCAGGAGTTTGACGAAGGAAGGCTCTCGTATGTTCTGGCCGAAAACGTCAAGCGTCTGCGCCTTGAAGCCAAGATAAACAAGCACACGTTCTCCCTCATGCTGGGCATAGGACGCCCGTTTCTCAACAAGATAGAAAGCGGGCTTGCCGATCCTCGGCTCTCCGTCATTGTGAAGATAGCCGACGCGCTCGAAACAACCCCCGAAGAACTGCTCACCACGCAAAAGCCAGCCGACAGGAAAAAGCGTTCGCCCATCGGTCTGCGCAGCGACGCGGACCACGCGCGCCTTCGCTAAGCGCCAAGCAAGGCGCCCGGGGGAGGAATCCGGGCGCCCGCTTGCTACTCTTGCCGCAAAGCTTCGATAGGCCGCAGCTTCGAAGCCCGGTACGCGGGGAAAATACCGAAAACCAGGCCGATAAACGTGCTTGCGCCGAACGCGATGCCCACAATGGACGGGGAAACCACGCAGGCCATGCCGACAAACTCGGCCAGCTTGCAGAAGCCCACGCCGAACGCGATGCCGAGCGTACCGCCCAACAAGCTTATGAGCAGGGCTTCCACCAAGAATTGGAACATGATGTCGCCGCAGCGAGCGCCAAGAGCCTTCTTGATGCCCACCTCGCGGATGCGCTCCGCAACCGAAACCAGCATGACGTTCATAACGCCGATGCCCGCAACCAGCAGCGATATGCTGGCAACCCCGGCAAGAAGGACCGTCATGGTCTTGTTGATGGAGCCGCCCGCGTTCAGCATTTCGTCTTGAGTGTTCACGACGAAATTGAACGGCGAGATGTTCTTGTCGACCCTCAGATAGCTCGACACCGCCTGTTTTACCTGCTGAACGCTGTTTTCGTCCGTTGCGCGAACATACACCGAATCGATCTTGCCGTCGGCGCCCAAAGCGTACGCGGCGGGAATCGGGACAATCACCACGCTTCCCGTGCTGAGGCCCATGGACGCGCCCTGCTCTTTGAGAACGCCCACCACGGTGAACTCGTTGCCGCCGATCTTGACCGTACGGCCCACCACGTCGGTGGTGCCGAACAGATCGCGAGCAACCGAACCGCCCAGCACGGTAACGTTCGACTTGTTGGCGCGATCCACCGAGGAAAGATTGCGGCCCGCGGCCAGTTCCAGGTTCCGGGCAGCCAGATACTGCTCGTCAGACCCCTCCACCGTCGCGCGGCTCGAATGCTTCGCGCCAACGCTCACCGAAGCGTTCACGTTTTTTGCAGGAGCCACCTTCGCAACGTTCGAAAGCTCGGATATGGACGACAGGTCGTTGTAATCAAGGGACGCCTCGAACAAAAGCGCCGAGATGACATCGCCTCCGAGCGCCTTCATCCGCTCGGAAACCTGGCGGTTCGAGCCGTCGCTCATGCCCACGAGAACGATCACCGAGGAAATGCCGATGATCAGCCCAAGCATGGTGAGCGCCGTGCGAAGCCTGTTGCGCGCAACGTTGCCCAACGCCTCTTTCGCTATCTGCACCCATTTCATACGGCTTTCACCTCCTCGTACAGCACGCCGTCGGCTATGGTCACAGTGCGGTTCGCCTCCAGGGCAAGCTCGGGGTTGTGCGTGATCAGCACCACGGTTTGCCCTTGAGCATTCAGTTCCTTGAGCATGTCCATGATCTCGACGCTCGTGCGCGAATCAAGCGCGCCAGTAGGCTCGTCCGCCAACAAGATTTCGGGCGTGCCCGCAAGAGCGCGCGCAATGGCGACGCGCTGCTGCTGGCCGCCGGACAGCTGGGTTGGCCGATGTTTCTCGCGCCCGGCAAGCCCAACCTTCTCCAGCATGCAATTCGCCAAACGGTCGGCCTCCGCCACGCGCATGCCCCGGTACAGCAACGGCAGACGCACGTTCTCTCGCGCATTCATGTTCCCCAGCAGGTTGAAGTGCTGGAATACGAAGCCGATCTTTCGGTTCCTCACGCCGGCAAGCCGATCGTCCGACATACGGGAAACGTCTTCGCCGTCAAGCAAGTACGTGCCCGAATCAGGCGAATCCAGAAGCCCGATCATATTCATGAGCGTGGACTTGCCCGAACCCGACGGCCCCACGATGGCAACGAACTCCCCGCGCTTCACCTGGAAACTCACGTTGTCGAGCGCGCGCACCTCGTCGTCTCCCATGCGGTAGGTTTTTGTAAGATGGGTCATGGAAATCATGAGAGCGCCTAACCCGCAGCCGGAAGCATCATTGCGCCGGCGCCTTCTTCACCGGGCATTTCACCGCCGCCCGCTCCCGCTTCGTTCAGGACGACCGCGTCCCCTTCGTTAAGGCCGCTCTTGATCTCGACAATTTTGCCGTCCGACAAGCCGGTCTCAACCTCGACAGGCTCCATCATGCCGCCCTCGCGCTGCACGAGCACCGTGGTCTTTCCGCCGCCCGCATCCACGATAGCGCTCACCGGCGCCGTCAGGACATCGGCAGCTTCGCCCACGTTGATGCGCACGTTCGCCGTCATGCCAATCAGAATGCTGCCGTCGTTGGGGATCTCGATGGTCACTTTGTACTTCGATCCGGTGGAGTTGTACGTGCCCACCTGGTTGATGTTCACTACCTTGCCCTCGAACGTCTTACCTTCGTTGGAGCCGAGCACAACCTGGGCAGCCTGCCCCTCGGAAAGGGTGGAAAGATCGCTTTCGTGGACGTCGAACTCAACATGCATGGCGTTGACGCGCGCCACTTCGATGTAATGCTCCTCGGTTACTTCTTCCTTGGCCTTCGGAAGGCTCTTGGACAGAACAACCAAGTCGTACGGAGCCACCAACGGATCCCCGTACGTGAAGTTCGCCAGCACGGTGCCCGCCGGAATCACCTTGTTCAGCGGCACCTCGGAGTCTTTGAAGTAGCGCCATTTGGGCATTTTCAGCTTCTCGACCTGAGCGGCCTTCACTTCGCCCGTGCCCTTCACCTGCTTCACCACCGTGCCCTTGGCAACCGTGCCGGTGGGCATCATTTCGCCTTCGGGGACGGCAGCGGAATTGGTCTGCTGGTACAGCAGATACCCAAGGCCGCCCAGCGCGGCGCACAGCACCACCACCACGACCACTTTGACGACGTTCCTTACCATGCTATCTCCTATCGTTGTTCATCATGCAGGCCCACGCCCGCCAAGCCCGTGGTTACGCCTCGTCGGTCGTGAAAGCGTTTTGATCGCCGCCTCCAAGCGAGGCGGAACCAACGGGGACCGCCGTCATCGACGTGTCCTTGTTCATGGTTTTCGCCAGCAGCAGGCCGCCGGTTACCAGAATCGCCACCGAAAGCATGACGACAAGAATCTTGTATGCGTTGCTAGTCTTGGAATCGTTCATGGGAATGCCTTTCTTTCGCATCCGTCAACTTCACGCTGCGCATACTATCGAAAGGCCCCTTAAAAAACCCTTAAAAAGCGTGCTCTCATCTGTGGAGATATCTCCACCTCCCGCTTCAGGATCGTTTAAGGATGCGATGATAGAATGGGCGCAACTGAAGGTGGGTGAACCATGAAGATTCTTATCGTCGAAGACGATCGCAACCTATCGAACGCCATCAAGCGATGCCTTTCCTCGACCTACGACGTGGATCAGGCATTCGACGGGGCGGAAGGCTACTTCTTTGCTAAAGAAGGCATTTACGACCTGGTCGTGCTTGACCTCATGCTCCCCGAAATGGACGGCTACTCAGTTTTGGAAAAGCTGCGCAAGAACGAGGTGTTCACGCCGGTGCTCATCCTTACTGCCAAGGGGACCATTGCCGACAAGGCGCGCGGATTCAGGACGGGAGCTGACGACTACCTGGTGAAACCGTTCGACAAAGACGAGCTGCTGCTGCGCATCGAGGCCATTCTTCGACGAACCATGGGACTGTACGGATCGGCTGACCTCAGTTTCAAGCAGCTGATCATTTCGCCGACGAACCGAACCGCATCAATCGAAGGCTGCCCTATCGAGTTGAAGGGCAAGCAGTTCGACGCCCTTGAGTACCTGGTCAGTCGCCAGGGGCAGCTCATATCGAAGTCGCAGCTGTTCGACAAGGTATGGGGCTTTCTTTCCGACACATCGTCAAACGTTGTGGAAGTATACGTGAGCGCCATCCGCAAGCAGCTCAAGCCTTTCGGATACGATGCGTACCTGAAAACCATTCGAGGCGTAGGCTACTTGTTAACGGACGAGGACGACCATGCGTGAGAGCGCGCGCATGAAGCGGGTGTCCATTCGCTACGCAGCCCTGTTCTTTGTTGTGTTCGGGTTGATATTCGCCGCGCTAGGCGCATTCGTGTACCAAACGGTCAACGCCAACATCTTCAGAGCCGTCGACCAGCAAATACTCATGGTCGGCGTTGGAGAAGACCAATCTTTGGCAACGGGCACCGAAGTGAAAACCGACGCGAACGACGAAAGCCCGGCGCAAGAAGAGGCCGAGGTTCCGCCGGCGCAAGGCGAAGTTGCCAGCGAGACGCCCCAAAGCCAGATAGTCGAAGAAAGCCTGGAAGAGAATCCTCAGACCGTCCTACTTGCGCGCGCAAGCGACGGAACCGTGATGGATACGTTCGGCATCTACTCCACGTATCCCAATTTCTTCGAGACCCTGCCGTTCGATCCCAGCGTTTTGGACACGGCGTACCTCATGGAGAAAAACGGGCATCATTATCGCGCGGCGAACTATCGCGTGGAGCCCGCCGCGGACGGGATTGCGTACCTGCAAACCATCGTAAACGTGGATTCGGAGATAGCCATCCTGGAGCAATTCAGGTTTACCTTGATCGTCGGCTTATCGATAGCGCTTCTGGTTTGCGCGGGCGCCAGCTACGCGCTGTCGCGCAAAACGCTGCGGCCCATAGCCGATGCATGGGAAAAGCAAACGGAGTTCGTTCAGAACGCCTCGCACGAGCTGCGCACGCCCCTCACCGTCATACGTACGACGCAGGAGCTTTTGCTGGAAGAGCCTCACGCTAGGATCATCGACAAGTTCGAAGACATCAGCATCACCATCGAAGAGGCGGGAAGGCTGTCCCGGCTGACCAAAGACCTCTTGGCGCTGACCACCGCAGACGCGGAGGACAATGCAGCCGACATGACCGAGCTTGACCTTGGCGCTCTGGCAAGCGGCGTCGCGGCGGCCTATGAGGATCTGGCGCTGGCCGAGGGAAAAACGCTAACCGTGCGCACATCGGACAACGTCTTGGTGCAAGGCGATCGAGACAAGCTGCAGCAGCTTCTGGCCATCCTGTTGGACAACGCGCTCAAATACACCGAGGGAGGCGATGCGATTCGAGTATCAGTCGAAGAACGCGGAGCGTCGGCTCTGCTGCTGGTTTCGGACAACGGCGTGGGAGTGAGCAGCGAGGATCTAAGTCGGGTATTCGATCGATTCTATCGCGCCGACAAGGCGCGCTCTCGAGAAACGGGCGGGAACGGACTGGGGCTTTCCATTGCGAAAAGCATCATGGACGCGCATGGGGGCGCCATCAAGATGACGCGCAATCCCTCTGGAGGGGTCACGGTAACGGCATCGTTCAAGAAGGCTACGGCCAGATAGCGGGAACTTGCTTGCAGGCGTGGGCGCGGTGGTGCGCGTAGGCGCGGCGGTGCGCGTAGGCGCGGGCGCGGCGGTGCGGCTCGCGCTCGCCCTGAAACAAAACAGGCCACCGGTTGAAAACCGATGACCTGCAGCATCCAATGGTGCCCCCGGCGCGATTCGAACGCGCGGCACCCGCTTTAGGAGAGCGGTGCTCTGTCCCCTGAGCTACGGAGGCGCGGTGGCTATTGTAACATTAAACGAAGTTGAGCAAGTCTCGCGCATCCTCGATCACGATATCCGCGCCCGCTTCTTGAAGATGCGCCGCATCATGATACCCCCATGCAACGCCCATGGCGAACGTGCCGGCATTGCGCGACACCTTGATGTCACCCGGGGAATCCCCCACGTAGATAGTGCGGTCGGGCGTCGAGCCCAGTTCGGAAATGGTTCGGAGCAGGCCCGTGGGATCGGGCTTGCGAGGGATCTGGTCGCACTCTCCGTACATCACCTTGAACAGATCGGGCATGTGCTGATCGATCACGTCATGGACGCCTTGATCGAACTTGTTCGACAAAACGCCCAGACGAACACCGCGATGCTTGAGCTCGGCCAGGGTTTCGATCATGTGCGGATACGGGCTGGTAAGCTTGTTGCCAATCTGAGGGTACAAATCCTTCCAACGCTGCATGACGGCCTCGGCTTGCTCGGGCGACGTGCTGGCGGGAACAGCTTGGTACATAAGCGCACGTGCCCCATTACCAACAAAGCTATGGATCTCGTCGGTCGTACGCGGGGGAAAGCCGAATTCCCCGAGTGCGGCGTTCGTTAAAACCACCAAATCAGGGAGCGTGTCGAGCAGGGTGCCGTCCAAGTCGAACACCAGCGTGTCGAAGCGAGCCATGGCAACCTCCTATCATAAGAAAAAATCCAAGCCGAGGCTTGGATCGTAAGTCTATGGAGCGGGTGACGGGACTCGAACCCGCGAATGAAAGCTTGGGAAGCTTTTGCCTTACCACTTGGCCACACCCGCAATGTAGGGAATTATAACCTTATATTCCCCATTCGTCTGAAAATATCAGAGAATATTCCATCGATAGGCCACATGACGCCTGTCGCAAGGCGCGCGCCTGGCTTCAACCCAGGTCGCGCGGGTTCTACAAGACGGCTGCGCGCGGCGTGCAGGGCGGACGTCGACAGTCTGCGCCGTCGCGCAGCGCCGACTTGCCACGCCTTCCTGCCAAAACGAGCGAGTTTTGCGGCGATTTTCCGCCCCTGAGGGAACAGCTTCTGGGATGCGTTTTACATCGCCCCAGGTCACGCAGCAGCCAGTAGCCTTTATCCTGGTTTGAGGACCAGCAAAACTCGTTCGTTTTGACAGGATGAGCGGAACCGATGCATATCGGAGGCTCAGAAAGCTCGCCCGGCGCTCGCAAGGCGCACGCCCGGCGCGCACTCGGCGCACGGCAAGGCGCGCACGCCCGACTCCTCCTCAAAACCCCCGGTTGCCGCTCACTTCATCCTAACTCGAGGACCGCCCTTGAAAACACAGGCGCGAATCGGGGCCTATGGCAAAAAATCGGGCGCCGAAAGCAGGACGCGAAACAGCGCGTTGGCGAAATGCCTGGTCGCGCGTTCGAAGGCAGCCATTATGTGGCTTCGCATACGGCGCAAATTGCCATAGGCACCGATTCGCGCCCAAAGCATTGGAACCGCGACCCTCGTGCATGGATGTTCGCACACGATAAGCTACTTGCAATATTCTTTTGTTAGCCTAGTATAACTTACAAAAGACGCACCCGCCCGTCCCTAAAATTATTCCCTAGGCAAAGCAACCCGCAACACTGCAACACCCCCCTCCAAGAATCAAAAAGCGCCCTGGAGAAAGAAAGCCGCCTATGAAACTAAGTCACCTCATACTGAAAGTCGAGCAGCTGGATCAAGCTGTTCGAGAATACCGAAAAGAAGGGTTCGCGGTCGAGTACGGAAGAACGAAAAGCCCGATCAATGCCCTCATCTACTTTTCCACAGGACCTTATATCGAGCTGCTGGATGGCTCAAGGATGCCCGACGCCGCAAAAGTCCTCATGCGGCTTCTGGGCAAAGGCGCCCTTGTCGATCGGTTCGAACGCCTTGACTCTTGCGCCCCGGGGTATCGCGAACTCGCCTTGGAAAGCTACGGGAGCAACCTTGCCGAAGAAAGGGCGGTTCTGCGGAAACACGGAATCAGAAGCTGCGAAGCTCCCGCCCATCGAGTGAACGCACATGGCAGAGACCTGCGATTCCGAATCGCATCTCCAACAGCCCTCGACGTCCCTTTCCTCATGACTTACTTCTCTACCGATCCAAAGCCCAAGAACTTCGTCCACCCAAACGGTATCGAGCAAATCAACCGGGTCGTCTACGGCACAAACCCCGTTCGATTCCCGTTGATACGGGAATTGTGCGACGACGAGCGCCTTGAGCTTGCATCAGGCGGCAACATCGAGGTCAGCTTCAAGAAACGCGCCTGAACCAGCAAGCAGGAGTCGGTCCCACAGCTATTCGGCACGCGACGCCCCGCCCCTCCGACGGTCGGCGGCGCAATGCCCGCCCTTCCGCGCGGATCGTCGCGCCATCCTGTCAAAACGAACGAGTTTTGCGGCGATTTCCCGTCTTTGGGAGAACCATTCCTCGAACGCGTTTTACATCGCCCCAGGTCACGCAGCCGCCAGTAGCTTTTATCCTGGTTCGAGGACCAGCAAAACTCGTTCGTTTTGACAGGATCGTCTCATCCTTGCCATGCGCCTCAACCCGAAAGCCAAGCGCACGCGCCATCACGAAACTTCTTCGCCATCCGCTTGGCCGAGCACCGCGTCAAGCAACTCGAAAAACCGATGAGCTTCGTCGGCGGTATCAAAACGCAGCGCTTCGGCGTACAGAACGTGCGCAACCGCCGTCAACGCCGCCGGAGTGTACTCCTCATGGGCAACCGACCCCATAAGCACGCGCGCCCGGCCCCTCCACGGCTCCACCCCTAAACTTCCAATGGAAGGGCATTCCGTCTTCTGGGCCAAAAGCGTCAGCAGATCCTGAGCAGATCCAACCGCCCGAGAGCGCGCATGCAACTCCGCGCCAGCCGCATGCGAAAGCTCTTCCAAATCGCAAACGACACCCTTCTCCACCTGCTCATCGCACGGCAAAGCCTTCGGCTTGCTCGCACTGCACGACCTTCGTCTAAAGATATCGAACATGCGCATCGAAGCTCCTTTGCCGCCCCTTCGCAACCTTCACCCGTCGGAGGAAGGCTCGTGCGCCGCGAAATCCAAGTTCCAGCGCGTGTGAAATGATACCGCCCGAAACGCCCAGCTGAACCATGCATGGACAAACGATCAATATGCCCAACCATGTGCCCATCAAGGCTTCAGGGCGCGCGGTGAACGAGGCGTGCGAACGGGTGCTTCGCACGAACTCGCGCAATTCGAAACGCGGCGCATAATCGAGCGGAATACCCAGCTTGAGGCACGTCAAAAGTCAAGCAACTAGTTTGCATACTAATTTATCAGTTCAATTAATGATTCGATTCGGTATGTAAACCTTTGGAGCCCTGCGAAACGGTTTCGATAGAAAAATAGTAACATTTTTATCATATCCGTTACGACGCCTTGGAGAGGGTGTATCGATCCATGACGCTGTGCCTACGACTGAACAACTGGGTCATTGCCACTACCGCCGCGCACAAAGCGCTCGCCAAGACCATTGGACTTGCAGGCGGCATATCAGTAAACCAGTACCGAATCCTTGCGCGGCTGCAGGCATTCGAGCGATTCGACCAAATGCGAAGCCTTGCCAAAACGCTCAGCCTGCATCCATCGACCGTTACCATGACCATCAAAGAGCTTGAAGCGATGAACCTGGTCAAAACCCAGTGGGACAAAGACGACCGACGCAACACCGTTGTCCTGTGCACCGAACGCTCCGTCCAGCTCATCAAAGACATCGACCGAGAAATTGTGGACCAGGTCAGACAGATTTGGGAGCTTTACACCACCGACGAACTTCTGCTGACATACTACGATTCCTTGAAAACAGCCGCGAACAACCGCGTGATCAGCAAATACGGGCTAACCCTTGACAACGTGGAACGCTCGTACGCCGAATGCGTGTTCGTCAATCACGCAACAGAATGCTGCGCCCTGAAAAAGAACGGGGTGTCCCTGAACAGCTTCAAGATCCTCGCCTGCCTTACCGACGCGCCCATCGGGCTGTCCCCTATCGTGATTGCAGGCAAGGTGTTCCTACGACCGCCCGAGGTTTCGGAAGCGTTGAAGAAACTCGAGAAGCAGGGATACGTTGAGCGGCAGCGGTCAGCCTCGGACCAGCGCTACACGTACGCGCGCATCACCGAGCAGGCGCTTTACGACCTTGACACCTTCATCGTCCCCGATTTGCTTGGAGCTCTCATCGCCATCATTCCCGAAGAGAGTCGAAGCAAGGCCCACCAATACTTCGACATAGCCGAAAAGATCGTCGCAGCCATGCACAAAACGAAGGAGCCGCCGTTCTAGACCTGCGGCTCCCGTAGCACGTCAATAAGAAGGCGCGATGCGACGGCCGGCAACCGTCGCATCGCGCCGCAAAAGCCCTACGCTGCGCTTTTGCGCACCTTCAGCAAGATTGCAACAATGCCAACAGCAAGCAGGATATGGCCGATGCCGGCGATTCCCGCCAACGCCGCATCGGGCGCGCTTGCCAGCGTTACGCCAAGCACCTGCGTGATCCCCCGAATCAAAAAGCCCAAGCACGCAATGTTCAGGCCAATGTTGTACACAACAACAAAGGGCATGGTTTTGCCCTGGGCCGAAAACGAGAACGACTTCTCAAGCAGCGCGAGCAGCAGGAAGAAGACCATGCCCAGCACGAAATAGTGGGTATGGATAAACGAAAGGCTCGTAAACCCGTCAAATCCCAAAATCTTGGTGAATTCCCGATAGAACACGCCCATCGCCAACGCGATCACCGCATAAACCAACGCAAAAGTAGTGTATTTCTTGACCATGCTCGCCTCTTTCCGATTCCAACAAAGCGTTGCGTCGCTCGTCTTTCGACTGCGATCTTCCCAAAGCCCCGACGAAGCCGTTTGCAGCCTCGCGCAGAGCCCCCTCTTACATGAACATCGTTCATATTAAATGATATTATAGAGGTAGCACAAGCGCAAGAAAAGAACCGTAACGCTCACATATCAAGCAAATACACTGGTCAAACGCATCTTGCACAAGAACGCCTACTGATACTCGCGACGAGCTCCGCCTTTGAGCACCAGCTTCACACACGTCCCCGCCCCCAACTCGCTTTCCACGTCCATGTGCGTGCCGGGGCCAAAGTAGCCGCAAATGCGATCGTGCACGTTCTTCACGGCAATCCCCAGGCCCGTCGACGATTCAGGATGCAGAATGTTTTGACGAGACTCCTCCGTCATGCCAACGCCGTCGTCCATCACGCGCACGATCACGTCCTGGCCTATCACCTCGCCCGTAATGGTTATCGTCAGCTTGCCCTCCGACGGCATGGCGTGGCGAACCGCGTTTTCCACCAGCGGCTGCATCAAAAACGGGGGGACCATCATGTCGTCGATGCGCGAGTCGATCTCCTCCACCATGGCAACGCGATCAGCCCCGAAGCGCGCCACCTCGAACGTGAAGTACCGCCGCGTCTGCTCCATTTCGCGACCGAACATGATCAGGTCGGCAGAATCCTCCAGCGTGCGCCGGTAGAACACGGCGAACTCGCGCAGCAGCTTGCGCGCGGTTTCCGGATCCGTACGGATCAGAGAAGCAATGGTATTGATGGTGTTGAACAAGAAGTGGGGATTGATCTGGCTTTGCAGCATTTTCAACTCCATGCTGGTAGCCAGGTTCGTCTGCTCTTCAAGCGCAGCGGCGGCCATCTGCGTAGACAAAAGCTGCCCGAAGCCCTCCGCGATAGACTTCTGCGTTTCGCTGATATGGCTGGCGCGACGATAGTAGAACTTGAGCGTGCCCTCCACGTTGCGGCCCACCGTGAGCGGCACGATGATGGCAGCCTTGATGGTTGAGCTGTCGTGCGGAAAACCGATGTCCTCGGGCGTGAACAAAACGCGCATTTCGCCGTCGGCGATCGTAGCATGCGTGGCGTGCGTGCGGATGATGCTGCCCGACGGATTCTCGGACTCTTCGTACCCCGAATACGCCAAAATCCTGTCTTTGTCGGTAATGGCCACGGCAATAGCGGCCGTCGAAGGAAGAAGCAGTCCGCATATTTTTTCTGCCGCCGTGCGGTCAAGGCCCTCGTTCATGCAGGCCAGCGTACGGCTTGCCAGCTTGAGCATGGCGTCAGATTGCCGGGCGCGCACCGAATCAGGGTCCATGAGCAGCCTGATGACCACCACGATGGACAGCGTAAATACGATGCCCGCGCAAAAGAGCGCGATGATGTTGTTGTTCGGCGCGATCAGGTTCCAAATAAGCACCAGGCCCGAAAGGACCGTGATCGTGAACATGAACATCTCAAGGGTGAAGAAACGGGGCAACGACGCCCGCTCTTGCGACTCTTTCCTCATGGTGCCTCCCGCACAACGCGACATCTGCACACCGCGCTCGAAATTGCTTCTACAGACCGCGCGCGAGTGTCGTCACCGGGCGCGTCAGCTCAGTATACCGAATTCGTTCAGCACCAACAGGGCAGCCGCCAGCAGAAGGAAGCATCCGAAGATGAAGCGGAGCATGCGTTCGGGCACCACGCGAACAAGACGAGCGCCTACAACAGCACCGGGAATGGACCCGATGGCTATGGCGATTCCCGCCGCATAGTTGATGTTTCCCAGCAACGCCTGCTCGATAACGCCCGGAACGGCCAAGATCATGACCGCAATGAGCGAAGTGCCGGAAGCCTGGCGCATCGAAATGCCCACCAACGACAACATCATGGGCACCATGATGAAGCCGCCTCCTACGCCCACGTATCCCGATGCCACGCCCGCGACCAGGCCGATTGCCGCTCCCACCAGCAGCTGCTTGCGCGTCAGCTTGCTCGACGGCGAAGGACCGGCAGGGCCGCTGAACGCGGTCGTGGTCGCAGTCGTAGTCGCGGAATCGACGGATTTACCGGGTGCCGTTTCGACCTGGATGGCAGCCGCCTGCAACGATTCCGCAGCAACGGGCGACGCATTCTTCATCTTGAACGCCTTGGACAGCATCTTGAACGCAGACCACCCGATGATGAGCGCGGCAGCCAACATGATCATCCAAGCGGGAGATATCTGGGCAAGCCACACGCCCAACGGCGACGTGATCGCGCCGCCAAGGCCCGCGGCAATGCCCAGCGACGGGATGCAAGTTTTATGCCGAATATGGGAAACCGCGCCCGAAACGGATGTGGGAATGATGGTGAACAGGGACGTAGCCGTAGACATGACGGGACTCATATCGAACGCCAACCGAAAAATGGGAACCATGACCGTGCCGCCGCCGATGCCGAGCAGCCCTGACAAAATGCCGATTCCCACGCCGACAAGAGCCGGCAGAACATAGAGCATGAAGATATCCATGAACGCTGAGCTTTCCTTTCGCTTGGCGCCCAAGCACGCGCAGCGTCAAGTGTAGCCGAAGTGCAGATGCCTTTCGCCAAATACGGTACTGCTTTTTACAAAGGTAAGCGTTTGGTTTCCGTTTCCGGCCCCGAACGCAAGGCGGCCGGCGTTTCGCCGGCCAACCAGGTGATGCTCATCAAGCGCGTTATTCCGCGATGTTCAGGCGAATCTCGCTGGTCACGCCCGGGTCGATAGCCTGTGCGGGCGCAGGTACGGGACGCATGGGCGAAGACCCGGCAGCGCTGGCGTTCAGCTGGCGCTGCGCAGACGATTGCAGCAGCGCGGTGCGCAGGATCTGGTCGTTTTCCATGCGCGCCATAAGCTCCGGCCACACGAACTGGAACTCGAAGTACTTCGCGCAATTGCGCTGAGCGTACGTGGTGGCTTCGCCGGTCGCGGCACGGGCGGCCTTGCGATACGCGCGCTTGTCGGGCCGAGCAAGGCTGCGCAGAAACGCCGTCAGGCGAATGCGATTCGTGATGCCCGGCTCCAGGAAGGGACCCGGATACGGCTCGAGCGACGAAGGCTTCACCTGCAGCAGGTCGATCTGCGTGCGGCTGTACTCCATCTTGCGATACTCGTAAAGCCAACGGAAGATGTCCTGGCGAAAACGCGTGCCCTCGCTTTCGGTCTCAGGGGGAAGGTGACGTAAACTCCACTGGTTGTCGAACCAGATGTCCGACCCGTACATGCGCAGGTTCAGCATGTAATCCAGGTCTTCGCCGCGCGCGATCCACGGATCGAACGACAAGCGGCGAAACGCCTCTTTATGCAGCGCCAGGCACCCGCCGCACACATGGTTCGAGCGCGACAAGCGAGGACCGCGCATGGCTTTGGTAATCCACTTGTTGAACGCCTTGCCCTGCTGCCAGAAATGGTTGTACCACTTGTCCTGGCTCTTGGACAGGTACGACCCTTCGGAATTGAAGTAGAAACCGGTTTTGGCCAAAATGGGAATGCCCTTTTTCGTAAGCTTGCCCAGGCCGTACATGGCTTTTTGGAGGAAGTCGGCGTCGTCGACCACTTCGTCATCATCTAGGAACACAATCGAATCGTAGCCGAGCACGTTGGCCATCACCAAGCCGAGGTTGCGCATAGCACCGTAACCCGCAAGACCAATTTCCTTTTGCAGCTTGCCCAAACCCAACTGCTCCATGCGCTGCTGGATAAGCGCCAGCTCGGGCGCGCCGATGACCACGATGTTAAGGGACGAGAAGCGCGAAGCCGTGGCCTGCACTTTTTCGGCAGCTTGGTTTTCGATGGACGGCTCGCTAACAACCAGCAAGACGATCTGCCCAAGACCGCGCACCTTTTGAAGCGAAGCAAGCAGGCGAGGCAACTCGCCAGGCGCCGAAACCGGCGTCGCGTGATCGTACGTGGTAAGCACGCTGCCGCCGTCTTTTCGGCGGCGGGCTGATATGAAAACTGGAACGACGATAACGGGATTCATGCACGTCCTTCATTCGACCGACACTTTGCAGATTCGCACGCGCACCTCCAAAAGCGTCCGAGGGCACGTTCGTTGCGAGTCTAACCTCCCTATTGTAGCTATTTTCAACCAACCCGCTGTCCAATTCACCGAAACAGTGAAGCGCCTGGTGAGCACCTATAGAACATACAGAAAGGACGCCGATAGTCCGACGCCCCCGTGAGCTGAAACATAGTATGCGATGCGAAGATCCGCGCCCGGCACGCCGCAGGCTCGCCGGAGTGCGAACTCGCCAGATGCGCTTACGCGTCGGGCTGCTTCACCACGCCAAAGCGCCTGAGCGCCGTCAACAGAGGAAGACCCAGCACATACATGACCAGCGCCTCGCCCAAACCGGTCGCCACCACGCCGAACAGGTACATGGGAAGATACATGCCATCAAGCGCAATGCTGGTGAACGGAATGGTATAGTAACCCAAACCCTGCAGGATCAAGGGCAGGTACGCCGGCACGATGAGCGCGTTCGCTATCACCGGGCCAAGCAGCGCCAGCTTCGGCTTTTCGCGCATCTTCCAACACCAGAGCGCCCCTACAAACGTGGCCAAACTGCCGAACACCACGTCAAGCATGCCGAGCGCGCCCGTACCGTTGACGGCCAGCGCAATCAGGTTCGCAATGATGCAGCCGACGGTCAAACCGGGAACGGCCGCAGGCGTGAGCACCGCCAGCACGCACACCGCTTCCGAGATGCGAAACTGCACCGGGCCCCAAGCTAAGCCTTGCAGCAGCATGAGGGTCACCAGCGTCGCCGCAGCATACACGGCTGCGATCATGCCCGCTTGGGCGACATACGTCGTCTTCTTGTTCATGGATATCTCCTTGTCTCCGCACGGCAAGCGCCGCGGGCTTTGGGCAACTATAGGTCGCAAGTGCAGGGCCCAACGATGCAAATGCGAGACCTTCCGATGCGGGCGTGAAATCCGCAGCGCAAAGCCAGAAGGCAGTATAGCAGAGAAGCGGGCCTTGAGCGCGCCGCGCGACACGGCGCACAGCAAAGCCGAGGGCGCCAGGGGCGAGGGCGCTGTTCGCTTGGCGCTCGTTCGCACGCGGGCGTCTGCGCCGTCGTTCTGCGCGCAAGGACGCAGGAGGTTGAACGCGCAGGGGGCCGATGGCCGAACGCGCGGCTCGGTGCCTTTCCCGCGATTTTTTTGGACACGAAATCGCGGGACTGCGCTCCTTGCGCGGCTTGTCGGGTGCGGTCGTTTTGTGCGCCCGCATCAACGAACCAGCTCACCGAGACGCAGCGGATTCGACGGCTGTCGAGAGTCCTCGTCCAGCAGCGCAGACCGGGGATTTTGCGCCACGAACGGATCGAACGATCCCACCAACAGATCTTCGCCCTGCCGCCAGACCATCGGGCTGGGAGCGCAACGCGCGCAGCCCAGCCGCAACTCGTCGGGTAGAATACGACAGAAAGAACATCGCGCGTCCGCGCCCGAAGAGAAAGCCGGAACTGCATGAAAACCTTGCAAGCGATACAGCAGCGCAGAAGCGTGCGCGCCTTCACAGACGAGCCGGTGGAAACCAGCGTGCTTGAAGAACTGGTGGAAGCGGGAGCTTGGGCGCCGTCGGGCAGCAACGTGCAGGCATGGAAATTCGGCATCTTGACCGATCCGCAGCTAGTGCGCAAAATCGACCTGTTCTCGCCGGGCATGAGCGGCAACCCGCCTGCGCTCATCGTCGCGTGCTCCGACCGCGCGTACGCGCAAAGGCGGGGTGGCGCGAAAGGCGCGGACGAGTTCGCAACGCTTGACTGTGCGTATGCCTCGCAGAACATCATGCTGGCGGCAGCCGATCGGGGGCTGGGCACCTGCGCTATCAAGTCCTACAACGACACGGCGCTGCGACGCATCCTCAACCTGCCCGACAACATAGTCATCGAGCTGGTAATCGCGATAGGCCATCCAGCACACAAGCCGAAAGCGCCCGCGCGCAAGCCCCTGGCCGAGATCGCCTTCTACAACACCTGGAATTAGGAGCACAGCATGAACGCGAACAACGCAATGGAATTGCTAGTGTACATGGTAACGTCAGCTGCGGGATTGCAGGGAGAGCCGGAAGCTTACGGACCCTTGCGTTTGATCGAGGCGTCCAAGCGCCTTGCCCTCATGCTAGCCGAAGAGGACGCCGATCGCGCAGCAGCCTTGCAAGAGCTGGCCGAGCTCATCGACGCCCGGAAAAACGATTGCATGACCGACGAAGATTCGTTCTACGCCATGCTCAATGACGCAGCCGCCAAACTAGTGGAATGCGTGTAAGGAGAACTCGCCGCGCAATCGGATGCGTGTAAGGAGAACTCGCCGCGCAGCCGGATGCGCGGCGGACGGCAAGCAGGCGATTCCTCGGTGACGTGCCGGCGCGCTGCCCGCTTGTTGCCGCCGCTTCCCGCCGCCATAGGGGAAACATGCGCACGAAAAACCGCCCTGCGTGGCAGTTTCTTGCGGTTTGAGGTCGTCATGTTGAGCGCTCTCTTCGCCATGGCGCTGCCCGCGTTTAGTTTTGCCTGGTCACAGCTCTGGAGTGTCGTATCGCGCTTTCGAGGGCGCTCGTCCGGCCAAGCCAAACGACCCCTAAACGTGAAAACCTTCCAGCGAAGGCGATTTTTCGTGCGCGGCTGCGCCAGCGGCGGGCCGCCGGCGCATCCGGCCCAGGCGCGCGCCCCGTCGACGGCTCGCCACCGCAGCCGACCCAGGCACAATCCGCCGGCCCAACCCGGTCGCGCTGCCGCTATGCGGCCTTTCGATCGATCATCGCGCGTCGAACGCGCAAAAGAGCATAAGCGGCAAACAACACCGAGTACACCGCCACGCTGACCTGCGCCGCTGCGCCTCCATGCAAGGCGGGCGGCAGCAACATGAGCATCAGATGCAGGTACACCAAACCGAAAAACGGGTACGCCAGCATCTGCACGCGCTTCCACGTGTCTTTCTTCATGCGCTTCTTGACCACGTTGAACGACGTGACCCCTAAGACCAGCAGAAGAGCGAACAGCACCAAGGCAACCACGAACGAGATCATCACGGCTCCCTTGTTCACGCCGCCCAATCGAGGCAGGTACGAGACAAGGTACACGGCCATGTGCCCCAACGACAGAATCCAGGCGATAATGGACAGCTCCGCGCGAATGGGACGAAGCCAACGGCCTGCTCGAGAATCGCGCGAGAACACGCCGATGAACATCACCACGGCGAACAAAGCCAAGGCCAGCATGCATTTTTGAACGAGCAGGAACAAAGCGCTCCACACTGCACGCGGCATTGGGAAAAACTCCGCCGCAATGAACAGCACGCTCACCGCCACGGCCAAAATATAGAAAGCCACCGGTGCCTTCTTTATGGGATTGCGCAACGCAAACGCCGCCGCAACGGCGCAAATAAAGACCAGCAGGAAATCCATACGTTCCCCTATTCTTCGTCAGGCAAGGACGTCAAGACGGCGGAAGCGTACAAGGCGAGCGCGGCGTACGGCCCGTCGGTCAAGTCGCAGGTTTGCTCCATGAATCGGGGGAGCCAGGCAAGCGCGTGGCTTCGAAGAAACGCTTGAGTTTGCTCGTTTAGACTGGTCAGCGTTTCTTTATTCTCGGTGCGAACAGCCTCGGCCTGCTGAGCGAACAGGTACGAAAGAAACTCGAACTCCTCCTGAACGCTGTCGCACGGCTCTTTGCGCCCGTTCTTCGCCATCACTCCGGCTTCGCGCATGCAGCGCTCGACGTCAAGCGTGACGGGCGTGCGGAACAACGAGGGAACACCCGGAGCGCCCATGGAAACATGCAGGAAAGCACTTTCGTAAGGGAAAATCGGCGTGTGCCCGCCCGGCGCAAGGTACAAGCGCGAGTACGTTTTCCTCATCTCCGACAAAACGTCCGCAACGGACGATTCCGCCCATGCCCGCAGCCCCGTTGCCAAATCATCAGCAACGGAAGCCGACATACCCATGTCCAACAGGCAAGACCGAGCATCGTCGGCCAGAGCACCTTCGACGAGCGCAGTTGCAAACACGTCGTCAGGATATGAAAACGCGCGCGAAAGAAGCTCACACGCGTCGGCCCTCCCCACGGCCCTTTTCAAAGCGTCGTATTGCTCCATGCTTCCTCCCCCTTTTTGAAAAGGGGCGGCGGTTGCTGCAAAAACCGCCGCCCCGCGTAAAGCTATTGCAGGTAGTACACGCTCGGCTCAGTGCCGGCATCTTCCTGCAAGAGCAGGACTTCGCGGCCCTCGATAGCCTTGGACACCGCGGACTCGGGGTCGTCCAGATCGCCCCAGTAGCGCGCACGGCCCGGGCACAGCTGCATGCAAGCGGGCACCTCGTCACGGTCGATGAGGTTCTTGCAGAACGTGCACTTCTCCACCGTACCGGCCTTATGAGGCGGCGCGTCATACTCGCCTACCACCACGTCAAGGTAGTACTCGGGACTCTTGATGAGCGTGCGCACGCCCTCGTACGGGCACGCCTTGATGCACGACTCGCACCCGATGCACAGCTCGCTGTCCACCGATACGATGCCGGTCTCCTCATCCTTGACGGTAGCGCCCGTCGGGCACACGTCGAGGCACGCAGGCTTCTTGCAGTGTTGGCACTGCATAGGGAAAAAGGACAGCACCGGGTCATCGTGCGTCCCGCCAGCACAGTCATTGGAAACGGCACCGGTCGCAACTGCCAGACCAAGCGTATCAAGACTCTTATCCGACTTGGTGTACACAATGTTGTAGTTAACATCCTTTGGCATATTGTTCGCGATCTTACACGCAGCGGCACACGCTTGGCAGCCGAAGCAACGATTCAGGTCGATCGCCATTCCGTAACGGGTCATTCCTCACCACTCCCTTACAGTTTCTCGATCATGACCGCAACATCATTGAAAGCCTGGTTTGCAATCATGGAGTTGTAGTCCTTCGAAGACAGGTTTGCAAAATGACCATCGATGAAATCGTCTTTCTGCCAGCTGCGTCCCGACGAGATCATCTTGCGCGGCAAACCAGCGCTGATAGCCGCCTTCATGACCACATACCCGTTATCGTTGGATAAGCGTACGGTATCGCCCTCTGCAATGCCCAGCTCAGCCGCGTCATCGGGGTTGATACGCACCACCGGCTCGCGCTCGAACTCGCGCACGTAGCCGCATTCCCACCATTGCGTATGGGTATGAGTGCGCATGTGCTCGGACAGCAAGCTAAACGGATACGTCTTCCGATACTCGCGGTCCTCGCCAACGTAGACGGGAGTCTCCCAATGCAAACCGCGCTCTTTCGAGATGTCGAAATCGGTCGTAGCAACGTTGTTGGGAACGGCAACCTCCTGGTACAGCTGAATGCGCCCAGTTTCCGTAGGCAGCGGATCGGCGGAGCCCAGCTTGTCGCCTTCCGGATAGATGCGAACAGCGCCCTTCGCCTTGATGTTCTCAAGCGTGCAGTCCAAAGACTTCCAATACTCGGAATCCAGAATGGTCTCGGCATACTCGTCTTCCGTGCACCAGAACTCGCCCAAACCAAGGCGATCCAGAATATCGCCAAAGATTTGGAAGTCAGGCTTCGATTCGCCCTGCGGCTCGACGCACTTTTCCTGCCACAAAAGATACGGGTGAGAAGAGAACAAGAAGCCGATGTCCTGCTGCTCGAACCAATGAGCGGCGGGCAGCACGATATCCGCGTACTTGCACGTTTCGGTCATGCACATGTCGGCCACCACGACGAACTCGAGAGCATCGATCCAGCGTGACGTATAATCGTTGCTGCACATGGTCACAAGCGGGTTCGAGCAATGGATGTACGCGCTTTTCACCACGTAGTCCTCGCCCTTGAACTTGCCCGTAGTGAACACCTCTTCGAACACCGTCGTATCCAGATGTCCCGAAATGCCCGGAGCCGCCTCTCCTGCGGAATTAACCGGATAGCAGGCACCTTTGATGTTGGAGAACAGCATCTGAGGCAGGTATTCCTCGCTCTGGCCGATCGCAGCACCAGGCTTGCCAGCATTGCCAGTCAGCAATCCGACCAAATATACCGGCCAACCAGTGTAGTGTGCGTTGCGATAATGGTTCAAGCCTTGCATGATTTCGGTCGTCACCGGACCGTCCTCGTGATACACGCGTGCCAGCTCTTGAATGTCCTCTACGGAAACGCCGCACACAGCAGATGCCGCTTCGGGCGTCCAAGCGGAAATGTAACTCATAGCATTCTCGTACACCGTTTGAACCACAATGCCCTCGATGGGAGCCACGTTCTTGAGCGCCGGCTTCTGAGCCTCGCTGAACGCAACGGCCTTGCTCGCAGCTTCGTCCCATACGGCAGGCGGGCTGATAACCTTCGGCTTGCCCGTAAGCGGGTCAACGTCGCCCTCGGTCGGCTCAACGCCCAGATCGCTCATGCGTAGGTACATGCCATCTTCCTTGATGAGCAGGCCACAGTTGGTCTTGCTGCGCAGCGTATCCTCATCCACCCAACCGTTCCCGATCAGCACGTTCAAAACACCTAACGCGAGCGCACCGTCCGTACCGGGCTTGACGGGTATCCACCAATCGGCCTTGGCCGTGTTCGGGTTGTACACCGGATCGATCACGATAAGGCGCGTCCCGTTTTCCTTTGCCTCCATCATGAAGTGCAGGGTATGAGGGAGCGAAATAGCAGGGTTGTTGCCCCAAAGAATCTGCGTTTTTGCATTCTTACGATCAGTAAGCTCATTGCCCAGATCAGCTCCACCATGAGCACGCGACGCGCCGTATCCCGTTCCTACGTCAACATCTAGGCCGGCGTCGGTGCATCCAAGAATGTTCTCGAACCGCACAACCGCACCTGCCGCGTTGCAACTACCGCTATACAAAGCATAGTTTCCCGATCCGTAAAAAAACATGATGGACTTCGGGCCGAATTGCTCGCGATAGCTCTTCCACTTCTCAGCTATGGTATCGAGCGCCTCGTCCCAGCTAATGCGCTCAAAATCGTTCGAACCACGCTCTCCCACGCGTTTCATGGGATACAGCACGCGCTCCGAACTGTACATACGACCCACGTGCGTCAAGCCACGAGGACAGATGCGGTTGTACTCCGTGTTCGGCATATCGCGCGCCGACGTACGCACCACTTGCCCGTCGCGCACGTGCACATTCAAAAAGCAGCCGCCGCCGCAGTTACCACGGCAGACACCCGGGTAAAGCTGCGTCTCGGGGGCTTCCTGCTTCTTGTCCGTTTCCTCCAGATTCTTGGCCTGCGGGCTGCAGCCAACCAGCGCGCCCGTTGCAGTGAGCGCCGCCGCGCCCTTGATGAAGCTTCTGCGGGTGAAACCATGCGTTGCATTTTCAGCCATGCTTGCTCCTCTCGTTCTCTCCCCACGACCTCTCGGCCGCACCGTTCTTGTGCTGCGAACAGCAGGGAGGGAGGCCGTCCGCAGCACAAGATGGAAAGTCTCGCTTCCCCCGACTTTCCCTTGCTATGCACTCTACGGATCATTGAAAATTATTGCGATAAACCGAAAATAAGTTTTGCGTTAAGAAGATATTAACCGGATATTAATGACTAGATTAATAAGATTAAATGGTGCATCGAGGATGCGAAAAGGTGCCGGACAATCTCGCCAAGCAAGAAAATCCGCCTAAGACCTGGCCAGATCGTACTCATAGCCAGCGGGGCGGTAGACTTCGCAGAACTGCTGAGGGGTCATAGCGGCAACGGGAGATCCGACAAAGTCCCGCACGTTTCGAGTCACAATGAGATCGACTCCATGTCGAAAAGCAGCCCAGGCGACCATTGCATCTTCAAAATCGCCCAGAGGATCGACCAACGCGTGACGAAGGTCAACCTCCGTCACATCAAGGACGCTTACGACGTCAACTAAATTCTGGAGCGCCGAAATGGCTCCCGGCTTTGAAGCGTATTTACGAGCAGAAAGAACGTACTGAACCGTGGGCGCCATCGACGCGGTCATGAATGGCTCGAACCGCTTCAGCAACATCACGTCCAACGCCTGGAACGAATAAAGCACGTCTTCGGTCGCTCCTAAAATGTCAACTATGACATTAACGTCAAGAAGCACTTTCATGAGCGCAACCCCGGTCCGTGCTTTTCTACCAGGTAGTCGCGATATTCCTGCCGTGCGTCAACTCCACGAGGCAAGTCGACCACCCCCACCAGCGAACGAAGCTTCTCGCGGCGCTTGGACACTTCGTCGCATGCACCCGCATCGCCACGCATCCACTCAGGCACACGTTGCTCTCGCTCCAAATACTCATAGAGGCATCGAACGGCTTGCGTCGTCGACACCCCTTCGCGCGCCAAAACTTGACCTCCGCGACGCTTCAGGTCTTCCGGCAACCGCGCATTAATCGTTCCCGCAACAGCCATTTTCGCCTCCTTTGCTCTGCACGATCTTAACAAATTGCATTATGTAATGCAATTTGTTAAGACATAATGCCTTGCTTGATGCAGGAAACAAGCGGAGTAACGAATCTTTGGCTTCCCGCGAGCCCTTAACCCTCCACTCGATCAGCCATCTTGTAACCCACGCGCTGAACCGTTAGCAGGTACCGTGGCTCGGAAGGGTTCTCTTCGATCTTCTCGCGAATCTTGCGCACGAACACCGTTATGTTGTTGGTCGGTTTGCAGTTGGCATCGGACTCGCCCCAGATGTACTCCTGAATTTGGCTGCGCGTGAACACCTTGCCCGGGTGCGCCGCCAAAAACGCCACGATCTCGAACTCCTTCGTGGTCAGTTGCACCGGCTTTCCCTTGATGCGCACCTGGTACTCTCCAAAATGCACTTCAAGATCGCCAATCTGAGCAACCCCCTCCCGATTTCTCGAGCGCGCAAAATCTATCGTGTCCTTATGACGGCGGATGTTCGCCTCGATGCGCAGCAGCAACTCCATGGCATCGAACGGCTTGGTCACATAATCGTCCCCACCCGACCGAAAGCCGATGCTCTTGTCGACAATATCGCATTTCGCAGAAAGGAAAATGACCGGAATGCGGCGGCCTTCTTCGCGGATGCGCGCACACAAATCGAACCCGTTCGTTCCCGGCAGCATCACGTCGAGCAACAGTAGGTCGGGCTTTTCATGCAGAAGCATCTCCATGCCCGATTCGGCGTCTTTCGCGCCACAAAATGCGTACCCGTTCGACGTTAGAAGCTGCTCGATCGCCTGTCGCAAATTATCCTCATCGTCGATGAGCATCACCTTATACATCGTCTTCCCCCACTATCAGCCTCTTCGGCACCGTAATAACGAAAGCGCTGCCCTTCCCCACTTCGCTCTCCACCGAAATGGCGAACCCTTGCACGTCAGCGTATTCGCGCACAAGGGCAAGGCCCAGGCCGCTGCCATTGTACTTTCGCGTCGACGTGCTATCCACCTGGAAGAATCGCTCGAAAATGCGCTCCTGGTCCTCGGGCGCAATGCCTATGCCGGTATCGACCATCGACAGCGTTACCACCTGACGATTCTCGTCGTATGCCACCCTCAACTCCACTGACCCGCCGTCGGGCGTGAACTTGATGGCGTTGCTGGCCAGGTTTTCAAGCATACGCAACGTCTTCTCGTAATCGCCGTTCACCAGGGGCACGTCCGAAGCAACCCTCGTGCGGAACGAAACCTCGTACTTGCGCGCGAGCGGAGCCATGGTGCCCTTGACCGACGCCGCCACGTCGCCCAAATCCATCGGCTCGCATGTAGACTTGATGCTGCCCGCGTCGGATCGTGCGATGTCCAGCATGTTGTTGATCATGTTGAGCAAGATCTGGCTGTTCTTCTCGATTTCCTCCCAAGACCGCCGATCGCTTTCACGCCCCGGATCGCACGTTTCGCGCGAAATCTGCGCGAACGTAATGATAGACGTCAACGGAGTGCGCAGCTCGTGGTTCACCATGGACAAAAGATCGGACTTGAAACGAGTCTCCTGCTCAAGGCTTTCGTTCAGCTTTTCCAACTTGTCGCGCTGATGCTCGAGCAGCGCATTGGCTTCCTGCAAATCAATCGTGCGAGCCTCAACCTGCGACTCCAAGTGCTCGTACATATCGCGCAGATCGCCCGCCATGTCGTTGAACCCGCCAACAAGCTGCTGCACCTCTTTCGCCGCATGCCCGCCGCCCAGTTCTGCATCCATACGGCCGCGCTTCAGCTTTCCGAACGCCGCATGCAACCCTCCTATCGGGCGCAGCACGAAGAAGGTTGTCACCACGTAGATCACCGCGCCAATGAACACGGTGATCCCCAGGAAGAACACGACGTCGCGAATCACGTTGTCGCGCAGCGTTTGCTGTTGCTGATCGATGGGAATGACAATGCTGATAGCGCCCCCAACGGAATCGAGCGTCCATCCTTCTTTTTCCTTGCCGGTAACGTCAAGCTCGCCCGCCGGTTCGCCGTGACAGGACAGACAGCTGTTATCAACCTCAAGTGCTTGCAGGTACCGGAAACGCTCTTCCCCCTGATACTCGGCAATGCCGTAATGTTCTTTCACCGACGAGTTGGCGTTGAAGCGTTCGAGCGCTTCCGCCTCGAATTCATCGGGTATGTCCTGCTCGCTGCGCGGGTTGAAATTGGTGTAGCGAATAGCGTAGTCGCTGCCGGCCGAGAATAAGCGCCCGACGCTCTTTCCAACCAATGAGCAGTGCAAACCCTTGAATTCGTACGTCCCGTCAGAAGTGTTGTTGATCACGCTTTGCGAGTTGTCCATAAACTGCCACACGGCGTCCATTTCGCGAGCAAACGTGCGGGCCTCTTCCAGCAAAGCCGCCTCGGTCTGGCGCTGCTGCGAGTAGAAATCGAACACGGCAAACGCAAGAAACGACACGCCGAACACCGCCGTCAACGCAGTTAGATAAATAGTTTTCAGACTGAAAGAGTGCTTCCCCATGCGCGTCCCCGCCCCCGTATTCGCAACGCCCCCTCGCATTGCGATGTAAACCCTAGCACAAGACTAAGAGCCACGTAAAGCAGTGCGCATCGGGCGCATGGCCGAAAACGGAAGCAGGGGAACGTGCGAACGGCCCTCGCGCGATTCGCGGCGGCACCGCAATCGAACAGCCCCGTACGTTCGTCGACATCAGCGATAAGCAGGCGATTCCTCGGTGACGTGCCGGCGCGCTGCCCGCTTGCCGCCGCTTGCCGCCGCCGCAGGGGAAGCATGCGCACGAAAAACCGCCTTCGCTGGCAGGTTTTGACGGTTTGAGGTCGTCATGTTGAGCGCTCTCTTCGCCATGGCGCTGCCCGCGTTTAGTTTTGCCTGGTCACAGCTTTGGAGTGTCGCATCGCGCTTTCGAGGGCGCTCGTCCGGCCAAGCAAAACGACCCCTAAACGTGAAAACCTGCCAGCGAAGGCGGTTTTTCGTGCGCGGATGCGCCAGCGGCGGGCCGCCGGTGCAGCCGGCCCAGGCGCGACCCCCCGTCGGCGGCTCGTCGGCGCATCCGACCCTCACGTGCAACCCCTCCAGCGGCCACCGGCGCAGTCAACCCGCAGACGCGGCACTCGACGCTACCGCTTCCTGCGCGCGCGTCCCTTTCCGCCCTTGCGATCGGATGCCTTCTCGCCGCGCATGCGACGAGCCTCCTCGCGACGTTCGCGCAGGTCAGCGGTTTCCTGCTTGAGCACTCGATAGGACGCGAACCGCTCCTTGCTGATCTCGCCAGCCTCCACCGCAGCACGCACGGCGCACCCAGGCTCGTCAACATGGCGGCAATCGCGGAATCGGCAGCCCTCGGCAATCTCTTCCACGTCCGAGAACGCGGCGCCGATGCCCGCATCGGCCTCCCACAAGCCCAGGCCGCGCACGCCGGGCATGTCCACCATGAACCCGCCGCCGGGAATGGGGACCATCTCGCGACTCACCGTGGTATGACGGCCCTTCCCGTCGTCGCGCACGGGCGTCGTTTCTTGAATATCGCTTCCCACCAGCATGTTCACCAGACTCGACTTCCCCACGCCGCTCTTTCCCAGCAGCACGGCAGTCGTATTTCGGGGCACCAGATCACGCACGGCCTCCACACTGACGGGATCGTTTTCGGAAACCACCAGCGTCTGCACGTCGGGACCCACCAGCGCGCGCACGCGATCGCGCACCTCGGCCACATGCGCTTCGTCCTCGGCAAGATCCGCCTTAGTCAGCACAACGGTCACCAAGGCACCCGTTTCGTAAGCCAGCACCAGCTCGCGCTCAAGCCGACGAGCGTTCACGTCGGCAAGGGGCTGCGCCACGAACACGCGGTCGAAGTTCGCGGCAAGCACCTGCGGAAGCGCCCGTTCGGTCGGATCTTTGCGCACGAACGCGCGCGTGCGCGGAAGAATACTGGCTATGATGCCCTTGTCATGCCCCTCCGGCACGTCCACTTCAACGAAATCGCCGATCACGGCGCGCACTTCCTCGCCCTTGACCAGCGCCGTTGCATGTTCGCATCGCACAAGCGTCCCATCGTCGCATCGCACAAGCGGATATCCACGATCAAGCTTGACTACCTGGGCCCTTTGCAAGCGTCCTCCTCTGCTCCAATCGGCACAACCGCACCCTCACCATCAAAAAAGCGCTAGCGCTGGCGCTCCCTCAACCAATAGAATACGCCCGTCATGGCAAGGCCGATGGCCACGGCCACGATACCGGGGACGAACGTTCCGAACACGAACGGATCCTGCTTTCGCTCGCCGGGCTCGATAACGGTCACAACTTCGGCATGCAAGTCCGACAGACCCTCGTGATCCGGGCACACCAGGTGAAACGTTCCTCGCACCTGCACGATGGAGCCTTTTCTGTCGTACGCGCCGAACGTGTCTATTTTCGCCGCCGCCTCGCTCGACATGTACACCGTAATGGTTGCCGAATCGCCCGGCGACGAAAGCGTGATCCAGCGATGCCTTCCATCCAAGCCCTCTTTGATGCTATCGCCAATGGCCTCGCCCGTTACTTGCACGGTTTGGTTATCGTAATACGCGTCGGCCTCGCTCAAGTCGGCAATGGACGTATCGTAGATGAACGAGCTATCGGGAAGCTGCTGCGGATTCACCGCATTCCCGCCTTCGGCCTCTTCGGCATACGCCGTTGCAGCGGCACCGCTCGACGCAAAGCTCCCGATCAGAATGCACGCCATCAAGACCGCCGCCATCGTCCACCACGTTCTTTTCCTGTTGCACCACGGCACGTTCACGACCGATGCACCAACCTTCGGGGATCAAGCGACACGACAATTTCAACGATAAGCGCCAGAAGCGTCACGAACTCAAGACGGCCGGCCCACATTTGAAGGATGTAGAACAGCTCGAGGGTGACCGGCATACCCGGAGCCGCAAGCCCCGAAGAAATGCCGCCGTTGCTGGCCATAGCCACCGATTCGAAAATAGCCTGCGTCGCGTCGTAACCATGGGCAATGCCCACCAGCGAGCCAATCGCATACGTGACCACGTACAGCACGAACACCGTCATAGCCTCTTTCACCACTTCGGGCGAGAGAATGCGGCGACCAACGTGATTGTAGTCAACCACCACGCGCGCGGAGTCGGGCGCAAGTGCTTCCTTGATAGTTGCCACCAACGATTTCATGATAACGCCCATGCGGCTGAACTTGAAACCGCCCGAAGTGGACCCGCCGCTGCCTCCGACGGCCATCAGAATGGCCACCACCAAAAACGCGCCCGACGAAAGGGCCGTGGTCAGCTGATTTGTAGTGACGTTCTGAAATCCCGTAGTCGAGAAGGCCGAGATCACCGTGAACAAGCCGCGCCGCAGCATGGCCGGCAGGTTGGAAAACTCGGCGCTCGCGCTCAACGAAGCTGCAAAAACACAGGTCATGACCGCAATCCACAAAACCATCGTGCGAATTTCCAAGTCTTTGAAGAACACTTCGACATGGCCCTTCCACACCTCGGAATGAAGCACGAAGTTGATGGATCCCAGCAGCATAAGCAGCATGAGCACCAGCTCGATGGGCAGGGAATGATAGTACATAACGCTTTGGCTCATGGGCGCGAATCCGCCGGTCATAAAGCCGGAAATCGACAGCCACAGCGACTGCAAAAGCGCGCGCGACGGCTCCATCCCTATGAACAGGCACATGCCCGTCAAGATAACCGTTGCAATGAGGATGATGCCGACGGCGATCTTCGCAATGAACTGCGTGGTTTGGACCACGTTGGGAACCACGTGCTCGCTTCGGCCCTCGGACATATACAGGCTGGCACCCGCGCGCTTGCCGAACAGGCCGAACGACAACGCCACAACGATGAGTCCCAAGCCTCCGATCAGGTGCATCATGAAGCGCCACATGTTGTCGGCGTTCGACAGGTGATCCAGATCGGTGATGATGCTTGCGCCGGTGGTGGTAATGCCCGACACGCCGTCGAACAACGCGTCAAGGTACGTTTCGTAGTGGCCCGACAGGTGGAGGGGAATCGTGGCAACCATAGCCAGCACGATCCAAGCCAGACCGGTGACAACAAGGGCTTGCTGGCGGTTGAGCCGTCCGGGCTCTATGCGCAAAAAGCGCAGGCCAGACCCTATGATAAGAGAAACGCCAATGGTCAGCA
Organism: Paraeggerthella sp. LCP19S3_G8; assembly: GCF_052119225.1. Taxonomy (NCBI): domain Bacteria; kingdom Bacillati; phylum Actinomycetota; class Coriobacteriia; order Eggerthellales; family Eggerthellaceae; genus Paraeggerthella; species Paraeggerthella sp. LCP19S3_G8. The sequence goes on from NZ_JBQKFQ010000003.1 coordinate 70,664, forward strand.
GATAGTTGGCCGCAGGAATCCATTCCTGAAACGCAAGAGCCGTCGCAAACGGCACCAGCAGCGCCAAGGACGAGAACAGCACGAGCACGCCCAGGTAGTGGCCGATGACCCGGACATCGTATAAGGTGAACCGCTGCCACATGGTGCGCTCTAACCTCGCTTTATTCCGCAGACGCGCGGTGTTATCTCGAAGCCGATCAATCCAGCACGACCCTTACGACAATGATAAGCGTCCACAGCGCAAGCAAAAAGCAAAGCAACGCCAACATCACAACGCCGAACCCCAGGGCTGGCGTCTCGATAGCTTGGCGGATGTCCTGTTTTCTTTTGCGCATGCAGGTATTCTAGTACAAATATGCGCAACACGACACGCCAGCTCGGCAACAGCGCACAACCCAGAAAAGACGCCGAAGCGCCAGCTTTGCATATTCGCAGCCCGTTCGCAAGGGCGTTCAGCAAAGAAATCGACACCTAATCGTTAAACTTTTCACCTGCGGGGCTTGCGCAAGGGGTGTCAAGGTATAATTTCCGAATCTTTTAATCGCCCGCACAAATTTACAACCATTCGTGCGGACATGGGGTTTCCCGTCGCAAAAGCGCGCGGGACGGAAAGGAACAGTAATGGCAACGGAAGAAGACATCGACTACTCGTTGTCGCGCGTTCCTGACGAAGCGAAACAGCCGTTTTGGCGGATTCTCTTCATCAGGATCGGCGCGATCTGCTGCGTGTCGCAGCTCATGTTGGGAGCCGCACTCGGCTTCGGCTTGACCTTTTGGGACGCGTTCCTGGCAACCATGCTGGGATCGGTGCTGCTGCAGGTAGTCAGCTGGGCGCTTGGCACCGCCGCTGCCCACGAGGGCTTGTCCACCAGCTTGCTTTCGCGCTGGGCGGGCTTCGGCAAGGGCGGCTCTGCCCTGTTCGGCGGCGTTGTGGCCATCTCGATGGTCGGCTGGTTCGGCGTGCAGAACTCCGTGTTCGGCGAAGGCATGGCCAGCATCGTCACGCTGACCGACTTCCTGGGCGGCATGGAGTACCCGATTTGGGCCATCGTCACCGGCCTGGGCATCACGCTCCTGGTCGTGTTCGGCATCAAGGCCATCGCGAACTTCGCGGCTATATTCGTGCCCTTGTTCGTGATCGTGGTCATTGTGGCCGCAGCCATCATCCTGCAGAACCACTCGCTCACCGAGCTTCTGACCACCGCGCCTCCGGGACCGGCCCTTACCCTGGGCGCCGCCACCACCATGGTTGCGGGCGGCTTCATTGCAGGCGCCATCTGCACCCCCGACTACGCGCGCTTCCTGAAGAACGGCAACCAGGTGTTCTGGATGACGCTCATCGGCACGTTCGTGGGCGAACTGGGCATGAACCTTCTGGCCGTTCTGCTGGCGCACGCCATGGGAACCGAGAACGTCGTCGACATCATGATGGGCACCTCGGGCATCATCGGCGTCATCATCGTTGTGGCCTCTACGGTCAAGCTCAACGACATCAACCTGTACTCGTCCAGCTTGGGCCTGGCCACCATGCTGAACGCCCTGTTCAACAAGAAGCTCAGCCGCAACGCGCTGGTATGGATGCTGGGCATCGTGGGCACCGCGCTGTCGGTTATCGGCATCATCAACTACTTCACCGACTTCCTGGTGCTGCTGGGCGTGGCTATTCCGCCCGTCGCCGGCATCATGGTCATCGACTACTTCGTGCTGCGCCGCAGCCGCAAGACGCTCGACGAGTCGCGCGCCAAGGGCCAGCTGCCCGCGAAGGTCGAGAACTGGAACCCCATCGCAATCGTGTGCTGGATCGCCGGCTTCGCCGTGGGCGAAGTCACCAGCATCATGGCAATCGGCATTCCGGGCCTGAACTCGCTTGTTCTGGCCGGTGTGCTGTACTGGGCCATCATGAAGGCTTACGCCAGCATCAAGAAGCAGGACGTGATCACGTTCGCGGAAACGGATCAGGTCCTGTAAGCGAAGAGCATAGCTCCTTGCAGGTGAAAGCCCCGCTCGCGCGCACTGCGCCGGCGGGGCTTTTCGTTTGTGCGCAAATCAGCCTGCTTGCGCGAGTCAGCCTGGAAGCACATTGTCGCCCGAAACGTACGTTTTTCGGGCTGAAAACGTACGTTTCGGGCGACAATGCAGGCGGCGCTAGCTCTCGGCGCAATGGGAAACGCCGGCGATAGCGGCAGGCCCAGCGAAAGCGCAGTTCAACCAGACTTCCCCTTACGGCAGCAGCACCAAATCGTACAAGTCGGGACGGCGATCGCGCAGATAAGGGCTGCGCTCGCGGAAGCCGTCGATCTCGTTCAGATCGATATCCGCGTACAGCACGCCTTCGGCAGGATCCTCCAGCTGCGCCACCACATGGCCGCGCGGGTTGCACACCAGCGAACGACCGGGCATCGACAAGCCGTCCTCTTCGCCGAAGCGGTTCACAGCCGCCAAGAACACCGTGTTCTCCAATGCGCGGGCAGGGGCGTTCACGTCCCACACGTCCATGTCCTCGGCGCACCACGCACTGGGGCACACCACCAGGTCGGCGCCTTGCAAGGTCAACATGCGCGCCACCTCCGGGTAGCCCATGTCGTAGCAGATCATCACGCCGACGCGCCCGAAATCAGTCTCGAACACCGGGCAGTCGCAGCCGGAGCGGAAGTAGAAGCGCTCCAAAGCCCACAGGTGCTGCTTGTCGTACGTACCCATGAGGTTGCCGCCGCGGTCAATGAACACGGAGCTGTTGTACACCACGCCGGTCAAATCGTACGTCAGCGCAAGACCGGCAACCACGTAGCAATTCGCAGCGCGAGCAGCTTCGCACAAAGCCGTAACCGTAGGGCCTTCCACCGGTTCGGCGAGTTCGACAATGCGAGGTCCCACGATGTTCAGCTGGTACCCCGTAGAGAACAACTCGGGGAAAATCACCAGGTCGGCGCCTTGTGCCCCAGCCTCGGCTATCATGCGGCAAGCTTTTTCGGTATTGGCGGCCGGATCGCACAGGGCGCTTTCAAACTGGACGAGCGCCAAACGCGCCGTGCGCTTCGCTTCGGTCATGAACAACTCCTTTATTGGGTGCAGATTTCGTCTTGACGGCATTATCTCATGACGAACGCAGAACGCCAAAGAACAAGCAGCCGAATGTCGGGAAGATGGACGCAGCAGGGCGAAAGCCGCAGCAAACGCGCCGCGTTATCAGCAAAAAGCTCGGAACAGACCGTCAAACGCGCGTTGGACGGCCGTACGAATTCGCGAATTCCAACACCTTGTCGAGCGACGCCATAAGATCCTCGATCTCGTCCACGCCAATCGTGTTGCAGAATTCCGTGATAAGCGCGTGCATCTCGTACTGGCACCCTTCTGCCAGCTCCCATCCACGCTCCGTCAGCTCGATCGACACGGTTCTCGCATCATCGCGCAGCCGTTCCCGCTTCACGTACCCTTTGTCTTCAAGCGGCTTGAGCGCTTGCGACAGCGAACTGGCGGGCATGCGGAGCAATCGGGCGAGCGACCCGGGACGGATCGTCTCGCCTTTCTTCTGATGGCCTGACAAAACCATCAGGACATCGGCTTCGAGTTGCGAAAGGCCCATGCGCGCCATATACGGCTGCGAACACGTCCGGTTGACCTCTTTCACCAACCGGAAAAGTTCGGTCACGATCGCTATTTCTTGAAGGGAAGCCTTCATCGGGGCCTTTCGCTTGCTCGAATCCACATACTCTGTCTAGGATAGCGGAATCCTAGCCGAAGCGGTACTCCACGCCCATCGTGGGCTGGGGGTTGTCCCACTTCTTGACGATGGTGCCCTCGCAGGCTATGCGGCAGGTGCCGCACTCCAGGCAGCCGGCGTAGTCGAACGACTTCGCGCCCGACTCGTCGACCTTGTAGAGGGCCGCCGGGCACACGCGCACCAGCTTGAGGAACTCCTCGTCGTCCGGGTCGTCCACCAGCTCGATGTGGGCGCTCTCCTCGTCCACCTCGTACTTGTCGAGGGCAAGGAACTCGTCGACGTTGACGGTGATGTCAGCAATAGCACTCATAGGGCCTTCGTCGCTCCTCTCACTTCGCGAGCGAGCTTGAACAGCCCGCGCTTCTTCACGATGGGCATCATGCGCTTCACGAGCGGCTTCTGCGGTGCGCCGTCCACGCTGAACATGGCGTTGAAGATCTCCCTCACCATGGCGGGGTACTCGCCGAACATGCGGTCCCAGCCCTCCATGACGTGGGGCCACTTGCGGAAGGTCTCGAGGTCCTTGATGACGAACGAGCCCTCCATGGCCTGCTTGTACGAAGCCAGGCCCGCCGCGCTCGTGTCGCCCGCGTCCAGCGCCTTGACGGCCGCCTGCCCCGCCATCTGGCCCGATGCCACGGCGAAGTCCATGCCGCGCACCTGGTAGCCCATGTTCATGCACAAACCCGCCGTCTCGCCGGCCACCAGGCAGCCGTCGAAGACGTACTTCGGGATCATGTCGTAGCCGCCCTCGGGCACCATGTGGCCGGAGTGCTCGACCAGCTTCGCGCCGCGGATGATGGGCGCCACGGCCGGGTGGCTCTTGAAGTCCTCGAACATCTGGTACACCGGGTACGGGTTCGACGCGTCGGCCGCGGTGGAGATGGTGGCCACGAGGCCGAGCGAGATCGAGTCCTTGTTGGTGTACAGGAAGCCGCCGCCCACGTTTCCGTGCGTGCAGTCGCCCACGAACAGCATCGCCGCGCCCTCGCCCTCGGGCACGAGGAAGCGGTCCTCGATCTGGGAGGCCGGCAGCTCGAGCACCTGCTTGATGCCCACGGCCATCTGGGAGGCCTTGGGGCGGGGGTTGCCCAGGCAGCGCTCGGCGAGCACGGTGTTGCAGCCCTCGGCCAGGACGACCACCTCGGCGGTGATCTCGTCCTCGCCCGCGCGCACGCCGCAGACCTTGCCGGAGCCGTCCTTCAAGAGCTCCTCCACGGCGATGCCGCAGATGTACTCGGCGCCCGCGTCCTCGGCCTTGGAGGCCAGCCACTGGTCGAACGGCCCGCGCAGGACGCTGTAGGAGTCCTTGCCCTCCTCGGCCAGCTCCGGGCTGGCGAAGTCCACCGCCAGCTGCGCCGCGGGGTCCATGAACGCCATGCGCTCGTGGGTGATCTTGCGCTCGAGGGGCGCCTCCTGCTCGAAGTCCGGGAACACCTTCTTGAGCGAATGCGAGTAGATCCGCCCGCCCGTCATGTTCTTGGCGCCGGCGAAGCTGCCGCGCTCGACCACGAGGACCGACTTGCCGGCGCGCGCCAGCTCGTAGGCCGCCACGGCCCCAGCGCAGCCGGACCCGACGACGATCGCGTCGAAATCAGCCATGTCCTATCCTTTCTCGTATCGGGGTGAAGGGGCCGCTTCCCGCAGCCCCTTTCGCGCCGGCTCCCTACAGGGCTGCCGCCAGCGCGGGGAGGACCGTTTTGAGGTCGCCCACGATGCCGTAATCGCACTGCTTGAAGATGGGAGCGTTCTTGTCCTTGTTGATGGCGAACATGGTTCCGGCGCGGTTCACGCCCACCATGTGCTGCATCTGACCAGAAATGCCCACGCCCACGTACACCTTCGGCGCCAGCATCACGCCGGACACGCCGATGTAGGCTTCCTTCGGCATCCAGTCTACGCCCTCGGCCAAGGGGCGCGAGCATCCGCACTCGCCCCCGATCTTGGCGGCCAGGGCGCGCATGAGCTCGAGGTCGGCCTCCTCGGCGAAGCCGCGGCCGCCGGCCACGACCACGTCGGCGGCAGGCAGGTCAACGTCGCTGGCGGGCAGGTCCTTCTCGCCCGTGACGCGCAGGGCGCGCTCGGGGGCCTCAAACGCTGCCTCCTCGACGGCGTCGGTGCCCGTGGCGGCGGACTCGTCGAACACGCCCGCGCCCACCGTGTAGACGGCCAGGCTGCCGGCCGGCTTGCTCTTGCGCTGACCCACGCCGCCGAAGTACATGGTGGTGGCCAGGCCGTCGGCGAACTCGATGACGTCGGTGACGGCGGCGGTCCCGGCGTGCGCGGCCAAGCGGCCCGCGAGCACCTTGCAGCGGCGCGTGGGCTCGACCAGCGCCACGGACGGGGCCTCGGCGTCGGCGATCGCGTTCACGGTCGCGTACGCGTCGTCGATCGCGGAGCCGGCGGGGACGTCGACGTGGACGACCTTGTCGGCGACGCCGGTCGTCGGCTCGACGCCGGGGGCTACCAGGACGACCTCGTCGGCCATCGTGCGGGCGCCCGCGCACAGGGCGCGCGCGGCGAGCGGGGTTTCGGCTATAACGAGTGCTTTCATTGCTGCACCAACCTTTCCTACAGGGCCGCTTTGAGGGCGGCTGCGAACTTTTCGATGTCGCCGTCGACGGAGGCGTCGAGGATCTCGAGCTTGCGCTCGGCCTGCTGGGGGGCCTTCGTCTCGACGATCTCGACGACGGCCGGGGCGGCCTCGGAGGCGGCTTCGACCGTGGAGGGCTTCTTGCCGGCGGCCAGGATGTCCTTCATGCCCGGGATGCGCGGCAGCGCGACGTCGGGGACGACGGACACGACGGCGGGCAGGTCGACCTGGACGGTCTGGACCTGGGACTCGAGCATGCGGTCGCACGTCGCGACGCCGCCCTCGACGGAGATGGCGCACACCGCCGTGACGACCGGCAGGCCCAGCGCGTCGGCCAGCTGCACGTCGACCTGCTGCGCGTAGTTGTCGGCGGAGCCGTCTCCGCACACGACCAGGTCGAACCCGCCCTGCGCGCCGACCAGCTTCGCGAGCATGGCGGCGGTGGCGTGCGCGTCCAGGTCGGCGCAGGCGTCGTCGGCGACCATGGCCAGCTCGTCGACGCCGCGGGCCAGGATGCCCTTCTTCAGCTTCGAGTCGTCGGCCTTCGCGTCGGCGACCGACACGGCGACCACCTTCGAGCCGTCGTGCGCGGCGGCCAGCTGGGCCGCGGCCTCCAGCGCGTTCAGGTCGTAGGTGGAGACGATGCGATGGGCCTTGGAGTCGTCCAGGCTCCTATCGGCAGCGACGACGATGTCCTGATCGTCGGCCAGAACTTTGATGGGAACGATGATGTTCATGGTATGACTATCCTTTCTAACTTATCGTCAGCATGCCGCGCGTGCGACATGGACGCTTCGACCAAACGGTTGGGTACCGCACAAAGCGGCTAGGCGATACGCAGCGGTTGGACCAAGCGTCCATGTCCGCAGGCGATACCGTGGCCGGCCGGGAAGGTCGGCCACGGTGCGCAGCGTTGCTGTTACTGCTGATGCTTGGCAGCGGCTTCCTCGAACTGCTTCTCGAAGAAGATCTTCTTGGCCAGGACCAGGTGATACTCGCCGGTCTGGAGAACGTCGCCGTTCTGGTCGATCATCGACATCTGGATGATGATGACGCCGCGCTCGGGCTTGTTGTCGTCCTTCGCAACAATCTCGGACGTGGTGTAGACGGTGTCGCCCACGGCCGGCATCTTCAGGAACTTCCAGTTCTTCGTGCCCTTGGTGGCAAGAATGGAGTTGTTCATCTTGGCCATCATGGGATCGGAGGGGTTGATGGAGGGCGTGAACGTGTAGATCAGCATGTGCTGAGCCAGCACGGTGTCATGGCCATGGGCCTTGCAGTACTCGAGGTCCATGTGAATGGGAGCCCACTCGCCGGAGATGCCGGCGAAGTTCAGGATGTCAGCCTCGGTGATGGTGCGACCCGTGGTAGCCGGCGTCTTGTGGTTCAGGGGCACGTCCTCGAAGAACCAGGTGTCCTTGAACTTGGCGTCGAAAGCTGCCTGCAGTTGCTCGTTCATAATGAGATCCTCCTCAAATGGTTGCTTGTGTTAGTTCTTCTTGGCGATGGAGTAGTAGCGCACGTTGTCGAGGCAGGTCGTGCCTTCCTGGTTGATGCCCAGGATGGAGATCTCGATGGTGCCCGTGCCGTCGCCGTTGTCCTCTTTGCCCACGATCTCGCACTCCAGGTGAATCGTGTCGTTGAAGAACACCGGGTTGAAGAACTTCACATGCTTGAAGCCCGTCAGATCGCCCAGAGTCTCGGCCGTGGCCGTCCAGAACTCCGTGCGCTTGAGCATGCCGCCCACCAGCGTCAGCGTGAGCGCGCCGTGAGCAACGTTCTTGCCGTACATGCCGGTCTTAGCAAACTCCTTGTCCAAGTGGACCAGGTTGTAGTCGCCCGTGATCTGCGCGAAGTTCACCACTTCAGCGTTGGTGATGGTGCGGCCACCGGGAGACTGGAACTTGTAACCAACCTCAACGTCCTCGAAGTACATCGGTGCTTGCAGCATTCTGACTCCTCCTTAATAGGTAGTGCTTCTTTGTATCGAATGCCCGCCGTCGGCGGCGGCGGGGTAATACCGTTGTTCGCGCTTATGCGCAAGGCTCATGCTCGGACAGCCCTTGCAGGCGCTGCTCAATGAGCTCTTTTCTTCTAATCTTGCCGAAATCGGTGCGGGGCATGCACTCGATGATCTCGAACGTCTTCGGGCACTTGTACCCGCTGATCTTCGTACGAAGAAACGCGCTCAAGTCATCGAACGATATCGACGATGCATCCATTCCCGCTTCAAGCTCCAGGATGGCATGCACGCGCCGACCCCACTCCTCATCGGGAATGCCGATCACCACGGCATCTTGAATGCCCGGGTAATCGAACAGGGCGTTCTCCACCTCGGCCGTGTACACGTTCTTCCCGCCGGTGACGATCATGTCCACCCGGCGGTCGGATATGTACAGATAGCCGTCGGCATCAAGCCAGCCCATGTCCCCCACGCTGCAGTAGCCCTCATCATCGGCCGCTATGGACGGCGCCCCCACGTAATGCGTTATCAGGCCAGGAACCGGCTTGCCAAAGATCTCGCCAACCTGTCCAGCCGGCAGGACCTCGCCCTCCTCGCTCCTGATCTGGAACGCGCACCCCACGGGTCGTCCCACGCTGCCGCGATGTTCAAGCCACTCGTCGCCTCGAATGACGGCGGAACCCACCATCTCGGTTGCCGCGTACATTTCGTACACGCGATCCGCGCCCAAACGATCGATCCAGCCAAGCTTCACGCGGTCCGGGCAAGGCCCGCCGCTGTGGAACACCGCCTTCAAGCTGCTCAGGTTGCGCGTCGTAAACGACGGCTCGGCCATCATGCGCTCCATCATGGTGGGCACCAAACCAATGCAATCGATCTGGTGCTTCTCAATCAGTTCAAGCGCACGTGCAGCGTTGAACCGCTCCATCAAGTACACGGTCTGCCCGAAGAACAAGCCAATGTAGGTGGTGTTGTTGTACAGGTTGTGGAACAACGCACCCGGCACCAGCTGTCGACCCCATGCAATCTGGCCGGTCATAGCCGTCCAGCTTTCCAGGTCGGCACCGCAGTACGCGGGTTTGATCCCCTGCACCACCAGCTTCGGCTTCCCGGACGACCCGCCCGTTGCCACCGCGCGCATCGGCGTGCAGGCGAAAAAGGGCAGGTTTTCGGAACCCTCCGGGAAGTCTCCGGCCATCCATTCACGCACGTCCTCTCGCGTAGCCGCACCGTGAGATCCTTCGAAATCCCAGTCCGACACAAGAAGACGGCAGTCGATCAAACCAAGCAGATCGCGCTTTTCAGAAGCGGTTCCCTTGGGGGGCATGAACACACAGCAGGCTCCCAGCTGCCAAGCCGCGATGGTGACCACCGCATGCTCGAGGCAGTTAGGCAAGGCAACAGCTACGAAGTCTCCTTCGGCCACGCCCTGGGCATGCAGGTGGCTGGCCACCTTCTCCACCGCCTCGAACAACTCTTTGCGCGACATGCTGCGCTCGGATCCGTTGTTGGCGACTTCGACCAGCGCCGTCTCATCTCCCCATGCTTCAGCAAGCCTTCTAAGCTGCTGGGCAAGATCGATGGACTTCTGCGGAATGCCTTCATGCCGTGAGCTCATAAACGTCAACCCCCCTTCGAACCGTACCCTCCTGCAATGCGACTATCAGATTAGCGGTACTGCTTGAGAATTTGCGGAGCGGTGTTGAACACCATAACCTGATCGGAACCGCCCGCGATGCGGCAGCTGCGGATGTCGACGTAGTAGCGGCCCACGCGATGGTCGCCCACCACGCCGATGCCGGCCAGGATCTGCACGGCGTCGTCAACCACTTCGCAAGTGGTCTTGGAGCAGTAGTACTTCGCCATGCCGGCCAGGATGCGCACGTCTTCGCCGTTGTCGGCCTTCCAGCACAGCTTGTACAGCATGTTCATCATGTTCTCGATCTTGCAGGCCATGTTCATGACCATTTCCTGCACCAGCTGGTAACGACCGATCTGCTGACCGAACTGCTCGCGCTGGTTAGCGTAGGCGCAAGCGTCCTCGAACGCGTTCACAGCCGTAGCGATAACGCCGGACACGTTGGCGATGCGCTCGCGGGTGAAGTTGTGCATGGTCTGCATGAAGCCGTTGTGCTCCTGACCCAAGATGGCGGAGCGAGGCAGGCGCACATCGTTCAGGAACACTTCGCAGATGCTGGTGGGAGCATCCTCGTGGCCCATCTTCGGAAGCTTGTTGATGGTCACGCCCGGAGTGTCGCGGTCGACCAGGAACATCGTAGCGCCGCGGTGCACGTTGTCCACGGTGGGGTCCTTGGCGATAACGATGATGGCCGGAGCCTCCATGCCGCACGTGGTGTAGTGCTTGCCGCCGTTGATGACCGCGGTGTCGCCGTCCCACGTGTAGGACGTCTGCATGCCGGCAACGTCGGAACCCGTCGAAGGCTCGGAGATGCCCAGAGCCAAGGGGGCGCCGCCCTCGATGTAGGGCTTGACGTACTTCTCGATCTGCTCGGGCGTTCCGAAGGCGCACACATCGAACATCGTGGGCATGCCCATGGAGTAGAACGCGGACAGCGGGCCGCCGTAGCGAGCGATGGTGAAGTTGGCCAGAGCAACCGTCATCAGGTCGACATCAGTGCCGCCAACCTCCTCGGGCAGACCAAGACCCGTAAAGCCAGCCTCAGCCATGGCCTTCCAGGCGTCCCAGGGGAACTCGGCGTTGCGGTAGCACTCGCGCTCCTTCTCGGGCGGGAACTCGCGCTCGAGAAGCTCCTTGATGCTCTCAAGAAGCAGTTCCTGCTCCTCGGTCTTGGAAAAATCGATCATTGGTGGTGCCTCCTTGGGCGTGTTGTTGCTCCGTGCGGGGGCGCGGGGAGCGCACCCCCGCACGGATCGGAAACGGTATTTCTTCGAACCGGCGTGCAGCCGCCGATCGTTCTTGCTTTGCTGCTATTCAGCGGCCTTCTTCTTGGCGGCAGCGGCGGCAGCCATCATCTTCTCCATGTTGTACTGGTCTTTGTTCCACTGGTCCTCTTCGGTCACGATGCCGCGCTCGCGCAGGTCGTCGATCTTGGCGTCGTCGAAGCCGTACTCCTTGAGGACTTCGCGGGTGAACTCGCCCGGATAGCCGCTGGCCACGAACTCAGCCTCGCCCGAAGAGAAGATGGCGGGAGCCTTGACGATGCCGATGTGCTTGCCGGAGGGATAGTCGATGCCCTGGAAGAAGCCGGCGTCCCAAGCCTGCTGGTCGTCCTGCAGGTCGGAGAAGTGCTGGCACAGGTCGAACGGGATGTCGGTGGTCATGAGCTTTTCGATAGCCTCGTCGCGCGTCACGCCGGCAAGAACCTCGGTGATGATCGGGGTGATCTCGGCGGAAGCGGCAAGCGCGGTCTGGTAGTCAGGCCACTTGGCGATGTAGCCCTCGTCCATGCCGAACGCATGCACGAACTCCGGCCAGGAGTTGTGCCACTGCAGGCCCATGAGCGCGATGGCCTTCTCGTCGGAGCACATGTACGGACGAGCCAGCGGCAGCACCGAGTTCGGATCCGTGGGATACTCGTCGCCGTAGGCAGCGGTCACGATGGGCACGCCCACGCTCCACATGCCGGCATGCATGAGCGCCACGTTGACGTCCTGGCCCTTGCCCGTGCGCTGCTGCTCGACGTACGCAGCCAGCACGGCCATCGCCAGGTAGGTGCCCGTGGGGATGTCGCCGAAGCCAAAGTACGGGATCATGGGGTTGTCGCCCTTGATGGGGCAGTCCAGGTCGTAGCCAGCGCGCGCCGCGTACGAAGCAGCATCGAAGCCGCCGCGCGGAGCCCACTCGCCCTTGGTGCCGTAGCCCGAGGTGGAACCGCAGATGATCTTCGGGTTGATGGCCGACAGGCTCTCGTAGTCAAGACCGAGCTTCTTGGAGTCCTTCGGGCGCAGGTGCGACAGGAACACGTCGCAGTCCTTCAGCATTTCCTTCAGGATGGCCAGACCCTCGGGGTTGCGGGTGTCCAGCGTGATGCAGCGCTTGCTGGCGTTGATGGAGTCCCAACCAGCCTGGTCGCCGTTGTAAATATGACGTGCAAGACCGATACCGCGGTTGCTGTCGCCAGTGGGCGGCTCAACCTTGATGACGTCGGCACCCCACTCGCCCAGGATGCGGCCGCCCATGGGAGCTGCCATGAACGCGGCGATCTCGATAACCTTCATGCCTTCCAGTAGTTTCAGAGCCATGATGCTTCCTCCTCTTTCTCAGGATGGATGTTTCGGCGATACCCCGACCGTTCGGGGTCGTCATGCACGGGGCAATGCCCCGCAGAAACCAAAGGGTGGTGGCGCGCTTCGGATGTGCGGTGCCGGATCGCGCGCCCGGATCCAGCACCGCAGGGGCGATGCGGTTACGCCTTCGGCATCCACATGGCCTGGACCTTCTTGCCGGTCTTGAAAGCCATGATCATGGAGATGGCGCAGACAACGATGAAGCCAAGGATCATGATGAGGGCCGGAGTGAAGCTGCCCGTGGCGTCGTAGATGAAGCCGTACGCCGGGATCAGGATCATGGAGCCGATGCCCGTGGCCATCATGACGATGCCGTAGATGGAGCCGAACTCTTTCTGACCGAACAGCGTGCCCAGAACCAGCGGGCCGATAACGCCCAGGGTGGCGGACAGGCAGCCGTAGAAGAACAGCGAGCCGAAGAACATGTACAGGTTCGTGCGGAAGAAGATCAAGCCGACCAGCGCGATGATGCCGCAGGCGCACGCAACCATCGTAGCCTTCAGGGGGCCCAGCTTGTCGGAGATCGTACCGAACACGATAGCAGCGATAGCCGTGCCGATCATGTACGCCGTCATGGCGAAGCCGCTGGTCACGGTGTCGAAGCCGGCCTCAATGGCAAGCGTGGGAACGATGGAGGCGAACGCCAGCGTGCCGGTGAGCAGCACCATGAAGATGAAGAAGAACCAGAACGTCGGGGTCTTCAGGGCTTCCTTCGAGGTCAAACCAGGCAGGTTCTTGGCGGCAGCAGCAGCGGCAGCCGGGTCGGCAGCCTGAGCCTTCGCATCCTCTTCGGTAGCGCCCAGGGGCAGCGTGTTCTTCTGCTCGGGAGTGCGGAACAAGAACAGCGCAGCCGGGATGACAACAACCAGGGCAAGCACGCCCAGCACGATGTAGCCCATGCGCCAACCGGACGAAGCGATGATGGAGGAAACGACCGGCGAAAGGACGGCGGAGCAGATGGCAACGAAGCTCATCATGATGCCCATGGCCAGGCCGTTCTTGTCCTTGAACCAACGGTTGATCATCATCGGGCCCACCAGCTGGGTCACGAACACCGAGCCGAACGCCATGAGCGCGGCCAGTGCATAGAAGCCCCACACGGCGTCGACCAGGGACAACGCCGCGAAGCAGCCCGCCTGCACGATAACGCCCACGATGGTGACGATGCGGATGTCGAACTTGTCGAGCAAACGACCCGCGAACGGGCTCCAGAACATGGTGACGAGAGCGGAAATGGACGACATCATCGCCACTTCGCCCACGCCGATATGCATATCAGCGCTGATGGGCTGGAAGAACAGGCCCATGCCGCTGTTGATGCCGCCACGGCACAGACCCATCATCAGCAAAACGCCGACGAGGACGAACCATGCGAAGTGAATCCCCTTTTTCTTGGCTGTATTGGTAGCCATCGATTACCTCCTGTTGTGCGGACGCGTCCCCCTCCGGGTTCGTGTCCAACAATTGCTTCCAACGTTGTAGTACGTTTTCCACTCTGCGAATAAAGCTGCACGTCGATGCGGTTTCGAAGGATCGCTCGATGCGAAGCTTGATGCGCAGACGACACCGTGACATGCCCCATGCACGGTGGCCGGCCTTCCAGGAGCGTATGGCTGAGGTCCCTGACTATGAGTAGGATGGTCAAAACACGCGAAGTGACCTGCCAGTCGCCGAAAACGGCGGCATCTGAACAAGTTTCGTCTATACTTTGCGGTATCGATTCCTATGGCTTGGATCGGTCAGGGGGGTAAGCCGGTTCGTCTCCGGGAAGGTGTGGCGCTGCTACGCCATGCCTTCAACCCCTTTCTCTAGGCAGTCCGAATACAACATGGCCGGGGCCCTGCAAGGGCGCACGCGACCAAGGCATGCCTTCTCAAGCTATAAAAATGAAGAGTTTCGTTGCGGATGCTTCGCCGTAGTTAGCGGACGAGCAAGAAACGCGATGGGTTTGCAGAAGCGGAGCGAACAAAGCGGTTTCCTTCGGAAGCGTGAAACGCGAGAAGAACGCTTTGAACTGTCGGGGGCAACCTTTACGGTTCCAGGCCCATTTGCTCATGAGCATGCCCATCTTGGCTTGCCGTAAGCGATGGTTACGCTTGATATGCGACTTGACATCAAGAACAAACATATCAGTCCCCTAGAACGTTGCCCAGAGTCGAGGCCCGTTGCCTCGATCGATGGGTCATATAGTATCTTCCGACACATAATACGTCAACGCAGAATTTTATGTTCTTAAAAATATGTAGTAACTAAAGTATCGGCAGGATGCAGGGTGCGGGAACGGGCGATAAACGCAGGGGCGGGGCCGATGCGCCCTTTGACCCGGCTCCGATTCTCCCTGCTTGCGCCGCTTCGTCGAGGTTCTGTCAAAACGAACGAGTTTTGCTGGTCCTCAAATCAGGATAAATACAGCAAGCAGCGCTCTGACCAGGCATGATGAAAAACGCCCCTTGGCAACCTGCCTGCAAGAGGCGAAAAATCCCCGCAAAACTCGTCCGTTTTGACAGAATTGAAAAGCCCTGCGGCCAAATCGTCTCTAGCGTGCGACCGGCAAGGCCGACGAGGCTGGCCGGGCTGTCGCTTCAGACGAGCTCCTTGGCCGGCGCCGCAGTGCAAGCGTCGATAAACGCAGGGGCGGGGCCGATGCGCCACCGGTCCCGCCCCTGCGTTTGAGAAGGCTCCGCGCACAGGCGGCGAAGCCTTCTTCGATATGAAAAGAGCCTACAGCATCAAATCGCCGACAGCCTTCACGCGGATGCACAGCGCATCGCCCAGATACGCCATGGGGATGTCCTCCACGTCGACCACTTCCACGGTGCTGGGGTTGGCGCCCGCCTCGATGGCTTCGTCGCATGCGCGCTGCTTCGATTCGGCAATCGCCTGGTCACGCGGCGTTTCGGACAGCGAGAACACCTTGGCTATCTGGCCGGACACCTGCGCGATGGCCGAGCCCACGGCATTCGCCACACCGAAGTTCTCCGGGCGCAGCACCTGGCCCGCGCCCTCAAGCTCTTCGGGCGAAAGAATGGAGCCGCCGCCCACCAGGATGACGGTCACGTCGCCGGTAGAGGTCTTCATGGCGTCCACGGCGTCTTCGATGATGCGCTTGATCTCCACGTACGCCGCATCCACCAACGCGGCATCCAAATGCGCCACCTTCGCAGGGTCGCCCACGCCATCAGCCAGCCCCTTGGCCACCACGATGTCGGTAGCGGTCAGCGTCTGCCCGCCGAAGCACAGCGCTTCGCGCGTCACCTTGTAGCCCACGCTGTCGGGGCCCACGGTCACGCGGCCGTCGTCCAGCTGTCGCACCAGCGAGCCGCCGCCCAAGCCCACGGACACCAGGTCGGGCATGCGGAAGTTCGTGCGCACGTCGCCAATCTCCACGGCCACCATGCTTTCGCGGGGGAAGCCATGTGCCAGCACGCCCACATCGGTGGTGGTACCGCCGATGTCCACCACTACGGCGTCCTTCTCCTGCGTCAGGAAGGATGCGCCGCGAATGGAGTTCGTAGGACCGCAGGCAATCGTGAAGATGGGATAGCGCTTGGCGTAGTCCACGGACATGAGCGTGCCGTCGTTCTGCCCCAGGTACACCGCCACGTCGGCCAAGCCCTCGGAAGCCAGCGCGGCCTCGAAGCTGTCGGCCGTCGTGCGCGCCACGTCGTAGAGCGCGGCGTTCAGGATGGACGCGTTCTCGCGCTCCAAGAAGCCGAGCGATCCGATTTCGGAAGACAGCGTAACGGGGAATTCCTCGCCCAGCTCCTCGCGCAGCACCGCCGCGGCACGCTTCTCGTGCGCGTCGGAAACGGGAGAGAACACGCTGGTCACCGCAACGGACTCGAAGCCTTCTTCGCGGACGACGCGCGCAACCTCGCGAATCTGGTCCTCGTTGAGGGGGCTGATCTCGCGACCGTCGAACTCGTTGCCGCCGTGCACCAAGAAGTCGCGCACGCGCATGGCGCTCTTCAGCTCGTCGGGCCAGTCGGCCATGCAGCTGATGGCCGTGGTGGCCGGCGCACCCACGCGCAAAGCGGCAACCTTGTTGAGGCGCTTGCGCTCGACGATGGCGTTCGTGCAATGCGTGGTGCCCAGCATGGCGAAGCCGATGTTCTGAGCGGCCTCCATGCCAACCTGCGAGATCACTTCGTGCATGGCCGCAACGATGCCGCTCATGACGTCTTCGGTGGTGGGACTTTTGGTGGCGGCGACCAGCTTCAGGTCGCCGTCGATGATAACCGCGTCGGTGTTCGTGCCGCCGACGTCGATGCCCAAGCGCCACGTGCGCAACTGACCTGCCATTATGCCTGCACCCCCTGGATTTTCGTCGCCTGAGCCGCCGCTACGCGCTCCTCAAGCGGCACGTAGTCGATGTCGTAGCCGAACGCGCGCGGGCCCACTACGGCCAGGCCTTCAGGCGTGCGCCACTGCGGAGCGCACGGCATGCCCACCACAACCACGCGAGCGCCGTACTTGAGGCCTTCCGTGGTAACGGGCGCACCGGACTCCATGTCCAGCGACATGATAAGGTCGGGCGACGTGGTGACCGGCTGGCCGTCGCGCAACGCAATAAGGTTCTCGTTTTGGAACTCGATGATCAGCTGGCTGCCCTTGTCCTCGTCCAGGCCGTCCACGATGGCGCGCCCGCGCACGAACATGCCGTCGGTCTTGCGCTCCACATCCACCACTTTGCCGCGGAACAGGCGGAAGCCCTTGGTCACGCGCAACACGGCGTCGATGGGATCGGCGTGCTGCTCGCGCGCTTCGCGCATGGTGCGGCCGATTTCCTCGCACAGCGTGGGGGTGTCGGGAATGCAGAAGTCTTTGAGCTGCTTGCCCGTGCACGGGTACGAGGCCAAGATGGTGTAGCCGCCCATAACCGACGTGGCCTGGCGCGCGATGCGCTCGAGCCAGCGATCGTCGATGCCGCGCACCGTAACGGTGTTGCCCTTCTCGTCAGCGAGCACCGCCGGCTGGCCTTTCACGCCGTTGATGCCCAGCGTGGTCATTTGCAGTTCGGGAAACGCGCGCCCCATGAGGTCGCAGTCCACCACGGGAATCTGACGCGTCGCGCCCAGGATGAACGGGATGGTCGAGTTCACGCCGCCCGCTTCGACGGCGTAGATGGCGTAGGGCTCTTGCCCCAGCTCGTTGACCAGCTCGTCGTAGGTGGCCATGGGCTCGGCGCCGCTGCAAATCTTCTCCACCATGATGGTGGGCGCGCCCATCATCTGCGAAACGCACACCACTGCGTCATCGGGAACCTCGTCAGGCGAGATAAGCTCCACCTCGCCGTACTTCTTGATAGCTTCGATGGCCATAAGCTTGCCAACATAGGGGTCGCCGCCCCCGCCAGCGCCAAGGACGGTTGCGCCAAGCGCCATGTCCTCGATCTCTTTGATGCCGATCTTCCTTCTCATGGTGCGTGAGCCCTTTCTCCGCGTAGCGTTGACATGACCAGTCTGTCATTCGGATTGTAATAGAGCAAGCCGGCAACGAACGCGTCGAACTTGCAAAGTGCCCAACAAAGCACCCGAACAAGCTGCGTTTTGCGCTTCATGCTAGGGTTTCGCGCACGGCGATGGCCTCCCCGGTTTGGCCCGGGTTTGCTTTTGTGCTTCCATTTTCGGCCAGCTCCTTGCAAGTTGCCCGCATTGCTTCCATACTTGCTGCATGCAACTTCGAGTACACCGTTCTTGCGCAGCCCACAAGCGCGATACCGCCAGCTCAAAGGGAATCGAGGGCTCGTCACGGCTGCTGTGCGGCATCGTGCCCACACACCAACAACCAGACCTAACAGGGCCCCGGCGACGACCGCGCCGGACGGCGGCCGCAGGAAACAGTACCGATTGACGCGCAGCCAACGCCAATCGGTATGCACCACAGTTTGCCAGACCAAGAAAACAAGGAGACGCCATGATCCTGAAGCAGCTGATAGAGCTCTACGACATACTGGACTCGCCTGCCGCAAGCGGGCAAGCCGCCGTCGAGTACCTGCGCAGCATCGATCCCGCTTGCGATGCGGAAACCTACGTGCTGGAAGGCCCCAAAGGCGCAACCGACATGGTACGCGTGCGCATTCCGGGCTCGCAGGGACGCGCCGCGGGCGGCGACGCCCCCACCATCGGACTGCTGGGCCGCCTGGGCGGGCTGGGCGCGCGACCGGAGCGCATCGGCTTCGTGTCGGACGGCGACGGCGCGCTGACGGCGCTGGCCTGCGCGGCGAAGCTGCTGTCCATGCATGCGCGCGGCGACGTGCTGCCCGGCGACGTGTTCGTATCGACCCACGTGTGCCCGCATGCTCCCACGTTCCCGCACGAGCCGGTGGCGTTCATGGGCTCGCCCGTGGCAACCGCCGACGTCAACCGCGAGGAAGTGGGCGGCGCCGACGCGCTGGACGCCGTGCTGGTGGTGGACACCACGAAGGGCAACCGCATCATGAACGATCGCGGGTTCATGATCTCCCCCACCGTCAAGCAGGGTTGCATCCTGCGCGTAAGCGAAGATCTGGTGTCGCTTGTCGAGATAGCAACCGGACGACGCGCCCGCACGTTCCCGCTGACCATGGCCGACATCACGCCGTACGGCAACGGGCTGTACCACCTGAACTCCATCCTGCAGCCGTGCACGGCAACCGATGCGCCCGTCGTAGGCGTTGCCATCACCACCGAAACGGCGGTGCCCGGTTGCGCGACCGGGGCCACGCACCTGACCGATCTGGACGAAGCGGGTTCGTTCATGATCGAGGCGGCCAAGGCCTTCGGCGCGGGCAAATGCTCCTTCTACGACGCCGACGAGTACGCCCGGTTCGTAGAACGCTACGGATCGATGGCGCACCTGCAGGGAATGGGCGCGCTGCCTGCCGTAGACCCGCAGGCGTAAACTCGCTGCAGCTAAAACGGATGCCCGCGAACGACAGCGCTTTCGAGCAAAGTCGCTTCGCGGGCATCGCCGCTTGCAAGCATCTTCGCCCGAAACGTACGCTTTCAGGCGTCAAACCGTACGTTTCGGGCGAAGATGCGAACGAACAGAGACGCATCAACTCGAAAGGCTGCTTATGAACCTGCAAGAACGCGCACAAACCATACTTTCGACGAACCTCGCGCTGGGCGAGGACGAAACGCTGCTGGTGGTGACCGACGACCCCACGCGCGAGGTGGGGCAGCTGTTCTACGACGCCGCCCGCGCGCTCGACCGCCGCGCGCTGCTCATGGTGATGCCCGAAGGACGCGTGACCGGCGAAGAGCCGCCCGTTGCCGTGGCCGCGGCAATGAAGACGGCGGACGTGGCGCTGTGCCCCACCGCGAAGTCGATCACCCACACCACGGCGCGCATCGAAGCCGCTGCCGCAGGAACGCGCGTGGTAACCATGCCCGGCGTTACCATGGACATGCTGCGCGACGGGGCCGCATGCGCCGACTACGCTGAAGTGGAGCGTCGGACGATGGCGCTGACCAAACGGTTGACGCATGCGAAAACGGCGCGCATCGAGAAGGACGGACACGTTCTGACCATGGACCTGAACGGGCGCAACGGCGTAGCCAGCCCCGGCGTGTACCGCACGCCGGGCGCAAGCGGCAACTTCCCCTCCGGCGAGGCGTACATCGCGCCGCTCGAAGGAGGCGCAAACGGCAGCGTGGTTATCGACGGGTCGATGGTGGGCATCGGCACGCTGGCCGAACCGCTGGTGGTGACCCTGGAGAACGGGCGGTTGGTGCAGGCGGAAGGCGGCGACGCAAACGGCGCCTACGCCGAGCAACTGAGCATCCTGTTCGCGCGCCCGGAGAACGGCACCATCGCCGAGCTGGGCATTGGCACGAACGAGCGCGCCAAACTCTGCGGCATCATTCTGGAGGATGAAAAGCTGTACGGCACCGTGCACGTCGCATTCGGCACGAACGCATCGTTTGGCGGCGTGACCAAGGCAGACTGCCATTACGACGGCATCGTGCTTCGCCCGACTCTGTACCTGGACGACGAGTGCGTCATCCGCGACGGCGAATTCTGCGAAATCATCTGATTCTTGCGATGCCCGTCGGGCGCGGTTTCGGGACAATGCGGCAAACCGGAGACATCCGTCTGGCGAAAGGAACCGTACATGCTCGTTGAATTCAAGGGGATGGCCCCTGACGTAAGCCAAGCCGCCTACATCGCGCCGAACGCTGCGATCTGCGGAGACGTGACGCTCGGCGAAGGAAGCTCGGTGTGGTTCGGTGCGGCGATTCGCGGCGAGGTTGCTCCTATCCGCATCGGGAAGAACAGCAACGTGCAGGACAACGCCACGCTGCACAGCGACCACGACTGCCCCATCGTGCTGGGAGAACGCGTTTCGGTGGGACACAATGCCGTGGTTCACGGCGCCGTCATCGAAAACGACGTGACCGTGGGCATGCACGCAACGGTGCTGAACGGCGCCGTTATCGGGGCGGGATCGATGATCGCAGCCGGCGCGCTTGTGAAAGAACGTCAGGTTATCCCACCGTGCTCTTTGGTAGTGGGCGTTCCCGGCAAAGTGGTGCGCACGCTCGATGCCGAGGCGGCGGCGCGCAACGTAGCCCACTCGCAAGAGGCGTACATCGCAGATGCGCAGGAATACGCGCGCTCGCGCGTGGTGGAATAAACCGCTGCAGTCCCGTTCGGCCGCGCAGCCGAACGGGACAAGCAACCAGGGTCGAGGAACAGTCGGTCGAGGAGCGGAAGGCCGATCCTTCGCCCTCGCCCTCCCGCTCCTCGACCGACTGCAGCACCGTGCGACGGCGCTAGCTCAACCAGTGAACGCGAGACTCCTCGTAACGGTCGGCCCCCTTCGCTGTGGGCGGTGCCGCAGGATGCCCCAGCGCAACAAGGGCAAACGGCTGAATGCCCTCCGGTGCGCCCACGATGTCCGCAACAGCCTTCATGGGCTCTTCATCAGGCGCAATACCCATCCATACCGCTCCTAGATCCATGTCGGCCACAGCAAGCAGCAAATTCTCAACCGCGGCGCCCATGTCCTGCACAGCCAGGTTAGGGAAGCGCAAGCCTTCGGTGCGCATGCAGGCAACAATGACGCACGGCGCCGCGTCAGCCGGCTTCGCATACTTCGTGACCTGGGACAACCGAGAACGATGCTCGGCATCTCGCACCACGAAAAACTCCCAAGGCTGCTGGTTTCCGCCCGAG
Source organism: Paraeggerthella sp. LCP19S3_G8 (assembly GCF_052119225.1). NCBI lineage: Bacteria > Bacillati > Actinomycetota > Coriobacteriia > Eggerthellales > Eggerthellaceae > Paraeggerthella > Paraeggerthella sp. LCP19S3_G8. The sequence goes on from NZ_JBQKFQ010000003.1 coordinate 92,372, forward strand.
GGAGCGGCCATGGCAGCACGCAGGGCCGCCCGCACCTGATCGTCGGTCACCGCTTCGTCCGTAAATGCGCGAACGCTCGCTCGCTTGTAAATCGCTTCAACCATAAGAGCCTCCCTTTCCAGGAATCGCTGATCGTTTCTGCTTCATACCCGCAGTATACTTACTCGCAGCGTTTTGGAGAACACGCGCTTCTCATGAACAGGGGGCACCATGGCCTATCCAATGACCCGTCGATCGTTCTGCGCTCTATCCGCCGTCGCACTTGCAACGCTGGGAATTCCCGGACGCGCGCTCGCCGACGAGATCGAAGCCGCCGCGGCACCCGGCCCCATCGTCATCGTCCATACGAACGACGTGCATTGCGCCGTGGACGAGAATCTGGGCTACGCGAAGCTGGCCGACTACGTGAAAACCGCACGCTCGACCTACGGAGGCGACAACGTCACGCTGGTCGACGCGGGCGATGCCGTGCAGGGCAAGGCCATGGGCACGCTCTCGAAGGGCGAGTACCTGATCGACATCATGAAACAGTGTCGCTACGATATGGCCATCCCCGGCAATCACGAGTTCGACTACGGAATGGACCAGTTCAACGTGCTGGTTTCGCGTGCAAAGGACGCATCGGACCCGCAGGCCGGGCCAATCCAGTACCTGTCGTGCAACTTCACCGACCTGCGCACGGGCAACCTCATGCTCGACCCGTACGCCATGCGCACGTACGAAACGTCCGCCGGGCAGAAGCGCGTGGCGTTCGTGGGCATTTGCACGCCCGAGTCGCTGACGAAATCTTCGCCCGCGCATTTCCAGGACCAAAGCGGCGCGTACGTCTACGGGTTTTGCGAAGACGACTCGGGTTCCAAGCTGTACGCAGCCGTGCAGAACGCCGTCAACGAAGCGCGCGAGGCCGGCGCGAACTACGTAGTTGCCATGGGGCACCTGGGACGCTCCGGTGTGACCCCGCGTTGGAGCAGCAGCAGCGTGGTGGCGAACACCTCCGGTATCGACGTGATGATCGACGGGCACTCTCACGAAGAGTACGTGGACACGCTGCTCAACAAGGACGGCGTTCCGGTGCTGATCACGCAAACGGGAACCCAGCTTGAAAGCATCGGGCGAGTCATCATCGATCCCGCCGCCAACAGGATTGCAGCAAGCGCGGGCGCCTGCGCAGGCAAGCTGATAACGGCATGGGACGGCATCGACGCAGCAACGGCGGCGGTCGTCAACAACAAGAAAGCCCAGATAGAAGCAATAACGGGGCAGAAGGTAGGCTATTCGGACGTACGGCTTATCGCAACCGAAAGCGACAACTACACCTGGGCCGTTCGTCAGCGCGAGACGAACCTAGGCGATTTCGTGGCGGACGCGTACCTGGCCCTCGCCTGGCATGGCGGCATAATGGCCGAGGTGGCGCTTGTCAACGGCGGCGGCATCCGCGCGAACATCGAACCGGGAACGATCACGTACGGAGACGTTATCGACGTGCAGCCCTACAGCAACCAGCTCTGCTACATAGAAACCAAGGGCCAGAACATTCTGGATGCACTTGAAATGGGCGCGAGCAAGCTACCCGAAGGAAGCGGCGGATTCATGCAGACGTCTGGCGTAACCTACGCCGTGCGCACCGACGTGCCCTCGTCCATCGAGATTGACGACAAGGGAAGCTTCGTGCGCGTGGCCGGAGAATACCGCGTGCGAGACGTGCTGGTGGACGGACGGCCGCTCGATACGGAAAGAACGTACAAGATGGTGTCGCACACCTATATGATCATGGAGGGCGGCGACGGCATGACCATGTTCAAGGCAGACGATCCCGTGCTGCTCGACGTGGACAACGCCGCGTTGATCGAGTACCTGAAGTACGACTTGAAAGGAGTCATCGGCAGCGAATACGCAAGCGAAGGCGGTCAGGGGCGCATTGCCATCAAGAACGGTCCCGATCCTGCACCCGAGCCAGAGCCCCAACCCCAGCCCGAACCGACGCCGGTGCCGGTGCCGACGGCCAAGCCCGATCCCAAGCCGCTCGCACGCACTGGCGACTCCGCCGAAGCCGTGGTCATTGAAGCCGCCGTGACGGCCGTTGCAGCAGGCGCCGTCGCCGTGAGCGCACGGGACAAGCTGGACGCGCATCAGGAGCTGTAACGAGTGCGCCCTCGTTAACGCAGCACGCCGCGCGGGCCGCTGCAGCGTCCCTGATTCGCACGTTCACGAGCCCCGAATGCGAACTGCCCCGCCGATTCGGCGGGGCAGTTTCAACGTGCAAGCTGCATGCGAGCTTTCTTGACCTGTCACCCTGGCTGGCGCAGTGCGTCGCGCGGGCCGCGGCGTCGGCTTGTTCCGGCGGTCGTCAACCACCGGAACAAGTTAGGCCATCAGCTTCGTTACTGCGTTTGCGTAAGCCACGGGATCGTCGATGGGCATGCCCTCCACGATCAGCGCCTGGTTGTACAGGATGTCGGCGTAGAGCTTCACCTTATCGGCATCGCCGCCCGCCTGCGCTTCTTTCAGCACCTCGAACACGGGATGCTTCGCGTTGATCTCCAGCACGCGCTCGGATTTCGGGCCTTCGGCCCCATCGGGCATCTGAGCCATGATGCGCTCCATCTCAAGCGACACCGGACCCGCCGCCGTAATGCACGCGGGCGCATCACTCAAGCGCGACGACACGCTCACCTTCGTCACGGCATCGCCCAGAGCATCCTTCATGGCCGCGAACAGGGTCTCGTTCTCCTTGGCGGTTTCTTCGGCTTCCTTCTTCTCTTCCTCGGAGGCCAGATCCAAATCGCCCGAAGCCACGTTCTTGAGCTCCTTGGGGCCGGTGCCCTCGATGGGCTTGTCGTCGGCGTCAAGCTCGGGCTCGGGACCGTACGCCATCATCGACTGGAAGCAGAACTCGTCCACGTCGCGCGTGCACAGCAGCACGTCGTAGCCCTTCTCGAGCACCGTCTTCACGATGGGCATCTTGCCCAAGCGCTCGATGCTCTCGCCCGCAGCGTAGTAGATGGCCTTCTGATCAGCCGGTGCGGCTTCCAGGTACTCGTCAAGCGTGACCAGTTTCTGCTGCTTGGCGGAGTAGAACAGCAGCAGCTCGGCCAGCTCGTCCTTCAACATGCCGTAACTGGTGTAAATGCCGAATTCCAAGCCGCGACCGAAATCCTCGAAGAACTTCTCGTACGCCTCGCGGTCGTTGTCGCGCATCTTCTTGAGCTCGGAGGTGATCTTCTTCTCGATCTTCTTGGCAATGGCACGCAGCTGGCTGTTGTGCTGCAACGTCTCGCGCGAAATGTTGAGCGTCAGGTCCTGGCTGTCCACCACGCCGCGCACGAAGTTGTAATGGTCGGGCAAAAGCTCCTCGCACTTTTCCATGATGAGCACGTTGGAGCTGTACAGGGCCAGGCCCTTCTTGAAGTCCTTGCTGTACAGGTCGTACGGAGCGCGGCCCGGAATGAACAGCAGCGCGTCGTAGCTGAGCGCGCCCTCGGCATGAATGCTGAACGTGCGCGCCGGGTCGGAGAAGTCGTGGAAGTCGGTCTTGTAGAACTCGTTGTACTCCTCGTCGGTAACTTCGGAGGCGCGGCGCTTCCAAATGGGAATCATCGAGTTGATGGTTTCGACCTCGGTGTAATCCTCGTACTCGGGCGTGTAGTCGTCACCCGCATCCTCGGGCTTCGGCTTCTCGCGCGTCTTGGAAACTTCCATCTGCACGGGGTAGCGCACGTAATTGCTGTAGCGCTTGATCAGGTTCTTCAAGCCGTACTCGGACAGGAACGTATCGTAGTTGTCGTCGTCGGTGTTGTCCTTGAGCGTAAGGATGACGTCGGTGCCGTGCCCGTCGCGCTGCGCCTCGGAAATGCTGTAGCCCTCAACGCCGTCGCTTTCCCAAGCCCACGCTTCGTCGCTGCCGTACGCCTTCGAAACCACGCGCACGCTCTTGGCCACCATGAAAGCGGAGTAGAAACCCACGCCGAACTGGCCGATGATGTCCACATCCTCGCCCTGCACCTCGGCATTATCGGCCTTGAAGGCCATGCTGTCGGAATGAGCGATAGTGCCCAGATTGAGATCCAGGTCGTCCTTGGTCATGCCCAAGCCGCTGTCGCTGACGGTAACGGTGCGCGCATCCTTGTCGAACGACACCTGAATGCGCAACTCGTCTTTGCTCAGCTGGATGTCCTTGTCGGTAAGACTTTTGAAGTACAGCTTATCCACCGCGTCGGACGCATTCGAGATAAGCTCGCGAAGGAATATCTCGCGGTTCGTGTAAATGGAGTTAATCATGAGGTCGAGCAGTTTCTTGCTCTCTGTCTTGAACTTGCGCATGGTCGGCATCGCTCCCTTTCGTTTCGTCGTCTGTCATGCAAAGGGCCAAGCTGCCAACCGTCTTCGCGCATGGAAGCATCCTGATTTAGCAGTCTCAGCCTTCGAGTGCTAAATCAGGATTGTAAACCGACCTCGAAAGATGTCAAGCGCATCGCGCAATACTCCGCAGTTGCTCCTCGATCATTCGGCAAGTTCGCAACGGATGCTTTTCATATCGGGCGAATACCCCGCACGTGAGCGCTTTCCATTCATCTTGGCCGAGAACAGCGCCTCGTCGGCCTTCCGATACAGCTCGTCGAACGAAGCGCCCTCCTGCGGTGCCAAAACATACCCCGCCGAAGCCGAGAACAAGAAGGTACGGCCATCCGTCACGCGACGAACCTCCATCGCGCGCAAAGCCCGGTCAAGGGCGTTTTCGAGCGACGCAACGTCAACGTCCTCGCACCACACCAAGAACTCATCGCCGCCCATGCGGCACACGATGTTATCGGGGAACACGGCTTGCAACGATTTGGCCATGTGCGTGATGACTTCGTCTCCGTAAGCGTGGCCGAACACGTCGTTGGCCAGTTTGAAGGAATCCAAATCCAGCATGACCAGCGCGCACGGCAGCTCGTTCAACGACCCTTCGCGCACGGCACGCAGACGACCTTCTATCTTGGGAATGGCGGACTGCCGATTGTGCAGCCCCGTCAGCGCATCCGTTTCCGCCATCTTAGCCAACTGCCCGCTCTGCTCCTTCAGCTGCCGCAGCGCCTCGACGTTCGCCTCGCTGCGCAAGGACTCGTTTCGACGGTCGGTCACGTCAAGGTAGTACCCCACAGCGCGAATGGGCCGACCTCGGTCGTCGCGCACGGTCTCGCACGCGGTCTCCAGCCAGATGGTGGTTTCGTCATCAAGCTCGAACGGCGCCTCGAACGACAAGCGGGCATGATCCCGCGCAGCGTAAACGCGGCGGAAAAAGTTGGTGAACACCTGCCGATATCCAGGAGGAACGTAACGGAACGGAAGGTCTTCAAGGTCGAACCCTTCGACTATCATCAGGTTCTCCTCTATGCGACCGACATGGCCCAACACCCGATCGACCACCTCGCTTCGAGAAAGCACCAGTCGATTGTTCTCCATATCCCAATCCCAAATTTTCACGCCAGCCTGGCTCAAAACGCCCTCGAGCTTTCGTTGGGCAAGCCAAAGCTCTTGCTGGCGGTCTTTGATTTCGGTCACATCGGTGCACAAGCACAAGGCCGTATGCCTCGCCGGCAACATCCCAACCCGGCGCGCTTCAATGTGCATCCAAACGTCTCCCTGCTCTGAGAATCGGGCTTTCGTAACGACAACAGCCTCTTCCCCGCATTCGATTTTATCAGCAATCAGGTCGACAAGGCGACGCTCGCCTTCCTCGGACCGAGCATACAGATGATCCAAGACAACCTTCTCGTACTGCTCGCAGGAAAGACCGTGCTTCCCCGACACCCCGCACGCCACCACGTGTGCGCGCACGCGTTCGCGGTCGGACCACGACAGCAGCACGATGTCGTTGGGCGTATGCTCCATCAAAATGCGCATCATGTTGCGAAGCTCAACCGTTTCGGTCACGTCGACCACAACGCCCTGCAAAAACGACGTTCCCTCGTACTCCAAAAAGCGGCTTTGATCAACCACCCAACGATACCCGCTTTTTGCTCGCATGCGATACTCCAAGGGGAACGGCTGCGCATCGCCCTCCTTCAAGGAGGCCACCCCCTTCAGAACGCGCTCGCGATCTTCGGGGTGGATCATATTCATGTACTTGTCATCGAACAGCTCCTTGATCTCTTCGTGCGTATAGCCGAACATCTCAAGAAAGCGATCGCTTATATACAAGAAGTCATGCGTGGGGCCGTCGAGGCAGCGATGGTATCCTCCGGGCATGTCTTCGTTCAAAAACGCCAGCTCGTCGTTGCGGCTCAGCAAAAATCGGTTGCGCTCCGCAAGATGCTGCTGAACCATCATCACTTCGGTGATGTCCGTGCACGCGCTGACAATGGCCATCCGCCCGTCCTCGGCCTCCACGACGCGCCCTTTGTCGATGGTCCAGAACCACGTTCCGTCCTTTTTGGTCATGCGATACGTTGTGGTGTACTCAAGGCCCACGTAGTATTCGGGGCCGATGTCGGCCACAACCGAGTCGAAATCGTCGGGATGGATGGTGTTGCCAACCTGCCAGTCAATGGATTCCGCCAGCTCTTCGTAGGAATCGTACCCCAGAAGGTCCACCATGGCCGCATTGGCGAAATACAGAGGGAAGCCCGGCTCGCAGTACCCGCCGATCAAGCCGCCCGGCGACATTTGAGCGGAAATGGACAAGGCGGTCTTGCGATTTTCTTCGGTCAGGTTCATCAGCGAGAAATCCGGCGAATTCGCGCCCGCCACCGCAGAAAGCGCGCGACGCGAGGTTTCCAGCTGGCGCGCCTGCTGCTGCTCTTGAGTCACGTCCCTCAAAGACCCCAGGTAAAGCGCATGTCCGTCGCGCTCGCGCAAAAAAACTAGGCGCATTTGCAAATGAACGGTCTTTTCGCCAGCGCGCATGCGTCGCACCACGGCGGTAGCACCGTTCGGAACGCTTTGGCGAGCGCTTTCGAATGCCGCCACAATTTCGTCCCAATCGGCCTCGTACGCCTGACGTGCGAAGCTATACCGCTGTTCGTGCAGGTCAACGGGGTCAATGCCCGTAAGCTGGCAATAGTGCTCGTTGGCGCTCAGCAATTCCACTTCGCCATCATGGAAGTCGTACAGCACCAAGGCGCCCATGATGTCGTCGAACATGGTCTTGCTCAGCATTTTGCTCTCAATCAAATCTCGAATGCTGAACTGGTCGATCGAATCGGCCTGCATACCGCGGAAATCGACGTTTCTCCGAGCAGCGATAAGCGGCTCGAACTCCTCTTTCGACATGGGACGGTAGAAGAAGTACCCCTGCCCGTACAAACATCCCATCTGCGCAAGCAACGCGCGTTGAGACTCGGTTTCGACCCCTTCCGCAATGACCTGCATATCCAGAAGCCTTGCCATGCCGATGATCGATTCCAGAATGCCGCGCCCCTTGCGGCTGCGCGCGTCCACAGCCTCAAGCAGCTTCATGTCCAGTTTCAGAACATCGACGCTTACGTCTTTCAGCATGTTGAGCGACGAGTACCCGCTGCCGAAATCGTCCATGTGCACCGAAAGGCCCAGATCGTGCAACCCGTCGACGATAACCGCCATCAGATCGCAGTCTTCAACGTAGGCGCTTTCGGTAATTTCAACCGCCAGCAAGCGAGGGTCAATGCCGTATTTGCGGATCAGCTCCTCGAACGTGGCAAGAACGTCCAACGCGTACAAATCCCGGCGCGACACATTGACGGAAATGGGAACGGGCGCGTGGCCCCTTTTCATCCATTCGCGAAGAGAGCAGCACACTTCTTCCCAAATGTGCAGGTCAAGAGTGGTAATTAGCCCATTTCGCTCCAACATGGGAATAAATCGATCAGGAGGAATCAGCCCCCGCTCGGGATGATCCCAGCGCACGAGCGCCTCAAGACCCACGATCTTTCCCGTAGTGATGTTGCACTTGGGCTGTGCGTAGAACGTGATCTCCCCGTTCGACAAGGCACGCTGAACCTCCAGCAAAAGGGAGTGATCGTCCTCGATCTCTCGCAGCATGCCCTCGTCGTACCATCGCGAGCGCTGCGCGTAGTCGCCTTTGACCGAAGCCAGCGCCAGCAACGCTCGATCGTACATCGTGCTTACGGGAAGCGACCGATCGTCAACAAGATACAAGCCGAAGGCCGGCAAAAACCCCATGCCCCGCCCATGCCGTAGCGTGCTTTGCGAAATACGGCCTTGCAAACCCTCGATCGCCTTGGGCGAACAGGGAATCAGCATGCAGAAATCGTCGCCGCGCAAGTATCCCGCCACGCCGTTTTGCTGCACCGACGCCTCCCTGAGCAACCTTCCCACTTCTTCGAGAAATCGGTCCCCGGCCTCTTCTCCATGCCATTCGTTGAACAGCTTGAAGTGCTCGATGTCGATGGCCATCAGGCAGTACGAGCGATTCGGGTGGGCGGCAAGGGCGTCGGCGACGGCGCGGAAAAATGCTGCGCGCGTGTACAAGCCGGTCAAAGAATCGATCGGCGGAGAATCGGGCACCCCTAAATCAGGCTTGTCGGTTTTGCGGCTCAAGAATATATGGCAATCGCCCGCACCGGGCCATTCGATATCGCTGACTTCCGTTTCCACCCAGCTTTGAAGCACCTGATTGTACAGAAGGCCCTTGTTGCTGTGATCGAGCAGCAACGGGCAATCGTGGCACGGCGCCGATTCGCCGCGCAAAGCGTGATAGCAGCACATTCCCCATTGCAAGCCAGGAAAAGACTCCGCAGCCTTATCGTTGAAATAGACGATGCGATAGTCGCCGTCGATTACATAGGCACTGGTTTCGACCTCTCCGAACGCTGCCCCCATGGGCACACCACCTTTATCCAAGGAACGGGTGCCGGCCTTTGTCGGCTCCTGGTCTTTGCCTTCACGTGAGAATTATTGTACGACATATTCACACATAATAACAAAGCAGCCGAGAACCTTTGCCGCTACCGCACCGGTGCGGCCTGCAAAACCGTGTCCATGGCGTAGCGCAACACGTCAGAACGGTTGACGGTTCCCACCACAAGGCCCTCGCTTACCACCGGGACCTTCTTCAATCGGCGCGACGCCAGCAACGAACATGCCTCTTCGAGCGTGGCGTCGGCATCAAGCGCGATCAGCTTCTCCGTGGCTATCGTGCGCGCCGGCAGCAGCATGAGCTCGCGCAAGCGCTCGTCGATGCCCTGGTCGTTGGCTGCCTTCATAAGCGAGTACGCGCCCGTGACCACCGGATGACGGTCGGCAAGATAGCGCATGACGTCGCCGTCGGACACGAAGCCCACCGGATGCCCCGCCGCATCCACAAGAGGCAAGCCACTCACCTTAAGATCCACGAACGCGCGCATGACCTGGCTTACCGTCGAATCGGCAGGCATCGTGTACGGATCGGGCTCCATCAGCAGGGCCAGGCACGGCACGGAATGCCCGATGCGCTCGGCAGTTCGCTTTCGCGCGGCGCGAGCGTACAGAAACGACAGCACGAACCCGGCTGCGGCCACCCCGCTTGCCACCAACATGGCCAGCGAAAACCCTTCGGCCGCAGCCTGGGACGCGCTCGCTCCCTGAGCGACGGCCGCAATCTGTCCCGTCGACATGATGCCAATGTAAAGGGACGGGCCAACGCATGCCGCAATTTGAACAACCGTGGTCATAAGAGCCACGCCGAACGGATTTTGCTGCGGCGGCAGCGTGCGCAAGCCCGCTGTTTGAGAAGGCGAGAACACGAAGCCAACCGCCACGTACATGAGCAGCGCGGCCGCGAACACAACGGGAATAGACAGCGTAGGCCCGGCCAGCGCCAAGGCGATGAACCCGAGGGCGATGGCACCGAAGCCTAACGGCAACAGGGGCCATTCGCCGCGCTTGTCCATAATGCGTCCGCCAAGCAGCGTCGTGCCCGCATTCGCCAGCACGGGAACCAGAATGACCAACCCCGCGGAAAGAGCAGTCATGCCGGCGGCGCCCTCGAAATACAGCGGAAGCAGCACGCTCATGGAGAACATGCTGATCATCGAGACGGTTGCCAGCAACAACGCGGGCCAGAAGGCTCGGTTTCTCAGCGGCTCAAGATCGATGAGCGGATGGCTGCAACGCAGCTGACGCACGACGAACGCCACCGACAGAAGAGCCGAAACCGCCAGAGAGCCAAGCGCCAAAGGCACGTCGATAGTCAATTGCACCAACCCAAGCGAAAGCGCGGTTAGCAGCACGGCCGCAAGGGCGACGGAAAGAACGTCAAGGTGAGCTTCGCTGGTTTCCAGGTTCTTCACGAAGCGAAGCCCTAGGCCGAACAGGATTGCCATCGCAACCATGGGAACCACGAAAATGCTGTGCCAACCGAACGTCGTCACCAGCGCCCCGCACACCACCGGAGCCAAAGCAGGTCCGAACGTGATAGTGCAGCCGCCAATGGACAGGTAGGTGCCCAGCTTGTTCTTGGGCGTGACGGCCACGATCGTGTTCATCATAAGGGGAATGAATATGCCCGTGCCCACCGCCTGCACCAAGCGCGCCGCGAACAGCATCTCGAACCCGTTCGCAACAAGCCCCATCGCGGAACCGGCGAAGCTCAAAGCCGACGCAGCGAAGAACAGCGTGCGCAAGCGGAAGCGTCGATACAGAAACGCCATGCACATGACTACCACGGTAGCGACGATCATGTACCCCGTCACCAGCCACTGAACCGTAACAGAGTCCACCCCGTAGTCGGCCATGATGGATACGAGGGCCATGTTCACGAGGTTTTCGTTGAACCCCGCAAGAAACGCTGCTCCGTACAAAACCAGCAGCAATAGAACAAGAGGTTTCCCTTGCATGAAGGAATGTCCTTTCACTTTTTCGTTTTGAGGCGCGCCGCGAGCCGGACGCGTGCGCCGGGCAGCTCTATTCGCTGCGCGCTTCGTCGTCCTTTCGGCACACGCAAAGCCACTTGTTTCCCGTAGCTCCGGCGTATGCGCAACCGACGCAAGCGGGCTTCCGGCACGTCTCGAGCGAGCGAGGAGCGCTGCCGAACGCGTCATCGACAAGGGGGTTCGAAGCGTGGCCTTCGAGCGAGCCGCCATCGCATGCCGCCATCGCATGCAAGACCATAAGGGCAAACTGCGCCATGCCGCGCTTTGTCGGGTGGGTTCCCTCAAGAGCTTCGTAATCGCGGCCTAAAGCGCGAACGTCGGCAACGCAGCATCCGTTCGATTCGGCGGCCAGGCGAATAGCGTCGTTATAGCGATCGAAATGAACGCCCCGCAACCGGTACGCGAACGTCGAATGGACAGAGCCCTCGATGCGACCGGGGCACAGCGTGCAGCACCACACTTTGGCCTGCGGATACGCAGCGCGCATACGAGCGAGCATCGCACTATACGCCTGGCCGAACCGCTCGGCCGCATCGGCAGAAGCCAGGCCCACCTCGGCTTCCGGAATGGCGGACAGATCAAGCGTTGCAGGCAGGGCGTTTCCGCGACCCGCAGCTTGGGCGGCCGGGCCGCCCCACCCGTAATCGTTGATGCCTATGAATACAAGGATCTCATCGGGCGCAACGCCGTCTTTCGCCAGCGCCGCAATGCGCTCGGCACTGTTTGCCGCAGGAAAACCCGCGCCCTCCACCATGCTTCCAGAGAACGAGCCGTTGCTCAACAACTCGCCGCCGCATTGCTCGATAACCTGCGCCCACCAGGTGTCCTCCACAAGGCGAACGCCGGTTGCGTCGCGACGCTCGTTCTCGTAGAACACGTCGAATCCTTCGGGGTTGCACCCCTCGAACGTGCTGATGGAGTCGCCCAGTACCGAAAACCGCTTCATATCACCCGCCATCTTTCCATGATCTCGTCTGGCGACCATGATACCGCAAGGCTCTTCGCCAAGCGCGAAAGGCAGGCGAACGAACCTGCAGCACATATATGCTGCAAGCCGAAAGCCACAAGCCGGTGCGAGCCGGATTGCCGTCGGGCCGCCGCGAGATCGAGTTGCGGGATCGGGTCGCGGCGCGCGCTGGCTGCGGGATCGGGTCGCGAGGTCGGGTCGCGGCGCGCGCTGGCTGCGGGATCGGGTCGCGAGGTCGGGTCGCAGCGTGCGCTGGCTGCGGGATCGGGTCGCGGCGACGCGCGGGCGAACGCGCAGCCGGGAAGCGCAGCAACGGGCGCCGAGCGAACGGCCTCAACGGGCGCCCGGACGAGCCCCGGACGCGTGGCACGCAGCCGGGGAGCGGGAGCGCGGCCCCAACAGGCGCCCGAACGCGCGGCCTCTCCAAACGCGCCCCAACGCACGGCTTCCCAGGCCGCGTCCCAACGTGCGACCCCAGCACGCGGCCTCTCCAGACGCGCCCAGGCCGGCTGCCTTTCGCTTTCGCGCGCACGCGCATCGCTCGGCGCCTTCTCCCAGCAAGCTTGCGCACGAAAAACCTCCATCGCTGGCAGGTTTTCACGGTTTGAGGTCGTTGAACCCCGCCGGACGGGCTCTCGCAAAAGAGCAGTGCAATAGCCTAAGGCCATGACCAGGCAAAATAAAAAGCAAGCCTCATGACAGAAAGAACGACGCGCCGCCCGACAACCCCTAAACGTCAAAACCTGCCAGCGATGGCGGTTTTTCGTGCGCACACCCCTTCGCGAGCGAACGCGAGACCCCGCAAGCGGAGCGCCGCCTTCATCGACGGCAACCTCGCAGCCGAATTGCAGGCGCGTCGCTACAGCGCCACGCCCAACCGAGCGAACGCCTCGTCAGAAAGCGTTGCGCCCTCAACCGAGCATACGCCAGACGCCACCTTGTTCGCAAGCTCAAGCGATTCCTTCCACGAACGGCCCGCAGCGCGCGCAGCCGCAAGCGCGCCCAGATGAGCATCGCCCGCTCCCACGGTATCGACCACGCGAACCGCCTCCGTTGCAACGTTGGCAAAACAAGCGTCCGGCCCTTCAAGCACAAAGGAGCCGGCAGCACCCGCCGTGATGACTACGGCGTTTTCGCAAGCTGCAGCCAGAACGCGAGCCGCATCTTCAAGCGTCGAGCAGCCGGTGTACGCAAGGGCCTCCTGATCGTTCAGGTGCCAGATGGGGCGAAGCGCGTTGATGCGCGCGTGCTTCTCCGGCCCCACGCCCAAAATGCGCGGACCGGGCGCATAGAAGAACTGGATTTCGGGATGCTCTTCAAAGAACTCGATGATAGCGTTGCCGCCGGAACCCTCTATCTCGTATCCGCTGGCAAGACCGCATGAAACATGCGCAGCGTCGATGACGTCGAACCACGACCGCTCGAAGTAGCGCTCGACGCCCGGCGAAGTGATCATCGTGCGCTGTCCATCAGGCTCGACCAAGCACGTGCAAGATCCGTTGTCGCGGCCTTTCACGCGCAACGGCGCCTGCAAGCCGCGCTGCGCAAGCGCACCTTCTACAAACCCTGCGTAGATACCCTCGCCCACGGGCGCAAACAAGGTGCAGTCGGCCCCCAACTGGCGCGCAGCGTTCGCAGAGTTGAACGCGCAGCCTCCCACGACGGCGCGCGACGACTCGACCACCACGCCTTCGCCCGAGGCCGGCAGCGCCGGTACGCAGCACACCACGTCCACCATAATGGCCCCCACCGCCAGAACCGCATTGCGAGCTTTCGAAGCCCCCATCGCTCCCCCTTCGCGTAGATCCGCCTTGATCAGCATAGTATACCGACACCCGCGCGAGCCGCTGCGCAGGCAAACGCAAAGCGCCGTCGCGCGCCAAGCGAACGCACCAACCCGAACGGCAAAGCGGGCGACCCGAAGGCCGCCCGCTCAACAATCAATCGCCTGTGCGCTACACTTCCAGATGCTTGAACGCCTCCGGAACCTCCTTGTAGCCCTTCGATTTCACCGCGCCGATAATCAGGCCGATGACCATCCAGGAAATGCCCACCGCATAAGTCTGCAAATCAAACCCGGTGAACACGTACACCAGAATGAATATGCCAAGCCAAGGGCAAATCAGGTACTTCACCACGTCGCCGAACGAAGAGCGCTTCTTTTCCTTCACGAAGAAGAACAAGAACACGGCAAAGTTCAACAGCACGAACGACGACAGCGCGCCGAAGTTCACGAATGCCACCAGCGTGGTCATATCCAAGAACATGGGCAGAATCAAGGACACAACGCCCAATGCAATAGACGCAATGTAGGGCGTCTGGAACTTCGGGTGAACCTTGCCGAAGATGCGCGGGATCACGCCGTCGCGGCCCATGGAGTACAGCAGGCGAGAAGAAGCAAGCTGCGCGTTCATGATGTTGGCGATACCAACAGCCACGATATTCACAACGAGCAGCAGCTTGTACAGAACGGGACCGCCCGCCATAAGCGCTGCGTTAAAGAATCCCATTTCGGGATCAACCTGCGAAACGTCGGGCTGAATGAGCGCGGCGACGTAGGTCTGCGCCACGAACACGACCACCATGATGCACAAAGCGATGAGGATGCCCTTGCCGATGGTCTTTTCGGGCTTCACGGTTTCCTCGGCCAGCGTGGACATGCCGTCGAAGCCGAGGAACGACAGGCACGCAATGGAAACCGCCGTCGCTATAAAGTGCGCATCAACCTTACCCGGCTGATAGATGGGGTCGATCGTCAGCTGACCAGCACCGCCGCCGCCCAAAACGAAGCTCGTGCCAATAGCGATGAACGCGATAACGGCCAGGATCTCAACAACGAAAATAACCCAGTCCACGCCCTTCGTCATCTGAATGCCGCGAATGTTCACAAACGTGTTGAACACCACGAACACAACAACCCACAGATACCACGGGCTTCCCGGAACAAGCGCAACGCCCCAGTTCGCCACCATAACCAGCAGCAACGACGGAACGAACACGTAGTCCAACAAAATGAGCCAACCAGCCATGAAGCCTACGTGGGGATTGATGCCGCGCTGCACATACGAATACACCGATCCCGCAATGGGAAAGCGCTTCGACATGCGCATGTAGCTCATGGCCGTAAAGCTGATAGCCACGAAGCCTACGATGTACACGAGCGGCGTCATGCCGCCGCTGGCGATTTGGATTTCGCCGTAGATGGACTGCGGAGCAATGATAACCATGAACAACACGCCGTACAAAACGACGTCGCGCAAGGTCATGCCCCTTCGCAGTTCTTGCTTGTAGCCGAACTGCTCGATGCTCTCTCCGGACGCTTTCGCCGGAGAATCGGTTTGAGCCGACATAGTCGGTCCCCCTTACTAACGTGCAGCCGAAGCCGCCTCTTCCTTCGCCGCTCCGCTGCACTAAAGCGCTGCAACCCAGCGCGCTTGCGCAGCAAAGCGCATCCTCGAATTATCGCGCTACCTTATCATCGAATCCACAACTTTTTTGTAAACGGACGCTTACATAATTGGAGCCGAGAATTCACCCGGCTCCAACAGCGCCCTTCCCGGTAAAACGCGCTTACGGCTGGGGAACCAGCGGCGGGAACTGCGGCAACTTCGGCGTCCCAACGCGCAGGCTCAGCTGAACTTCGCAGGGCTTGCACGCCTGAGACAACTCTACGTCGCTTTGCACCGACATGTACATGTAGGTGTCGATAGCGTCCCAACCCGTAATGCGCATGAGCAAACGCTGCATCTCCTTGGAGCCGTTCATCAGGGCCTCGTCAAACTCCTGAGCGCTCGCGTTCACGTACCACTTGCCGTGCGGGCCAAACGTCTCAAGCACGGGCCAGTTCAGTTCGAAGCCCTTCACCAGCGACACCTTCACGGTGATGTCGGCAGCAATCTCGATGCCCGTGCCGCACAGTTCGGCGTCGCCCATGGTTGCGTGCACGTCGCCCATTTGGAGCAGCGCGCCCGGCACGCGCACGGGGAAGTACATGCGAGTTCCCTTGGTGATCAGCTTGTTGTCAAGATTGCCCCCATGAGCGCCCACGAAACCGTCGATGACATCCTCGCCGTCGGGCGCGGTTCCTATAACCCCGATCATGGGATCGATGGGGAATTTAACGCCGTTGAACTCGGCCATGCCGTCTTTGATGGGGATGATCTTGCTGCGGTAGTCGGTCGATTCGAACAACGGTCCGCAGTGGTCATCGGTTGCGATAACGCCCTGGTCAGCCACCTGCACGTCGTAAATGTCAACCACCAGCACGTCACCTGGCTGGGCACCTTCCACGTACACAGGACCAGCAGCCGGATTGGTGAACCCGTACGAGAAGTTCAAGTCTTTCATGGTGACGTCTTCGGTAGGAATGCGTCCGGCAAAGCAATCCTGCGTCTTGAACAGCAAAACCTCGCCCGGCTGCGCAGTGTAGCAAGGCGCATTGTCCTTGGAAAACTTAATGACCTGATCTTCGATGACCTGCATGATGCCTTCATCCTCCTTGGGTTGACGATTCGTCCAGTATATTCCTTCAGCGTTCCGCTACGCCATACCCAGCCATACCGCCACTTTCGGTGCATACCCCATAACGAAAATGATCAGAATCAGCGAGGGGATGCCGAACTTCAACCACGGAAGCGACCATGCCGGGAACTTCAGCCCCCTGCCCGTGTCGGCTTCGGCCAGGAAGTTCTCCCAACCCCACCCGCTTTTCGTGACGCAGAACAGCACGAAGAACAGGCTGCCCAGCGGCAGCAGGTTGTTCGACACAATGAAGTCCTCGATAGACTGGATGTCGCCGATAGCCGGAATGGTGACGCCCGCAAGCACGTTGAATCCAAGAGCGCACGGCAGACTGAGCACCGTCACCAGAATAGCCGTGCGAGCAACGGCCACCTTGCGACTCCAACCCCACTTGTCCATAGACCAGCTGATCAGGTTTTCGAACACCGCAATGATGGTGGACAGGGCGGCAAAGCTCATGAACACGAAGAACAGCGCGCCCCACAGCTGACCCATGGGCATTTGATTGAACACGCTAGGAAGCGTAACGAACACCAAGCCCGGACCGCTGCCCG
The DNA here is from genome assembly GCF_052119225.1 of Paraeggerthella sp. LCP19S3_G8. Classification (NCBI taxonomy): domain Bacteria; kingdom Bacillati; phylum Actinomycetota; class Coriobacteriia; order Eggerthellales; family Eggerthellaceae; genus Paraeggerthella; species Paraeggerthella sp. LCP19S3_G8. Next base: position 109,246 of record NZ_JBQKFQ010000003.1, read on the forward strand.
GCTCAACCGCAAACGCGAAGCATGCGGGAAAGATGATGAGGCCGGCCATAAGGGCAACCGCCGTATCCAAGCCGCAGATGCGCAGGGCCTCGCCCGTGAGCGAGCGCTCTTTGCCGATGTAGCTGCCGAAGATCTCCATGGCGGCGATGCCCAGCGAGAGCGTGAAGAACGCCTGGCCCATAGCCGCGTACACGGCGTCGCCGAACGTAGCCCATTGCTCCGCAGGCGTTGCCCCGGCGAACAGCTTGCCAAAGTCGGGGATCAGGTAGAACTCGAGGCCCTCCAAGCCGCCCGGCAGGGTAACGGCGCGCGCCACCAACACCACCATGATGCCCAGAAGGCACACCATCATCACCTTGGTGATGCGCTCAACGCCTTTCTGCAAGCCCAGGCTGCATACCAAGAAGCCTAAAACGATGACCACCAGCATCCAGCCCACCAATTCGGTGGGGTTCGCCAGCATGTCGTTGAACACCTGGCCGACACCCGCGCTATCAAGGCCGTTGAACGCGCCGGTTCCCATTTTCACCACGAAGGAAAGCATCCAGCCGCCCACGGTGGTGTAGAACATCATGAGCACCATGCACCCGATGTAGCCCCACCACGAGAACCAATGCCACTTCCGCGAAGGCTGCAGCGTATCGAACGCAAGCGCCGCGCTTTTTTGGCTGGCGCGGCCCACGGCGAACTCCATGACCATGACGGGCAGACCCAGAATGATCAAAAAGACCAGGTACATAAGCACGAAGGCCGCGCCGCCGTACTCGCCCACGATGTAGGGGAAACGCCACACGTTTCCCAAGCCGATAGCGCATCCGGCGCTGATCAGGATAAAGCCCAACCGCGACGCGAATCGCTCACGGTCGGCGGTTTGCACGCCGCCCGTCCCCTTGCCCTCGCTCATACCACGCTCCTCTTGCAGATATTTGCACGCACCTGTCTGTTAGCAAAACGCTGCAATTGTAGCGCAAAAAGGTGGGAGAACCCGGCTGCGAGCCGCAATATGCCTGTTCGATCGGGCGAAACGACCGACGCAGCCTACGCAATCGGAAGAGCGGCGGGCCGGGGCGACCGGGGCTGGAAACAGGGCTACAGCCGAAGGCGGAGGCGGGGCGTGGCCACAATCGAGCGCGGAGGCGCGGTTGAAAGCGAGGCGTGCTCTAGCGTAGGTCTTTCGAGGCTTGTGCGAGCCTGCGCTCGATGACCAGGTCGCCAACGCCCTTCACGATAAGCAGCACGCCAAGCATCAGGACGAATGCCGCCGTGGTTTCGAAGGGATTGACCACGATAACCACGCCGCCGATGGCCACGGCGGCGCTTATCACTATCGAAGCGATCCACGTGCTGCCCTGATACGCGCGCAGCTCGATGGAACGGGTCGCGTTCACAACACCGCCGACAAGCAGCAGAACACCCAGAATCAACGAGAAAAACCCGGCGACGGCCTGCGGAAACAAAAACACGAGCAACGCCAGCACCAGCAGCACGACCGCGCTGGTAAGCACTCCGGCAGACCGGTAACGACCGCTCGAAGAGCGAAAGTAGGAGAACAGCGACGCCGCACCGGAAACGGCAAGGTACAAAGCCAGCAGGTAGACCACGGTGAGCACCGTCGCTCCTGGCCAAAACGCCAACAGCAAACCCAGCGCAATAGACAGAACGGCTTGCACCAAAATATTGGAACGGATTACGTCGATGAACGACTTCATAACTTGCCTCCATCTGATTGGCGTTTTGTCGAGCTAGCTGCATAATACCCCCGGACGAGAACCCGTCGCAAAACTGATGAGCGGCGGTTTTCTTTACGCAACACGCCACGGCAAGCAAACCCTCGTCGCAAACGCAAGGAGCCAGTTAAAATACGTCGCGCCAACGCCTTACGCTACCCAACCTGGGCATCATGCGAATCAAGCAAAACTACATTCCAATTGTGGATATCCCATGAATTGCCATAAATCATTTGCTTCTTATACTTAATGCTAGTAGTATTCATTTTCGCCGCTTTTCCTGTTTGAAGGTACTTTGAGCAGGAAGGGTAGGCGCAACACAATGTTGCGGGGTGGAGCAGTCTGGTAGCTCGCCGGGCTCATAACCCGGAGGCCGTAGGTTCAAATCCTGCCCCCGCGACCATGAAACTTTCAGCAGGCCAACCGATAAAGGCGGTTGGCCTGCTTTTTTGATCTCAGGAATCTAAAGCGAAGCACCTCCGTTGACTTGCTCCCCGGAGCACTGCCCACCTCGATCCTTGCTTTCGCCTGTATAGCGCGTGCTCAAAATCCAACGCCATGCACTCGCCGCCCCGCTATCCCAGCATGTTCCCAAGCATAGACATGACGTCGTTTTCTTCGGGTTCGGATACATCGTTGCCATACCCGCACTCCGTGCAAACCCAGTGACCAGACGAGGTGGTAAAGTTCGCTTGGTCGTTCAGACGCGCTTTACAGTGCTCGCAAAACCACTCGCCCTCGTTGATAGCGTCTTCATTGCCGCCGTTCAAGGCGCCCAGCAGATCGACAACGGAATCAAAAATACCCATAGTGCTCTCCTTCAAGGTTGTTGGTCTAAAAGGCTTCAGCAATCTGCTGCTTGTACTTCTCAAACGATGCGCTCCATTGGCTAAATGCGGTGTTCGAGCGATGGTCAGGAAGACCATATTTTTCCGACAGGAGTTTTCCTAAATAAGCCGAGACCTTAGTTGCGCCACTTAAATTCAAGTGGTCTCCTTTATCGTACGTATCAGCATTCCAATCGATTGGAACCTTGTTGGGACCCATATTCAAGTCGTAATAGTCAACACCAAGTTCCTTAGCTAGCTCGGTAATGCTGTTATGCCTGGCCGTGTTCCAATTAACCGTGCTCGGCGTGCTAACAAGCACAGGGGTCACGCCATTTGCCTTGCAAAGCTTAACCATGGCAATGAGATACTGGCGATTAACAACATTGACCGGCAGCGCCTCGTCACTTGGCGCCATGTGGTTGGCGGCATCGGCCGGGTTTACCCCACGGTTAACAACAAACCCCTTCAACGGATCGCTCCAAGTAGCCAAGGGCTTCCCCGCGAAGTCCTGCGCGCCCAGCCTCTTCCATCGATCGTGATATTCAAGGACGGGCAGCTTGTTCTGGAAAAGACTCAGTATCGCGTCATCTGGTTCAATCGGCGCGAAAATAGAATTCGTTTCGAATACTACAACCTTGGGCTTTTGAGAAAGGAGCGCCTTCTCGAGCAGGCAATATCCATACGTCAATCGTTGACCCGAAGTAGCACTCACGTACGAAGTGAAGCCATGCTCCCCCCACATCTGCAGTGGAGAAAATGAACTGAACGCTTCGCTATCGCCAATGAATACAGCATCAAGAGAACGATTCGGCTCGCCAAGAATTCCATTGGCTGCTTCTGCAACCTGACCGAATTCTTTCTGGTTGTTTTTCGGTTGGACAACGTTCGACACCAACCAAAGAAGACCGATAGTTGCTGCCACCACAAAAATCGCGGTCACAACCACCTTCAGAGCGCTCTGTAGTTTTACTGCTCTCATACATGCTCCTAAAACTGCGCGTACATAGGGTCAACCGGCATGTATCCAATGCCATAGGCACCAAACGTTACGGTTCCCACAAACAAAAGGATCACAAGGCCCCATCGCATAGGCGCGCGTCGCGCCGCTACCCATTCCCACACATTGCAGCCCCGCTCTTTCGCTACACCCACCACCAGAACCAGCATCATAAACAGGGCCACGATGATGCCGTCGCCTACGCCAAAGCCAATTTGCAATGCCGACCCTGTCGTAAATGCTTCAATAGTGAAATTGCCCGCAATCCGACCCACCATGGCAAGTCCCGCCTCCAACGAACTCGAACGAAAGAATAGCTCGCCAATAAAAATGATCACGAGAGTGCGCGCCGTCTGCAAAGCTCGATAAGGCCAGCGGTCGCGGTTGATACCAAAATGCTGCGCCACACGTGCGCATTGAGGCTCGATCAATCCACCTACCATAATCAAAACGAAGTAGTACAAACCAAAGAAAATGTACTGGCTGCCAGCGCCATGCCATAAACCATTGCCAATCCAGACACAGAAAAGGGCGACAGCGCTTGCCAAAAGCGGGCCGTACCTGTTTCCAAAACGCTTGCGCGCCTTAGTCGTCAGCAGCTTGCATGGTTTAGACAGCGAAACGGGATAGTACACGTAGTCCTTGAACCATAAGCCCAGCGTAATGTGCCAGCGTTGCCAGAATTCAGAAGCGGTGCGCGAGAAGAACGGCTGTCTGAAGTTCTCTGGCAGCGCCACGTTGAACACGCGACCCATGCCCAGGGCAACGTCCATCGTCCCCGAAAAATCACAGTACAACTGAATGGTGTACAGAATCGCCGCAAGGGCTATGACGCCGCCATCATACGAACCGTAGTTGTCGAACACCGGCTTCACGAACGCATTCAACCGATCTGCAACGATAATCTTCTTTGCCATGCCCCATACGATGCGCAAGGTTCCGGCGTACAGGTTCTTCCGATTCAGCGGTTCGCCCGCAGTAAGACTTGGAGCAACGTCGTTGTACCTACTGAGCGGCCCTTCCATGATTCCCGGGAAAAATGCCAGGAACAGCGCCACATGTCCAAGGTTTTTATCGGCCTTCGTGCGCTCGCGGTACACGTCCATAACGTACGAAACGGCCATCAACGTATAAAACGAGATTCCGATGGGCAAGGCGAAGCTGGGGATGGCAAGGTCAACCGAAATGCCGAAGGCCGCAAGCACCGAGGCCAGGGACACTCCGAAGAAACCCGAGTACTTCAAAACGGCCAGAATACCGATATTGATGACGACCGCCCCGGCAACGATGCGCCGGTTCTTTCGCTTGCAGGCCTCGCGCATCTCACGCTTGCCCGAGCTAGCCTTTGCCGGTTGCCGGTTTTTCTTTTCAAGGTTGGCGTCTATCATGCGGGCGCATGCGTACACGACCACCGTCGACAGAGCAACGAACGCAACAAGCGCGCCGCTCAGGGCGAAGAAAAAGCCGTAGCTGGCCAGCAGCAGCACCGCCCACCTAAAACGCCTTGGAGCTATGCCGTACAACATGACCGCAATCGGCAAAAAGGCCGTGAAGAAAAGGGCGGAATAATACGACGTCATTAAAACGGTTCCCTACTCGCTCGATTCGCGCAGGCTAGTCTTGCTCTGCTTGCAGGCGCGCCATCAGGATGCACATGGCATCAACCGAATTGAAATTGTCGGGAACGATTTCAACAGGCGGTATTTCGACGTCGAATGCGTCTTCGAGTTCGGCCACAAGGGCGACCATCGTCAGCGAGTCAATGCAGCGTGAATCGATAAGATCGACGCACATCTCATAATCCGCGCCCGGGTTGATGTCTTCGAGAATCTCGATGATTTGACGTTTCATGATCAGTTCTCCTTTTTGTCTTGTTCCGCCGCGTTATCCTGCGACCTTTTCGATGAATTGAACAGGGCTGTTTCCAAACGATGGCGTACTACGTGCATGCCTCCTGAAACATCACGCACGACCACCGACGGAAGGTCGCGGCTCAAAAACAGCGCCCGGCCCTCCGTCACGCAGTAAGCGCCCGCCCGAGCGAACGCGAGCACGTCTCCCACGGACAAATCGACGATCGGCACGTGCTTTGCAATGATGTCGTTAACCGTGCAAAGCGCCCCGCATATATTCCAAGGTTGCGAAACGCCTGCCGCCGTATCAACCTTTCTGAAAACCGGGCACTTCATAGCCATCGAGTGCCCGTAATACGAAATCTGGTGCATGCCACCGTCGATGATCGCGTAGTTTTGCCCGCTCGTCGTTTTAGCATCCACAACGCTGGTTAGATACGTTCCGCAATCCGCTGCGATGCTGCGACCCAACTCGAGAACGATGTCCCCTTCGAAAGGAAAGCCGTTCAGCAGCGTTGCAAGTTCAGCAATCGGGGCGTCTTGCATGCATCGAGCCCGCTGCTCGTCCTCATCAAAGTACTCGACGGGAAACCCGGGACCGTACTCGATCTCGTTCAGCTTCACCAAGCAGGAGGCCTCCACTTCGGCCACGACGCAGTGCAGCTTGCTCAGTTCTCTATCAAGCTTTTTGAGCGACGTTTTCTGCGTGCCCGAGTAGTACTGAATACCCTGAATGCTAACGAACGGATCGTCTTTGCAGCTGTCAACCAGCTTTTTCAGCATGGTGGAATCTACGCCGAATTGGTTTCCACTACTCAACCTGAAAAGCACGTCCGTCTGCCTGCCGTATTCGTTGGCAAGTTCGACCAGGTCTTTCAACTGTTGGGGAGACTCGATCGTGAATCTATGGGGAATGCGGCCCGCTTGGAACAATTCGTCTAAGCAGCAACGATCCTTCCACAAGCCTGAAAGCACTACTTTTTCGAACGGCACGCCCGCACTTGCGCAAATGCGCAACTCGCCTGGCGAGCACGCTTCTATGCAATCCACCAGAAACGATGCTTCCCGAACGATGAAGGGGTTTGCTTTCATCGCATAGCAGATCTTGGCGTGGGAAGGAAGCAATGCTCGCAAATGGGCGATCCGGTCGTTAAGGGCCCGCTGGTCAAAGAGGTATACGGGCGTTGGACATACGTCGAGCGCCTCTCGCAACGTCGCGTCGTCGATCATCGGACAGCCCTCGCTCGCTTCGTTGGCTCGCCGTGCAATTCCAGGAGCATTGCACGGTCGACCTTTCCATTCTTGTTCAGAGGCATGTTCTCCACCTTCGCGACGCTTGCCGGTCTCATGAAAACGGGAAGCTTTGACAAGGCGCGCTTGGGAAGCTCCTTCTCGCAAGCCGACCCCTCGTAGAACACGCACAGCCGATTCTTCTTGGAATCGAAGGCGCATCGACACCTATCGACGTCGAAGAATCCCTCGAACACCTTGTCGATCTCTTCCAGTTCTATTCGATGCCCTTGGTATTTGACCTGATTGTCCTTACGCCCGCAAAAGACCAAGTCGCCCTCATTCGTGAGCATTGCATTATCTCCCGTGCGGTACACGCGCTCGCCATAGAGGGAATTGAGGGGGTTGGGCACGAACGCCTTTTCCGTCGCTTCGCGATTACCGATATAGCCCAATGCCAGCGAAGGGCCTCGCACGATGAGCTCGCCCTTCCGGCCCGATTCGACAATACGATGGCCTGCCTCGTCGACCACCATGACTTCGCAATGCCCAAACGCCTTCCCGAGGGGAAGCTCAGCGGTGTCGACGCGTGCGCGATCAACACGGCAGTACAAACAATTGCACGTAATTTCGGTCGGACCGTACAGGTTGACGAATTCGGCATTCGACAAGGACTCAAGCAGGGATTTTAAGTGCGCCCGCGGCATAACCTCGCCGCTGAACAGCACCTTTCGAACCGTCGAAAGCGAATTGCCGGCAATTGCCCGAAACGAGCTGACCATGCACAAAGCCGCAACCGCCCAAATCATCACGGTCACGCGTTGCTCGTCCAGAAACTCAACCAAAGCTTGCGGCCGCATGAACAAACGGCGCGGCACGATGACGAGCGTTGCACCCACCGCCAAGCTTCCGAAAATATCTTTAACGGACACGTCGAAGTCAAACGGCGCTTGGTTGGCGAACCGATCGCCGTTTTCAAATTTGAATTCCGATACGAATTCGTCAATGAAGCTGATAATGGCTCCGTGACTGACAACCACGCCCTTAGGGACGCCCGTCGACCCAGAGGTGAACAGAACGTATGCCGGATCGATCGAAAGCGACATCGGCTCAACCGCGTCACGTCGCTGCATCCCGGCGCGCAAGCTGTGCAGCGCCTCCAAAGAAACGGTTTCGCACGCATTCTCAAGCTGAAGGCCGCACAACGTTTCTTCGGTGGTTACCAGAAGCGGATTGCCCAATGCCCCGACAATGTGCGCAAGCCGCGCAGGGGGAACCGACGGATCAACCGGCACGTAATACCCGGATGCAAACAACGTCCCCAGCATGATGGCAAGCGTGTCGTAGCTTTTTTCAACCATGATGACCACGCCACGATTTGCCACGTCGTATTTGGCCAGCGCCGCGCCGTATGCTGCGCTATCGTCTTGCAGCTGCTTATAGGTATAGCTGCCGAACTCGTCGACAACCGCCGTACCGCCCGGTGTCCGCTGCGCGGCCTCGGCCAAATATTCCAGCACATTGCTCTTGAGTTTCATAAGAAACCTCTCTTACCGTATTTGCTTCATGTTCTACAGTAAGAGAGCAACCTTTTCGTTTTCTAAACACTTCCTAAAGGTTTCTTTGGATTTACCAATAACCCAGTTGAACACCTCGTTGGTACACCGCTTGCGCTTTCGCGTAGTATCCGTAGGAATTCAAATGGGTCCAGTCAGATCGCAGCTGCATGGATATGCAGCCAGCCGCAGCATCTTCCGCGTCTTCGTCGGTCGGCACAAGCCCCGCAGTCTCCAAACCATCTTCGATAAAAAATTGGCGCATGTTTATAAAATGGTCCCCGAATTCCGCAGCCAGCGCGGTTTCCCAGTCGGTTTGACGACCGCCCTCGCCCGGTTCAAAAGCCTCTTGCTTCCAATCGCCATACGAAGTCCCCGGATCGTCGGTATCGCCAATAATAATGAAATTCTCGCATCCAGAGTTTTTGATAATCGCACGATACTGCTCTATGAGCGTAGCATAATCGCCACCCCAACCGCCGTTGCTTCCAATTTCCAGCACCAAGATGGTTCCTGGATGCCGCTTTGCCAGCTCGACAACTTCTTCATCGACTACGATGCTCGCATCTTTGCGGTTTGCCTTAATGCCTCCCTGCATGATGCCAATCTCCTCAGACGTTGCACCTGACACGCCAAAATTGCAGGTGGTTATACCCGTCAGCTTTTGAAGCACCTCGGGATACGACAGATAGCTCGCATCAAAAACCCCACCGCCGGTTGTGATTACAGCCGAATCACGACCAGCACCCTCGGTCATGCTATCGCCCCAACAAACTATCTCTCTCGAGTCTTTTTCGTCGCTGCCTCCGGCCGCAACCAAAACGCGTTCTTTCGGGGCGTCGTATCGTACGTCTGCAAATTCGCTATCAACCGAATCGTTTTCAGCGTGATCCTCTTGGCTTGCGACACATCCCGACAACCCGACGCCAGCACAGAGCAAGGTGGTTAACGCAACGCAACATATCAGGGGTTTCTTCATAGCGCTCCTTAAAACAAAGACATGCAGCCTCCACTATGAGAAGCTATCCTTTGCCCAGGCTGAAGAGAGCCTTAAGATTTCTTAACGAAACATGCTATGCCAACGGAAGAGTTACGACTATCTCGGTTTTAAAACCAGTTTCCGGTTGGGGCGAAACGCCAATCGTTCCGCCCTGCAAATCGACGAAGCGCTTGGCGATAGAAAGCCCCAATCCCGTCCCCTTGCCCGATTCACGCGCATCATTGCTGGTAACGAACGGCTCAAATACCTGATCGCGCAAGGATTCGGGGATCCCTGTTCCGTCATCCGCCACAGCAATCACCGCCTCGCTTTCAGTGTGGTCGCACGTCAGCCGTACGGTAACCCCATCAGGATTGTGCACGCATGCGTTGTTTATCAGATTGCCAAACACGCGCGCCAAGAGCGAACTATCAGCATTCACCCAAATAGGATTGTCGGGAATCGACACATCAAGGCGACAGGAGCTCTGCTCAATAGTCGACAGCATTTCTATCGCTATGCGACGAACCACTTCGCAGACGTCCACCCGCGAAAGCTGGGGGTTGTACGAAGGATGGTTCGTTTTGGCATAAAGAAACAGCGAGTCAATCAGTCCGGCAGCCTCGTCTGACTTCTCCTTTATGGCCCTCAGGTACTCTTCCGCCTTTTCTGGAGGCACGCGCCCATCCTCAAAGGCCTGCGCATATCCCCTTATCACCGTCAAAGGCGTTTTCAAATCATGCGAAATATCTGCAACAATCCGCTGCTTGTCGTTCTGCGCGGCTTCAAGTTCGTCCATCAGCTCTATAAAGTTGTCGTACGTGGGCACTAACTCGGTCGGAACGCGATGCGCGCGGTCAGGGTTTTCGCCCCCTTCCTTGCAGGCGGTAATGGCAGCGTCCAGCGGCTTTGCCGCCCTGCGAATGATCCTTACCAGAACCGCAGCCGAAATGGCCGTAAGAACGATTGCAACAGGAATAGAAGAGAGCCAGATGATTCCATTTTGACCGATAAGCTCTTCGTACGTCGATTCGCTCACGTTCGAAGAAATAAAAACAAGGGTTCGCGGCTGATTATCGGCAGTGACGTACTCGTATTTTTCGATAGACTTATTAGCGCTGAATTCCCCGTTTATAAGGGACAGATCACGCGCGCTCAGCGATTCCCGGCCAGCAAACAAGTCGCCTTCGATGATCGTTCCGTCCAGCTTGCAGACACAAGAAGACAGCACTATCTTCGAAGTGCCGGTTCCGCTCATGCTGCACAAGTTTATTTCGTACACGGTACCGTGCTGAGCATCGGAACGCTGCAGAACCTCGTAGAAAACGCGGTCTTCTTCGCTTCCGTTAATGATTGCCAAATCGCTCGCATCGATTGATTTGGCAATATCGTCGTCACTGGCGTACAGGCGGTTCCCATCCTGGTCGAAAATCGCCATTTGAGCAGACGCAGGAACCGAACTCCTCAATTCGCTGAAAGAATCGTTTTCCAAAGCATCTCCGCTTCCCTCCAAGGCATCAATGGAAGGAAATGCGCTGCTAAGGCGAAAATCTGCGAAGTAGCCGACGGCCGAAAACAGACCCATAATCAGGATTGCGTAAATAAGCACAACCGCCATGCAGCGAAACGCCAGGCTGGAAAACAGCGACCTCATACCTCGCCCCACCGATGTCGCGTCAGCCTTCAAAACGATATCCCAATCCACGAACCGTAACGATATGCGTCGGGCTGTTAGGGTCATCTTCTATCTTCGATCGAATATTGGAAACGTGAACCATGATGCTGTCCTCGCCTCCGCCATACGATGAAGAACTGATCTGCTCGTATAATTGCGCCTTCGTATACACGCGACCAGGAGATGAAAACAGTTTGCTGAATATTTTTAATTCCGAAGCCGTGAAAGGAACCACGTTGCCGTTTTTTCGAACAATCAAAGACTCCTTATCAAACTCTATATTGCCAATGCGCACGACGGCATGGTTCAAGGAAGCATCGCCTGCGTCAGCCGCCGACAATACGTTGCAGCGTCTAAGAACCGCGCGAACATAAGCCAGTACCTCAATCGGGTCGAACGGTTTCGTGATATATCCATCAGCCCCTAAATCCAGGCCGAGCATTTTGTCGGTGGGCTGGCTGCGAGCCGAAATGATGACGATGGGAGCATCCGAAACCAAACGAGCTTCCTTTATAAAGTCGAACCCGTTCATTTCGGGCATCATCAAATCCACGAGGACAACCGACGGAAACGCGCTCTTCAGCAACTCGAGCCCCAACCTTCCATTGGCGGCAGTTTCAACCTGATAGTCGCTACCGCACAAGTAAAGGCTCAAGATTTCGACAATATCCGAATCGTCTTCAACTATGAGAACCGTTTCATTCATAACGAATCCTTTAGAAGAGTAGTGGAATACGCTGGTTCTTGCAGAGGGGGAACGACTTGCATTCATGCATCCGGAGCGTCATCCACCACTATCGCCTGGACAAAGAGACGCCACAACCAATACCATTGTGACCCTACAGATATTGAAAGAGCAAGAAATCTCGGAATTTTGCCATAATCTGCAGATTGCGCTTTGGAAAACCCTTGGAAACTAGTTAGAAAGCAATCAATCGGTGGCTTAGGGGATAGGGTGGTGCTAATGAGAAGCAGAAACTTCCCAGCAAGATCCGTGTTCACAACTAAAAGGCCCCTGGAACCAGGGGCCTTGCAATTCAAATGGTGCGGGCGAGAGGACTTGAACCTCCATGGGGTTGCCCCCATACGGACCTGAACCGTACGCGTCTGCCAATTCCGCCACGCCCGCACAAATCGTGCTTCTTCCGAAGCGGTTGAATATGTTACCGGATTCGCTTTGCAAACGCAAGAACAAATTTCCGCTATTTTCTACGCACTCTCAAACGCAGCTTTCACGCTCGCAGCAAGCCGAACCCGCCGGTCGCCCAGCACGCGCAAACGCCCACGGCAAGCCGTCAAAACCCACTTCCGAACAACGGGCTCGTCAGCTTCGCCTCGCACTCGCTATGCTACACTCGAAAACAAAACGATGCCTTCACCACCCATACCACGTGGCCCTCGCCTCGCAAGAAGCGAGGGCCTGCCGGCCGAAGGGGAACGACCGTCATGCACACCGTCCTAATCGCAAGTACGCTCGAAAGCGACCGTGAAGAGCTGGGGAGCCTGCTGACGCAAACATGCACCGTGCTGAAAGCATCTGACATCCTGGAAGCGTTCTCCCTTGTCAGAGGATCGAAACAGGGCATATCGGCCATCATTGCAGACAACGATTTCCCCCATCTTGCAAGCATGACCGGACCAAACGTTTTCGAAGGGCCCAGCGTAACCGACGGCATTCCGTTCTTCTTGATTGTAGACGACCACAACGAAGCGCCCTCCACCGAACGTATGCCGAACGCGTTGGACATCATCGTTCGACCCTTCAGCCCTTATGCATCTCGACGCATCATGAACGCCATCGAAATGAACCAAGCGCAGCGCAAGCTGCGATCGGCCTTGGCAAACGAGCGAAAAATCAAAGAAGAATACCACCACTTCCTGAAACGCATGCCGGGAGGGCTGTTCCGCTACCACGCCGACGGTGGCGAAGAATTCAGCTCGATCAGCGCCGGACTGCTTGAAATGACCGGTTACGAAACCGAGCAGGCATTTCGAGAGGCAACCGGAAATTCGTTCAGGGGATTCGTCCATCCCGAAGACCTCGAAGCCGTGGAAAAGTCCATAGCCGAACAGATGAAGTACGGCGACACCGATGTCGTCACCTACCGCATCAAGAAAAAAGACGGCAGCGTTCGCTGGATTGAGGATTGGGGACGCTTGGTGGTTGACGAGGACGGCGTTCGCTGGTTTTACGTGGCAACGCTCGACATCACCGACAAGATCACCTACCAAGAAGAACTCGAGAAAAGCAACGAGCGGCTCACCATCTTGGCAGAGCTCAACAACGATGTGCTCTTCGACGCGAACTGCCGCCTTAAGAAAACGGAGGTGTTCGGGGATTTCGAAAAACGGTTCGGGCGTCCCATGGCGTCGAGCGACTTCGACAAACTGGGCCCGCAGGGGCCGTCGTGCCAGGCCAACCACGGAGATTTCGAAATCTACCAGCACGCGTGCACGAACCACGCAGCAGCGCGCGTCGACGTTGATGTTGCCTTGCCCGACGCGCAAGGCAACCCCCTGTGGTGCCGATACCAATCCGTCGTCTTGCGAGACGAAAACGGAAAACCGTATCGCCATGTGGGAAGGCTTCTGGACACGCACGCCATGATGGTGCAGCAGCAGACGTACAGAGCGCTTGCGGAGCACGATGACCTAACCGGGGCAATTGCACGGCGCACGGCCATCGAGCGCATTCGAAAACACTGCGAGCAGCACAGCGAGACGTGCGCGCTCCTGTTCATCGACGTGGACGATTTCAAGGAAGTGAACGATCGATACGGACACCCCACGGGCGATCGCGTCCTGACGCACGTTGCCGCATTCCTAAAGGACGTCGCAGGCCCTAGCGCCGTCGTCGCGCGGTTCGGCGGCGACGAGTTCGCCGTGTTCGTACCGCATGCGCAAAACACGGCCGACCTCGATCGCCTGGTGGAGCGCATCAAAAGCGAAGCATTCGAAGGTTTTCACGACGAAGCCATAGAAAACCCGCTCGCATCGTTGTCGCTAGCTGTTGGCGTAGCTCGCAGCAACTGCTCGCAAACATGCGGCAACCCGATGTTCGAAGATCTGTACCGGCAAGCCGACAACGACTTGTACCGTGCGAAGCGCAACAAATGCTCGTGCGCCAGCCAAGACTGAGGGCGGGAAACCGCTACGAATCCGAGGCCGCCTTCGACGGCGCGCGAAAAGCCGACCACGCCGCTCGCGCCGGCGCGAGCAAAAGGATCGTGGTAGCCGCAAGCACGATCAGATCGTCAAAGCCGCCGGTCACGTAGACCGGCTGCATCCCCGTAGCAAGCATGATCGGGCCCAGATAAACCAGATCGAATGCAGCGTGAACCCAGGCTAGAAACCACAGGCTGCAGCCCTTCAGGTACAAAACGGCCATGAAGAAGCCGAACAGCCCCGCCTGCACCGGCTTGAGCACGGCCTGCGTCCACGCAACCGCGTCCCCAACGGCCAGCGCCTGTCCGAACGACACATGCAGCAGCCCGAACAAAACCGCCGAAACCACCGCAGCACGCAGCGGGGCCAAGCGCGTCAAGAACGCATCCAGGGCAAGAACCCTGAAAACACCCTCTTCGAACAAGCCGGTCATCAGGCATATCGGAAGAATGAAGGCAACGCGCACCGCGGCACCCGAATCAAAGAAACCAACCGGTTCGGAAAGCAGGCACAGCGCGATACCCGCGGCAAACCCTACCGCAAGCACGAAAACCACCCAACGGCCAAGGGAGCTGATCGTCTTGCAAGAACGCTGCAACGCCTTGGGACGACCAATCCTCACAAGCGCAAGCACCATGATCGACAGCGCAATCCCCTGCACAAGCGAAGACCCCAGCGTATCGCCCGGGAAGACTTGGAAGCACGTCACCGACAGCACGATTGCCGCAACAAACAAACCGGGAGCCCGAAACAAAGCGAGCACGGCCGAGGAACCCTCCCTCGGAGCCGAAGCCGAGGCCGAGGCCGAAACGGGCCGGTTCGCTTTCCCAGCCTCGTTTGACCCGCTTGAACCGTTTGAGCCGTCCTTTGCCTGCATCACGCAATTTCGCCCTTCATCCCGCAATCCCCCAGCCGTCCCAGTATACTGGAATCCTATGAACGAATCGCTCAATACAACCGATGAAGACACGCGTAGGGGCGTCTCGTCCTTCGCTTTGAAAATCGTAGCCATAGTCGGCATGACGGCCAACCACGCGTCCTACATGTTCTACCCCTACCTACCTGCCGAAGCGTTCTGCCTGCTGTTCGGTCTTGGTGGACTCGCCTTTCCCATCATGGCGTTTTTGCTGGTAGAAGGGTACCGACGCACATCGAGCGTACCTAAATACGCCCGGCGCCTGCTCGTGTTCGCCCTTATATCCCAAGTGCCTTACAACTTGTTTCTTGCAGGAAACCTCAACGTGCTGTTCACGCTGCTCATCGGGCTAGCCATGCTGCACCTTTACGACCGCCTGGAAAACCGAGCGGGTTTTTGGGCGATCGCGGCGGCGCTGACGGCGGCAAGCTCCCTATGTGACTGGGGCATTCTGGGGCCCGTCATGATCCTTATGATGAAGGTCCTTGAGGATCGGCGCCAGCGCGTCGTCTACCCGCTTTTGGTGCCCATACTGACAGAAGGAATCCCCGCGCTGGCGCGATACCTGGCAAGCGGCAACCTGGCCCTGCTGCCCTTCGCGCTGTATCCCCTGGTCGGATGCACGGCCACCATTCCGCTGCTGCTCTCATACAACGGAAAGCGCGGCTTGCCGATGAAGTGGTTCTTCTACGCGTACTACCCGCTGCACATCCTTGCGCTCGGCCTAGCGAAGGGACTGCTGCTCAACGACTGGACCTGGGGCCTGTAGGCTACTTCCAGTCGGCGCCCAGAACCACCAGGAAGTCAGCGTTGATAACGTACGACCCATCGTTGACCATGGCTTTGCCCACGCCAAGGGCATCGACGATCTCCTGGGCGCGATCCGCTTTCCCGCCCTGCTCGTACACGACGAGCGTTTGCGGATAATCGAAGCTGTCCGCGTTGCCCGACTCCACCTTGTAGCCCAGCGACTGAACGCGCTCGGCAGCCTGGGATCCCGCACCGGTTATGCCGTTCCCGTTGCGCACCGCAACGGTTCCCGAGCGCTTCTGCGAAGCGCCGCCGACGCTCAGATCGCCGCTCTCGTTCACAAGCTGCCCGCTGCCCGTGCTGGCCAAGATAGTGCCCGACGCCTCGTCGACAACGTCGCCCTCCGTAGGCGGAAGCCCCTGGTCAACGCGGGCCATCATAGCCTTCCACTGCTCGACGTTGTTGATTTCGTACCACACCCCGTCGATATAGCTGGACGTGGTCGGCTCCATGCCGGAATATATGTCGGTCGCCGGGTCAAGCCCCTGCATGGTTTGCGCTATGCCGATGATGTCCGTGATCTCAAGATCGGTGGTCACGTACTGGGAAAGGGCCTGCACGGTGCTTGCCATGGTGGCCACGTCGGCCGAGAGAATCTTCTTCGCAATAGCCCCCAGGACCAATCGCTGGTTCGCCGCGCGATACGAATCGCCGTCGCCGAACTCGTCGTACGCATGCCGCGAACGGCACAGGATCAGGGCTTGATCGCCGCTGAGCGTCTGCACGCCGGCATCCAAATGACCGCCGGCATCCTCGTCATCGATCTCCATGGGAACGTCCACCTCGACGCCGCCCAAAGCATCCACCACGTCCTTGAAGCCGTCGAAGTTGATTTCCGCGTAATGGGAAATGGGCACGCCCGCCAACTTGGACACGGTTTCCACCGCGAGCGCCGCGCCACCGATGGCGTGAGCGGCATTCAGTTTGTTCTTGCCGTATTCGCCCATGTCAACCAGGGTGTCTCGATGAATTGAAACCATGGTGACCTTTTTGTCGATCGGGTCGATCCGCGCAAGAATAATGCTGTCGCTGCGGAACTGGTCACCCGCGTATTCCTGGGAAGCCTGGCGATCGTTCGACCCGTCCGTGCCCATGAGCAGCACGTAGAACGGCTCGTTGGCCAAATCCGTGTCCACGAGCGCCGCGCGCAGCTTGGCATCCACCCCGGCGTGCAGGTTCCCCGACAAAATGCCGTAGTACGCAAACGCTGCGCCGGCTCCGCCCAGCACGAGCACGCCCACCACCGCAAGCGCGATCACCAGCTTGCTGGGCCGCTTCCGCTTCGGAGAGCGCGCGGCATCGGCCTCGTTGCGCGACAATCGAGCACGAGGCGTAGGGGAGGACGCGGCCTGAACGCTCGGCCGCCTTCGTGCGCCGTCGCTCGCACCGCGCGCGGGCGCAGGTCGAGACGTCCGCGTAGAGCCGGGCCGCGAAGAGCGGTTTTCGTACGGGGAGCGAGGTGATTCCTCATGCGCGCGCGAAGGGCGCCTTTGATTGCTTTGTTGAGAGTCCATGGACGTATTGTGCCGACGAACGCGCGACCGCGCAAGCGCGCACAAACCTTTACTAGGAAAAGCCCATAGCGAAGCGAGGGCGGCTCCCAGGGAAGCCGCCCTCGCCATTCGTTAAGCGCGCACGTTCAACCGCTTGCACAGGTATTCGTTCGCAGCCTTTTCCGCCGTATCGTCAAGCGCCGCAAGGGAGGGAGCGGGAACTTGCGCTCGTGCGGCGCGCCGTTCGAGCGCCCGGGTCAGCAAAGCGTCCGCCACCTGCGGATTCTTCGCCAACAAGGGGCCGTGCAGGTACGTTCCCACCACGTTTTTGTACAGCACGCCGTCCTGCTTGTCGTCGTCGTTGTTGCCATGGCCCACCGAAGAAACCACGCGCCCGAAAGCCTGAACGCCAGCGCCAAGGCGCGTGCGACCGGCGTGGTTTTCGTACCCCACCACCGGCATCTGCGCCAAAGGCGAGTCCAGCACGATGTTGTCGATCAGCCGGTCGGCGGACCCCGCCGCGCGCTCGGTGGTCATGTCGACGATGCCCAAACCCTCGACCACCTCGTCGCCCAACAGCCATTCCTTGCCAAGAATCTGATAACCGCCGCAAATAGCCAGCAACACGCCGTCGTCCTCGACGAAGGCGCGCAGCTCATCGCGCATGCGCATGAGCTCGGTGGAAGCCAAGCGCTGCTCGCGATCGGGCCCGCCGCCCAAGAACACCAAGTCGACGTCCGCCAGATCGACGGACTGCCCGTGGTTCACGCGCTTGACCTCCACGGCAACGCCTCGGTCGCGAAGGCGGCGTTCCAGAATGCGCACGTTGCCGCCGTCGCCGTACAGGTTGAGCAGGTCGGGGAACAGGTGCGCGATAACAAGCGGGGCCTCGGAACCCGACGGGTCGGCGGCAGGGGGCACCTGCGAAGCCGAGGGCGCGCTCGCAGCAGCAACAGGCGCCTGCGAAGCGTCGGATGCGTCCGCAGCAGCGAGCGTGCCCGAAGCGCCCGGCGCGCCTGCCGACGGCGCGGTTTCAGCAGCGGCCAGCGCGTCCATGTCGGCATGAACGGGAGGAAGCGCCGTGTAGTTTGCAATAAGGTACGCCTTGACCTCGGCAGGCACGTTGGACAAACGCCCGAACAGGTCGTGAGCGTCATCGATCAGCTGCGCGTCAAGCCCGGCATACTTCAAGCGAACCTGCAGGTCGTTGCGGCGAATGCCGCCCGCGAACACCAGCAAGTCGCGCTCGGCGGCAAGCTCCTCGAAATCGATGTCCCACAGCCATGAGATGTCGCGACCGTCGCCTTCTTTATCGTTGACGAAGAACGCCACGGCCTTGGGTCCTTCGTCCTGCAAGATGATCTTGAGGTTCTGGTTGAACCCGGTCGGGTTCTTTGCCAGGTTGAGCAGCGCCGACCGACCGGCAATCTCGTACGATTGCAAACGCCCGTTCTGCGGGTCGAACGCATCGATAGCCTGCTGAAGCGCGTCGTTCGAGCAGCCGAGCAGGCTTGCGGCAACGCCCACCGCCGCCAGGTTGTACACCATGTACGCGCCGCTGAACGGAGCGCGCACCGAAAACGCGCCCGCGTTTGCGGCAACACCCTGCTGGGGCTTTCCCAGCTGAAATGACAAGCCGTCCGTGCTCAAGCGCACGTCCTCGGCGGCAAAATCAAGGCTTGCACGAGAGAAACCGCAGGTCGGACAATGAAAATCTCCCAGCTGGCCATACTGGCGAAACGCATATTCAAACATCGACGAGCAACGCTGGCACATAGTGGCGTCGGCCACCGTGTTCTGAGGCAAGCCCATATCCTGAGCAACGCCGAACGCGATGGACCGGTTTTCCGCACGCTCGGCAATCATCGCGCACAACGGATCGTCGGCGTTGTAGACCAGCACCGTGTCGGGCGACGAAGCCAGCGCGCCCACGATGCTGTCCTGGATGCGGTCGATCTCCCCCACACGATCCAGCTGATCGCGGAACAGGTTGAGCAGAACAACGTAGTTCGCCTTCAGATGCGGCAGGATCTTCGCCAGCCACAGCTCGTCGGTTTCGAACACGCCCCAATCGGACGGGCCCGCATGCAGCAGCGCCGTGGCCACGCCCGAATCCAGGTTCGCTCCGGTCCGGTTGCACACCACGCGCTGGCCCGCCTGCTCCAGCACATCGGCAAGCAGGTTCGTGACCGTGGTCTTCCCGTTCGTACCGACCACCGCAACCGAGCCCTTGGCCAGCTTCGGCGTCAGATCGGCGATGATGCGCGGATCGACGTACAGCGCGATCTTCCCGGGAAAGTTGGCGGCAGGGCGATGAAACACGTTCTTCAGTCCCCACGTGGAGACGGCGCTCACGGCGCGTGCGGCGGCGAACTGCAAACCCATAAAGTGTCCTTCGTCTTGTAGTACGTGTAGTACGGCTTCAATGCGATCAGTATACCCGTTCGGTTGTCGCGCACGAACGCGCCCCGTGCCCGCAAGGCACGCCCCTCCATACAATCATCAGGTTGCGCCCGCGCGCCAACCGAAGCGCAGCATCCTCAGACAGCCTAAGAGGGAACGTGCGCCGCGCGGAAGGAAAACCAACGACAGACGTCGGGCGGATGCCGGCGTCATGCAGCCCGCTGCCCGCCATTCGACGCATATTGACGGACAGGACGCTGGAAAAGTGCAGCCTCGATTGCCGCTTCGGGCGTACAATAATCCGCATGGACACAAATCAGATCATAGCCATCGTCATATTCGTGGTTGTCATGCTGGCGATCATGACCGAAAAGCTGCATCGGTCGCTCGCGGCCATCGTGGGCGCCATGGTGGTGCTCGCGCTGCACGTAATGCCGTTCGACGCAGCCATGGAGCACATCGACTTCAACACGCTGGGCGTGCTGTTGGGCATGATGCTGTTCGTGTCGGTGATGAAACTGTCGGGCGTGTTCGAGTACCTGGCCATCAAGAGCGCGCGCATCGCACGAGGCGACCCCTGGAAGATCATGCTTTTGTTCGTGCTGCTCACCGCCGTTTTATCTGCGTTTTTGGACAACGTGACCACCGTGCTGCTCATCGGGCCCATGACCTTGACCGTATGCCGCCTGCTCGACATCAACCCCATCCCGTTCTTCATGACCGAGATCATGGCGTCGAACATCGGCGGAACCGCCACGCTCATCGGCGATCCCCCGAACATCATGATCGGATCGGCCGCAGGATTCACGTTCCTCGACTTCATCATGATGGACGCCCCCGCCGTCGTGGTCATCCTGGCCGCGATTTTGATAGTGTTCTACTTCATGTACGGACGATCCATGAAAGTCAACGACGAAGAACGCGCCCGCGTCATGGAGCTTGACGAGCGCACGTACATCAAAGACGCGCGCCTGCTCAAGTTGAGCGTTGTCATGACCGGCGTCGTAGTCGTCGGATTCATGGGGCACGGAGCGCTAGGGCTGGAATCGAGCATCATCGCGCTCGGCGTGGCCGGCATCACCATCCTGCTATCGGGCACGAGCATCGAAGACGCGCTCTCGCAGGTGGAATGGACCACGCTTTCGTTCTTCGCCGGACTGTTCGTCATTGTTGGAGCGCTGGCGGAAACCGGCGTCATCGGCATGCTGGCGAACGGGCTGGTGGACATGACCGGGGGCAACGTGTTCGTAACCATGCTGGTGCTGCTGATAGGATCGGCGGTCATCTCCAGCTTCCTGGACAACATACCCTTCGTAGCCACCATGATCCCCATCTTGCTGACCATGGAAGCGTCGGGCATGGACGTAACGCCTTTGTGGTGGGCCGTCTCCCTGGGTGCGTGCCTGGGTGGCAACGGCACCCTTATCGGAGCCAGCGCGAACGTAGTGCTGTCCGACATCAGCAAGAAGTTCGGCTACGAGATCACGTTCATGGGCTTCTTCAAAACGGCCTTCCCCATCATGCTGCTCACGGTGCTGATGGCGGGCGTGTACCTGGTGCTGAGGTTCCCGGCCGCGTAGGCGAAGCGGTCGCGCATGCTGCGTGAGCCGACGACGGCATGCGGCGACGCGCGCGTTCCGATGCGACGCGAGCCTACGATCAGGCCAGTTCCTTCTCGAACGCAATGCGCAGGTCGCCCTGTTCGGCGCCTTCGGCCAAACGAATCTCGCCGCAATACCGAAAGCCCGCCTTCTCAAGCGCACGCCGCATCGGAACGTTTTCGGGGTGCGTGTCGATGCGCACGGAAGCCATGTTGGCGCGGCAGGCAAGGTCGAACGCATACTGGAACATCGCGCCCGCCACGCCCTTTCCCTTGCTTTCGTCCGCCACGCACACGCGATGCAGCGCCACGTAGCGCGCATCGTCGCCGGTCAACCACGCGCCGTCGATGACGGCATACGAAGGATCGGGGCCCTCTTTGTAGGCAAAGATCCCCTGCACCGAACCGTCTTCCATGGCAAGATACGTGCAGCCGTCCGCTATGTCCTGCACCCACGTTTCGCGACAGGGGTACCCGTTTTGCCACTGATTCACGTCCAAACCCCGAAGCTGACGCTTCGCCTGGTCGGTTATGTCGCACATGCGATCAAGGTGCTCAGCTGTTGCAATGACGAATTCCACGAACAACCTCCTGCGAGTTCGTAAGCCAAAACGAGCGATCAACGCTGCCCAGTATACCGCCTCGCAAGCGCCGACAATCCGCGCGATCAGCCAACAGCAAGCAGCGAGGAAACCATGGCGTCGACGTCCAGCAGCGACAAGGGAGCGCGGGCGGCATCTTGCAAGGATTCCGTCTTCAACGGCGCATGATCCAGCTCGTTCAAGTCGATCACGTAGGGATCGCCCGAAAAGCGCAGCCCCAACAAGCAATCATTGCTGCGCACGATCACGATTTGAGACGATGACTCGCTGACGCATGCCTCAACATCGAGCACCGGCACAAGTTCGTAGCCTTGCGAGAGCACGCCGCTAAACTCCTTAGGAAGAAACGCCAACGACTTCATCTTGCCCGACGACACCACTTCCTCAATAGAGGAGAACGCAATGGCGATGTTGCCGTTTGCGACGGGAACGACAAGCGCGTTCGAGCGATGCGCCTCCCGCTGGCCGCCGCCTATCAGTTCCTCTATCCACCGTAAGCGCTGCTCAACGTCACGCATGGGAACCCTCTTCCTTGAACGCTGCGTTCAACAGATGACGGATGCTCACGACCGCGCAAGGATCCCCGTTCTTCAGAAGCGCATAGCCGAAGCACCCGGCCTTGCGCAAGGACCCCCGATCGAGCAACTGCGGCAGCCGGCTTACGGAAATCCGCTCGTAGCCAACTACGGCGTCCACCACAAGGCAACGCCGCTCTCCCAGCTCTTCCAAAAACAGAACGAGCAGAGGATCCTCCGCCTTCAAAGGCGAGCCCGAACTCGCTCCGTTTATGAGCTTCGAGCGATTCCCGTCCTCTCCCACGTAAAACGCGGCGCGAACCCGCTGGGGCGTTGCCGCCTGAGGCTCTTGTGCGCTTTGGCTATCAGGCTCGATCCAGTTTGCATGATACGCTTCAAAGCGATCGATGCGTTGCGCGGGAAGCGCGAACGTCATTGAACCCGTGCGCAAAAGCGCTGCTTCCATAATGGTGAACGGCACGGGAATGTGCAGCACGATCTCAAGCGTGCTGCGATCGGTATTGCGCACCTCGCCGCGACCGCCCACGTGCTGCAAAAGCGATGCAACTTCGTTGAATTGGGAAAACATGCCTGCAACAGGAGTTTTGGAAGCAGCGGCAAACCCAGGGACCAAAAGGAGGGCGCCCAGTTCTTCTTCGGTATACGCCTCAAGCGGGCGCGTTAGCAGCCCGTGTTTCGCAGCATGTTGCCCAACGTCGTGCGAATTGAACGGCATGCCGTCGTGCTCGATGCGGCACACCACGTCCGATCCATCGGCCTCCAATCGCAAGCGCAGCAGAGCGCGCGCAGGCTTTCCCGCGGCAATGCGATGTTCGGGCTGCTCGATCCCGTCGCGAAGACACAACCGCACCAGACGCTTGATTATCTCCTCCATTGAAGCGAGCACCGACCGATCGAGAACCATGTGGCCGTCGGCAATGTCCAGGTCGACAAGCACGCCAAAACGCCGGCTGCAATCGGCAACAAGCGCACGCAGCGATGGCGCTATGCGATCGAACCGTTCGATACGCGACCGCGCAACGGCCGTGCGCAGCTCGTCCACCACCTTCGTATGCGAGAGCACGATGCTGTTCAGCTCATGGTCTTGCGGCATGCTCTCGGCATGCTCGCGCAACTTGCGATGCACCTCTTCGAACTGCGCCAACACGTTGACAAGCTGGCTCCCGCGCCCGTTCAGGTGATTTTCGTCCGCAAACGAATACGGCAGCGCAGACGCGGTTCCCCCCAAGTCTCCAGACGCAATGCTTTCCTTCTTGTATGCAGGAATAGCGCTTTCATCAGCAACGATGGTGCATCTATCTACAAAGAACGACCCTTTGATGGTCAGCAAAACCTGTTCGGGAACAGAAGAGGTGAAGCGAATGAACAGCCCGTGGTCACGCAGGTACGTAATGGTGGATCGATCGCTTTTAACTGCGCGGGGATGGCACGACGCCGTTTCGCACAGCGGCACGATACGGCGCATCACAAGCGACGCGCGCGTGTTCTCGAGTCCGCAATTAGGCTTGAAGATAACCTGAACGATGAATTCCTCGCGCTTCGCCTGCTTCATGCCTGTTCACCCGCCACTTCAGACTGAGCGAACGTGCAGCAGTTCTTTCCGGTTTCCTTGCCACGATACAACGCGCGGTCTGCACGCGCGAAGTTCTCGGCAAGCGTAAAACCGGAATCGTACGAGCACAGCCCGAACGTAAGCGTGCAGGAGAACTCGCCCATCCCATCGTCGATGCGATACGCGGCAACTTCTTCGCGCATGCGATTGCACAGGCGCAGCGCGTCATGGTCGGACGTTGCAAGCATGACGATAAGCAGTTCTTCGCCGCCCCAGCGAACAACGGGGTGGCTCCCAGCCAAATCATCCAGAATGTCGGCGATGCACACAATGGCGATGTCGCCCGACTGGTGGCCGCGCACGTCGTTGATTGCCTTGAAGTCATCTATATCGCAAAGCGCCAGCACCGTGTTCGAATCATGGCTGGACTCCTGCATTTTCTGCTCTAGGTAATCCGTAAGGTAGTGTCGGCTGAACAGGCCCGTAAGCTGATCGCGAAAGGCCAAGCTTCGCATGGCATCGAGCTTGTCCTGCAATACGGCGTTCGCTTCACGCAGCTGAAGGCACTCGGCACGATCCGATTCCGACGTCGAATCCGACGAAGGCGCAGCAGTCCGCCCGGTCACTTGCCATCACCGTTTGAGCGCCGCGCGGGCTTCTCAAGCGTAAAGCGATCGATCAGGCGCTTGAGGCCGCGAGCCTGGTCAGCCAGCTCCTCGCCAATCACCGCGCTCTCTTCCGAAGCCGCCGAGTTTTCCTGGATCACGTCGGACAGGCTGTTCATGCTTTCCTGAATCTGCGACAAAGAATCCAGCTGCTGCGCTGACGCCAATGCGATGGCGGACATCATCTCCTTCACGCCCTCTGTAGCAGACACAGCGTTATCCATGCTGGCCGATGTCGTCTTAATGAGCGCGCTGCCGTTTTCCACGTTGAGGGTGGCATGGGCGGCGAACTCATCAGCCGCGCGCGACGCCTCGCTCACCTGCGACGCTAAACGCCGAATCTCTTCGGCAACAATGGCGAATCCGTGGCCGGCCTCACCTGCGCGCGCCGCTTCAACGGAAGCGTTGAGCGCAAGAATGTTCGTCTGGAACGAAATATCCTCGATGGTGTTCGCAAGCTGCGAGATATTGCTCGTGCTCACCCTGATGTCTTCGATGATCTTCACGGCCTGGGATATCTGACGATTGCTCTGCTCGACGGCATGCAGCACCATGGCGGTGTTTTCGTTGGCCGTAACCACGCTCTTGTTGTTTTCCTCCACCACCTGGTTAATGCCCTGCACGCTGGTTGCCAGCTCCTCGATGGCCATGGCTTGTTCGGCGGAACCCTGCGCAACGGTCTGCGAGCCGTCGGCCATTTGCGACGAAGAGCGCTCCACCTGATCGGCCGTCTCCTTTAGCCGCTCCACCGTCAGGCGCAGCGTTTCCACCGTCTTGTTCATGGACGCAGCAAGGGAACCCAGCTCATTACTCGAATCGGCAACGGCACGCACCGTAAGATCGCCTTCCGCCACATGCCGCGCTATGTCTTCGATCTCGACCACCGGTACCGCAATGGCACGAGTAATGCGACGCCAAAGCACCATCACCAGCGCGATGGCGCAAAGTCCCAGCAGCACGATGATGACCGAAGTTGCGATTTCCACGTAGGTTGTATCCTGCGAGTACTCAAGAGCTTCCTTTTCGGCGATATCGACGATGCTGTTCGCCAGCGCCACCATGATGTCCTTTTGCGGCGTGTAGCTCTGATCGTACATCTCGTGCGCCCGCTCGATGTCGCCCGCGCGTATCGCTTCGATAACCTGATCGCGAACAACGATAAGGCTTTCGCTTGTCAGGGCGAACTGCGTCAGAACATCCACGTCGGTTTTGAAATTGCTGGCAACAACGTTGTACTCGGCTTCGCGCACGATTGCCAGCTGCTCGATGTCGGAGACAAGCTGCGTTCTTTCGGCGGGGTCATCCGTCAGAATGCACTGCCTCAGCGAAGCAGACGTTTGCTCGATGGTGTTGCGCAGCAAGATGGCGCTTTTCGACACCTGATACGGACGCTCGTAAAACTCCGTGGTCATCACTGAATTCTGATGAACGCCGAAGATAGCCACGCAAATAGAAACCACGAACAGCACGATGATCGTGAGGTAGGAAACCATGAGACTGCGGCTAATGCTCGCGTTTTTAAATGACAGGTTCATAAGGCGGTCGCTTCCGGTCGCTTTTGATATACCGAATCTTTCCTGTAGTCGAATCTTGCTCGGTCACGGAGTATTTCCGCGTGGCCGAGAATAAGGTAACCCGAAACGGCTAAATGGCGATACAAGTTGTCAAGCACCTGCTCACGAGTGCGTTCGTCAAAATAAATAATAACATTACGGCATATAATAAGGTCGTAGCGGCGACGCAGCGCCTCAGGATTGCAAAGATTCGCCTGCGCGAACGCTACGCGGCGGCGAATCGGGGCGGTTACCGTATAGGTTTCCCCGGTGCGCGTGAAGTAGTCCGAAAGCCAGTGCGGCGGAACCTTTTCCACATGCATAGGGTGATACACCGCTTGGCGGGCTTTCGCGATGGCCGCGCTTGAAACGTCGATGCCCGTAATGCGCACTGGGGGAATAGCGTGATCGCGGCTATAGTCCTCTACGATCATAGACGCGGTATAGCACTCTTCGCCCGTGGAACAGCCGGCGCATAGTATGTTCCAGGTACGACGCGGCCGAGAACGTTCCAGTTCAGGAAGCGCGACGGTACGCAAAAAATCGAACTGCTCCCGCCCGCGCAGAAAATACGTGTAGTGCGTCGTGGCAAGATCGATGAAGCGATTCGTTATCTCGGGATCGGCGCCCCGCTCCACCATATCGAAGTAGGACGAAAACGAGGCGCACCCCAGACGTTCCCGTTCGTGCGAGAGCCGACATTCAAGCAGCACGCGTTTGGACTGCATATTCAGCCCGAGCGTGCGGGATAAATACGTGCAGATTCTATCGAACTCTCTGTCGGTTAAGTGATCCAAACCTGTATTCCATTAATTACATAGGCACTCGAGTTTATACAGCTTAGCATGCTACGCACCTTGTTGCCAGAAGGAACCAACCCCTCGGGAAATCGAAGTCGCCAAGGCCGTCGTTTCCGTTGCACGAAAAGCATCCAAGAGCTCGCGAGCGCCCTGCCGCGCGCGCAGCACCTAGCAACCATGCGCGCCCGTTCGCCCTGCCGAGCGCTCGCCCGCGGACACCGCGCCCTGCCGCGCGCGGCAACGAATCGAGCATGGGAGTCGGGGAGTGCGCCCGCCCATCGGGTATGATGAAATGAACTCCGGCGGATGACGTCCCGGGCGCCCCAAGAAAAAGGACTCCGAACATGGAAACCAACCAGCCATCCATAATCGACCTGCTTATCGAGGCTCACGTGCACCTGGAAAGGCAAGGGCCGGGCAGCGACGACACGACGCGCCGAGCCTTGAGCTTCCTAGGCGAGCTTGACGGCTTCTCGAACGTAGCGGATCTGGGCTGCGGAAGCGGGCCGCAAACGCTCGAGCTTGCGCAGCACCTGACGGGAACCGTGGTCGGCCTCGACCTGTTCCCCCAGTTTATCGACGTACTGAACGAACGCGCCGATCAGCTGGGGCTAAAGGATCGGGTGCAAGGCGTGGTCGGCTCGATGGACAACCTGCCCTTCGAGCAGGAGTCGCTCGATCTTATATGGTCGGAAGGCGCGGTCGACAACATCGGTTTGGAGAAGGGGCTTGCCCATTGGCACCGCTTCCTCAAAAAGGACGGCTACGTTGCCGTAACGTGCCCCTCGTGGCTTACGAACCAGCACCCTGCCGTCATCGAGAAGTTCTGGACCGATGCTGGAAGCGGGCTGGATTCGATCAGCCACAACATCGCAGTCCTGCAGAACTGCGGGTATCGGCTCATCGCTTGCTTCACGCTACCGGAAAGCTGCTGGACCGACGAGTACTTCGCACCGCGCGAAACGGCGCTCGAAAAGCTGCTGGAAACGTACCCCGGCAATGAAACCGTGGCGGCGTTCGTGGCGGAAAACCGACGCGAAGTCGAGCTGTACGCAACGTACGGACGCCATTACGGATACGTCTTCTACATCGGAAGGAAAGCCTAGGAGAGTGCGCGGAACCGCCCGCATCCCGCCTTCCCGCACCTCATTCCGGGTGAGGTTGTTGACCAGTCTTTGTATAACAAAAGAAAGCGCCGGAGGAAGTGAAATGCTCACCATTCGGGCGCTTTGCTAATACGTACTCTAACAGGTATCACTTGATGATGCAAACTTCCCCGCTACGATTCACATAAATCAAATGCTTGATGGTTCTCAACTCGCAGCACCATTTCCGCACCTCGCGCTCAATGACCATATCGGGTAGTTTCTTCATCCTTCGAGCATCGAGGATGACGTTCTTCGACTGATGCAGCGCTTTTCGCAAGTTCTTCTCAATAACTTTCGCCTTGTCGGATTCGGGGGCTTTAATTTCCCAGATCAGCCCATTCACGATCACGTCGGCGGACGTGGTTCGGTACTCCTCGCTGCGACGGATAAACTCCACGGTCATGCCCGCCATCGCGAGCGCCTTGGCCGTTTCGTATTCGTGCGGCCAGACGTTGAGGTCTGGCGAGATGATGATCTTTCCCCTAGATTGCTTCATGGGTGCCATTATACAGGCTGCAGAAGTCGCATTGCTTTCGAAAGAAAGGGCATCCCTACCCGTGGATCTTGATAAAAAACAGGCCGCCAGGTTCTACCCTGACGGCCTGCATCTTTCGTGGAGCCAACGAGCGGATTCGAACCGCTGACCTACGCATTACGAGTGCGTTGCTCTACCAGCTGAGCCACGTTGGCATACGGCCTCTTGCGAAGCGCGAACATGAAGTATACAGAAAGCCCGCTCACCTCGCAAGAGGGCTTTCGTGGATTTCTCGCAGGAATTTCCACAACCCGGCCTGCGCGCAGGCGTGAAAGCAACAGCTTCCCCGCCAACCGGGAGCGCACCAGGCAGGCTGCTATACTGGAAACACCTTCGCGGGTCCATCGCAACGATGCGCCCCGTGCGAAAGAGAGGAGTCCTCATGCTGTACGACAACGTCATGGTCCCCTACGACGGATCGGCCTCGGCCGACGCCGCGCTGGCCGAGGCCGTGCGCTTCGCCAAGGAAGACCCCGGCCTTACGCTGCACATCGTGCAGATCATAGACACGAACAAGCTGGTCATCAACAGGTTGGAAGCGCAGAGCATAGTGGACGCAGCCGTGCCCGAAGGCATGCGCAAGGCGTTCGAGGAAGTAACGGCCGAAGCGAACGATCGTCTGCATAGCCAGATCGATGGGATCATCGACGGCTTGATGAATCGCATCCGCATCGAGATCCTCGAAGAAACGCACCCCGGAACCCAAATCGTCTCGTACGCCGACGAATGCAACTGCGACCTCATCGTCATGGGATCGCGCGGGCTGGGCGCGCTGCGCGGCATTCTGGGCAGCGTGAGCAGCTACGTTCTTCGCGAGGCCCCCATCCCCGTGCTGGTGGTCAAGGAATAGCGAAGCGCACAGCGGCCGCGCGTTGATCGTTTGTTGGGATTCCCGTGCTATGCTTCGCCGCGTGCATGCCCATTAAAGCGAAAGAACCATATGAGAGCAGGACAGAAACCTACCGACGTCACCACCGTGCTTGTCGTGGACGACGAGCCCGATATCGTCGAACTATTGGAAGAATATTTGAGCGACCAGGGCTTTCATGTTCTTACCGCCAAAGACGGAGCAACGGCGCTCAAGCGGGCTCAGCAAAAGCCCGACCTCATCGTGCTTGACGTCGGCATGCCGGAAATGGATGGTTACACGGTATGCCGACGCATTCGCGAACACCTAAGCTGCCCTATCCTGTTCCTGACGGCTCGCGTGGAAGATATCGACGCCCTTGAGGGGTTCGAGGCGGGTGCCGACGACTACGTGCTGAAACCTTTCTCGCTAGCGGTACTGGGCGCCCGCATCCGCGCGCACCTCAATCGAGAGCAACGACGCCAAACGAAAGCCGAAGTGCGCTTCGACGGCAACATCGTCATCGACTACAGCGCGCGCACCGTCAGCGTTGCGGGCAGCGCGGTCGAGCTGACGCGACGCGAGTTCGACATTGTTTCATTCCTCTCCAAACACCCTGGTCAAGTGTTTGAGCGCGATCGAATTCACGAACGCGTCGGCGGTTGGGAGAACGAGAGCGACCCATCGGTCGTCACCGAGCACATCCGACGCATCCGCAAGAAACTGGCGAAGGCTGGAGCGGAAAACGACCCCGTCGAAACCGTGTGGGGAATGGGGTACCGATGGCGCGCGTAGGTCGGGCCGGCGGCGCCGACGGCAGGCCCGCAGGCACGAGCAACGGCGACAACGGCGCGTCCGTAGGTGCGGCCCGCCTCGCGCAGCTGAGGGAACGCTGGCGCAACGCATCGCTCAAGACCTCGTTCATGGCGTACATGCTGCTGTTCCTGATTGCGGCGCTCGTGCTGTCCCTAACAACGTCAGCGCTGTTCGGCAGCCTGCAAAACGAAGCGACCGCCGATGCCTATGAAATATCGGGTCTCTACCTCTACGACAAGGAAACCGACTCCCTAGTGGCGGCGCGGTCGATCGAAGTCACGTCCGACAGCCGCCTGGCGTTCGTGCAAAGCGCACGCGACGGCATGCAGTCGATCGCGCGGGCTGAGCTGCCCGAAAGCACCGCCGTAGCGGACGCGAGCGACTACTCGTTCGTCTACGACTTCAACTACGAATCCAGCGGCGAGCAGGAAACGCCCGAGCTCACCTTCGGAACCGAAGCGACGCTCGCGAACCTGCCCGCCTACGACGCATGGGCGCGCGAGCGATTCGACGCATGGCTGGCCGAGAACCCCGACAGCCCCTATGCCCCGCTCTTCTCCCTGAACACGGCCGAAGGTTCCGCGGCGGAAGGACCCATGACGTCGCCCGTCGGCTACTACCTCAGCACGCCGGCATCACCAAGCGCATTGGCTCTTTCCTCCCTGTTCGGGTTCTTGTCGTTTCTCATGTTTCCCTTGTGGTTCGGCGTGTGCATATTCGCCGCCGCACGCCGCTTTTTCCGCATGCGGCTTGCTCCGGGCCTTGCCGTGCTCGACAACGCCACCGAAAAAATAGCCAAGCAAGACCTCGATTTCACGGTGGCGCGCGGCCGCGACGATGAACTGGGAAGACTGGCTCAGTCGTTTGAAACCATGCGTGCTTCTCTGGCGGAATCGCAAAAAGCGCTGTGGCGCACGGTCGAGGAAAGAAAGCGCCTCAACGCTGCCTTCGCGCACGACTTGCGCACGCCGCTCACCATACTGAAAGGCAAGATCGAGCTTCTGGATACGCGCATCAAAGCGGGGACGGCGTCTCCCGAGCAGCTGGAAGCCTCGACGGCGGCGCTTTCGGCCCAGGTCGAACGGCTCGAACGCTACGTCGCGGCCATGAGCA
Source organism: Paraeggerthella sp. LCP19S3_G8 (assembly GCF_052119225.1). Lineage (NCBI taxonomy): Bacteria > Bacillati > Actinomycetota > Coriobacteriia > Eggerthellales > Eggerthellaceae > Paraeggerthella > Paraeggerthella sp. LCP19S3_G8. The sequence goes on from NZ_JBQKFQ010000003.1 coordinate 140,647, forward strand.
GCCTCCAGAAGCTGGAGGATCGCGAACCCGAACGGTCCGACATCGCGTTCAGCCGCATAGCCGAACTGATCGAAGATGCCGGCAACGGCCTGGCTCGCTCGAACGAGGCGCGCTTCGCCCTGTTCGCCAGTCAGCGATGCGCATGCGAGCAGCCTTCGATGCGCGTTGACGGCTCGCTCGTAAGCGAAGTGGCAGAGAATCTTCTAGCGAACGCCTTCCGTTACGCATCGAAAACCGTGTCCACGCGCCTGGACGTCCGGCCGACAGAACACGAAGGCTGTGAAGAACTCGTGCTCATCGTGGACGACGACGGGCCGGGCTTCTCATGCGCGGCCCTGAAGAACGGCTGCGCGCCGTTCTTCAGCGAGACTCCGTCGAAAGAGCGATTTGGCCTGGGGCTCAACATCAGCAGCTTGCTGTGCGACAAGCACGGCGGATCGCTCACGCTCGAAAATCGCCCCGAAGGAGGCGCGCGCGTGACGGCGCGGTTCGCATGCCGACCTTGAACTCGACCTATAGTTTACGCGACGTTGACCGGGAATAGATATTTGGCTCGTAGCATCTGATGCAAGCTAATCGCACCAGAGAATCGAGACACCCATGGACGACATCACCGCACTGCATCGAACCATCGCGCCAGGCGCCTCGTCGCAGTTCCCTCCCTGCGCCGCAAGCGCCGCTGCAGCTGCCGCTCGCGCGCGGCAGCTGCAAATAGCGAAGCGCGCGGCGTTCATCGTTGCCCTGCTGGCCTGCTCCGCAGGCTTGATTGCGCTCTGCGTTCGCTTCGGCCCCGAAGCTTTGGCGTTCGTATCGGATACCGAGCGCTTCCGCGCATGGGTGGAAGGCATGGGGATCGGGGGGCGCATCGCGTTCGTCGCAGCGAACGCCGCTCAAGTGGTGCTAGCCTTCCTTCCCGGCGAACCGCTTGAACTCGCGGCCGGATACGCGTTCGGCACGGTCGAAGGCACCCTGTGGTGTCTGGTGGCAAGCGCGATCGGAACCGGCCTTGCCCTGCTGCTCACCCGCACCTTCGGCATGCGCGTCGTGAGGCTGTTCTTCCCTCCCGAGAAAATTTCGGAAGTCAAATGGCTGCAGGACGCGCGGCGGTTCGAGCTGGTGCTGTTTCTGGTGTTCCTTGTTCCCGGAACGCCGAAAGACCTGCTCACATACGTTGCCGGATTGGGAACGAGCCCGGCGTGGCGCATCGTGGCACTCACGACCGTAGGACGCATTCCGTCTATCGTTTCGTCTACGTTCGTAGCCGGGGCGGTGGGCAGCGGCAACTACGCCGCAGCGGCCATCGTGGCTGCCATCACCGTTGGCCTGGCGGGAATCGGCGTGCTCGCCTATCGGCACGTCACGCGAACTAAAACCGAAACCGTGTAGTTATTGAGAATAGTTACTGATAACTACCGATTCGTAACCTCTCTTCTCGAACGAAGAGCGTATGATGACGACAAGAAGTTCACTGAAGTCGCCACCAACGAGCGCTATGGCCACAGCGCAACCGGCCAGCTCATCGGAGCGACACAAGGAGAGAGAGGCCCCTATGCCCAGTTTCGCTAATCCGTTTGCCGGCAACGTCGACCGCAAAATGACCAACGCCGAGCTCATGCAGGCACTGCGCCTTGACATCGCAGGAGAGCTTGAGGCTATTTACCTGTACGAATCCCACTACCTGGCCACCGACGATCCCGCGGCTAAGGCCGTGCTGGCCGACATCCGCGACGAGGAGAAGGCCCACATGGGCGAGCTCATCACGCTGATGCGCCATCTGGATCCGAAGGAAACCGAGTTCTTCCTGGACGGCGAAGGCGAAGTTCAGGAGATGCTGGAAGACCTGGGCATCAAGACGGACGGTCAGATTGCGCCGGCGCCCGCCGAACCCGCAGCAGCTCCTACGGTGGGCGATCTTTCCTAACCTTGCCACCTGTGCGGAAGGGGCCCGCCCTTCCGCCGACGACCCAGCAAGACAGTCGGCTTTGCTTTCTGCCTTGCGCGTGGCCGCACGCTTTCCCAAATCGAAAGGAGTTCGATATGGATTACCTCGCTCGTGAATCGGCCGATCTTTCGGCTGAGCTTTGGAACCGAATCGACGACGCCGTCATAAGCACGGCGCGCCAGCAATTGACCGCACGGCGCTTCCTGAAAACCTACGGACCGCTCGGCCCCGGAGCAACCACCGTCGCCGTAGACGGCGTGGCCAAAGAAGAGGTGCTCGAAGACGGCATCGGCCGCATTGTCGGGCGCACGCAACTTGAACTGCCCATGCTGTACGAAGACTTCACCCTGCTCGGGCGCGATCTTGAGCTGGCCACCCAAACGGGCATGCCGCTTGATCTGGCTCCGGCCGTTACCGCAGCCAAGAAGGCTGCGCGCCGCGAGGACAGCCTGGTGCTGAACGGCAGCCAGCTGCTGGGGACCGAAGGCCTGCTCACCGCCAAGGGCGCGAACAAGATGAAGCGCACCGACTGGAACAAGGGCGAGAACGGGTTTTCCGACGTAGCAGCCGCCGTTTCCCAGCTTGCCAAGACCGGGTACCTGGGCCGTTACGCGCTTGCCGTGGCACCGGATCTGTTCCTGGCCTTGCAGCGCCTCCAGCCCAACACCGGTATGCTGGAGATCGACCGCATCAAGAAGCTGATCGGCGACAACGTCTACATGACCAGCGCAATCGACCAAGGCAAGGCCGTGTTGGTGTGCGCGGAGCCCGAGTACCTCGACTTGGCGCTCGGCCTTGATCTTTCGGTCGGGTACGCAGAGCTGGTGGACTTCAACCACCACTTCCGCATCATGGAAACAGCCGCGTTGCGCATCAAAGACCCCGCAGCAATCGTCGTGTTCGAGTAAACGCGAAACGGCCCGCACGCTTCACAAGGTGCGGGCCGTTTCTTTTCGAGCGGCGCAGGCCGCCGAAGCTACGGAACAGGGCGCGTAAGGGAGGGGTCTGCGCGCCCTGGGAACCGAAAGGCTACGCGTCGATCGCCGCAGCGGCGTACTGGCCGGCCAGGCGGCCGCCGCAGTACGCGCACATGAGGGAATAGCCCTCGTAGTCGGTGTACGGCGCGCTCATGAGCGTACCGTTGTCGGCGCCCGCCACGTACAGACCGGGGATGGCCACGCCCTCGGCGTCGATAGCCTGCAAGCGGTCGTTCGTGCGGATGCCGCCGATGGTCACCCAAGCGCTGGGCTCGTACTGCATGGCGTAGAACGGACCGGCGGCCACCGGCTGCAGGAAGCAAGCCGGCTTGTAGAACTGGTCGTCCTTGCCCGCAGCGCACGCAGCGTTGTAGGTTTCAACGGTCTTCGCCAAATCAGGGGCGTCAATGGCCTCTGCCAGCGCCTCGATCGAATCCGCCTTGAAGGCCCAGCCCTCTTCGACGGCGGCGTCGAAGTTCGCCTGAACGTTCTCGAGCGCCTTGCCCTTGAGGGTCATCATGCCGGTGCGCCAGTTCTCGGCGTCGGAGCCGCACAGCGTCCACGCATCGGTGCCCGCGTTCAAGCCGTCGACGTACGTCTGGTCGACCACCGCGTAGTACTTCCCGCCCACCAGTGAGATGGCTCCGCCCAGCGCCAGCGGAAGGTTCGCGAACTTGCCTTCGTTACTGAAGCGACGGCCCTGGTTGTTCACCAGCAACGTGCCGTAAATGCCCACCGTGAACGCCGCGTTCTTGCGATCGTACAGGCCGTCGGCCTTCTGATTGGAGCCGGCGAACTCGTTGCCCGCGATGCCCCACTGCGTGGACACCTGGCCGCCCGCAGCCTGCACCATGTCGATGCCCTCGCCCACGGACAGGATGTTGCCCAGCGGGTTCACGAACGTGCCGAACTTCTCCAGCATCATGTCGGCGCTGCCCAAGAAGCCGCCGGTAGCCACGATGACCTGCTTGGCCTTCACGTCGATGACGCCTTCGCCTTCGCACTGCACGCCGACGCATGCGCCGTTTTCCATGATAAGGCGCTTGCCAGCGGTGTTGAACAGGAACTCGCCACCTTCGGACTCAACGAATTCCTGAAGCGGCTTCATGCGCGCCTCGCCCTTGGCCTGCGTCTTCGAGTCCTTGGGATCGGCCTGGAAGTTGGCGCGCACCGAAGCATGGCCGGCGCCGTAGTTGTCGGGACGCAGGCCGGTGGGCACGCCGAAATCGCTGGTGAACTGGTCGATGGTTTCGCCGGAAATCTCCACGGCGGCCTTGATGGCGGCAGCGTTCGTGGACCAGTGGCCGTACTCCATAATATGGTTGAACGCTTCCTCAACCGTAAAGTCGATGCCAGCTTCCTGCTGCAGCTTCGAGCCGACGATGAACGGGCCGCCCGCCAGCGAGCCGTTCGCCACGCCCACGTTCGCGCCCTTTTCGATGACGACGACGCTCTTGCCGGCGCGCACGGCCTCGACCGCAGCCCACATGCCAGCGCCGCCCGCGCCAACTACGGCGATGTCGCACTCTTTCGTCTGGTCGGCCGTTTTCATAGCGGCGTCGTCGCCCTTTGCGGACTCCGACTTCGATTCGCTCGACGCCTGCGGGGCGCAACCGGCCAGCGCGGCGGCTCCGCCCAGCGCGGCCACGCCTCCCAACGTCAGAAAGCTGCGGCGCGACAGGCCCTTGGTGATCTCGCTCATAAGAACTCCCTCCGAAGAATTCACGTGTCCGTCAGCTTGAGCGCGGCGTCGGTGCCGCATGCCAAGCTGATCGGCTGCCCTCCCTGGGCTCTTGGGCCATCATGCGTTCAACCTTGGGGTTTGTCGCGGGTGAACCGCCCAACAAGGGGGGTGAATCCAAGCTCACCCCTGCATTCACCCCTCCCGAAGCACGGCATGCATGCAGGCAGGCGACTGCCGCAAAGACGCGCTCGACGCATGGTTTGACCAAGCGCTCAGCAAAAGCCCTTGCCAGATACCCAGCATTTGCGGCAGCGCGCAGCGCGCCCGCATCCTCACGATGCAGGCGCGTCTCTTCGTAACGCCACGCACCCGACCTGGTACAATATGGCAACCACAAGGAGGCGCCGTGAAACCAAGTGATGTCGTACGAGCCATCGTTCCCGAAGATCAGGCAGAAGAGGAAGATTCTTTTGCTGCGCTGCTGTTCCCCCTGCGATTTTTGGGCATGGGGCTGCTTGTCGCATGGCTATGCTGCACGCACGTAACCTTCATTTTTCCTGGCTTCGGATTTCCCGACGCGTCACTTGCGGCCATCAATTACGGGATGCGCGTAGGCGACGTTGGCACGTTTTTGGTGCTCGCCCTTTTTTCAAACCGCATCGGTCGCCTCGGCAGTCATAAAAAAGCAAGCGCAGCATTCGTAATCATCACGGCAGCAGGGACAGCGCTTCTGGGACTGGTCTTGTTCCCCGCAGGAAGCGCAGCGGCAATTCTGTTTGCCGTATCGGCCGTAACGGCTATCGGCGGGGCCTTTCTCTTTTGCCTTTGGGCGGAAGCGTACAGCCAGATGGGAACCACGCGCACGCTCATGTACGGCGCAGGTTCGTGCATCACCGCCGCCGTAGTTTCGTTCGCAGTCAGCACCATGCAGGAACCGTACGCTATCGCCGCAACGGCGCTGCTTCCCTTGGCGTCGTTGGCATGCGCCCTGCTGAGCTTGCGCATCCTTCCAACGGAACCTGCCCGCTCGGCGAACACACGCTACCCCCTTCCCTGGAAGCTGCTGGGCATCATGACGGCCGCCGGACTTCTTTCCGGCACCGCAGGATCGGTCATCCCCGATGCCACCTGGATGGGAGCCATCCACCGCGTGGTGGCGACCGGACTCGCGGGTATCGTGATCATCGTGATGGCGCTCACGCTGAAAGATCGTATCGACGTGCGGTTCCTTGCAAAGGTTGGCCTGCCCCTTTCCATCATCGCGCTGGCAGCGATTCCCTTCGCTGATCCGCAATGGGGATTCGCCGTCTCGTTTTCCCTCAAGCTGGCATACGTGTGGTTCACCATGTTCGTACTGCTCATGCTGGCAAACATCGCGTTTCGCTTCGAGGTTCCCACCCTGCGGCTCTTCGCCCTTGCCCGCGCGTTGAGCGAGTTGGGAATTTTCGCGGGAATCGGCATCCGCCAATGCCTGCTGCAGAACAGCCTGTTTTTCAACGAGGCGTTCCTTGTTGGATTGGCGCTGGGCGGCATCGTGCTGGTTTTAGTATGCGCACTGGTCTGGACCAGCGAAAAGTCCGTGAACGGAGACTGGGGCGCATCGGGAATAACCCTTGACGGACAGCTGCATGTGCCCGGTCCGCGCGAACGGTTCATGGCGCGATGCGAGTCGCTAGCGGAACGATACGGCCTCACGGCCCGGGAAACCGAGATCATGGGGCTCATCGCCCAGCGAAAAAGCCGCGCCGAAATCGAGCAGCAGCTGTTCCTTTCCGAGAACACGGTGAAGACCCATGTTCGTCATCTGTACGCCAAGCTCGGCGCGCACTCAAAAGCCGACGTCATAGCCTTGTTCGAGGAGTGACGCCCGTGCAGCGTGGGCACACGCGTCACGTGGCGCGCAGCACGTGGCACGCGTCACGTGGCGCGCAGCACGTGGCACGCGGCACGCTGCACTCGGCACGTGGCACGTGGCACGCGGCACGTGGCACGTGGCACGCTACACCGAAACCCATGGGCCCGCTGTCAAAACGGACGAGTTTTGCGGGACTTTGGCCGGAAATTTCGCCCCTCGGAAGCAAGGTTTGCGAGTAGCTTTCGCATAATGCCAGGTCAGAAGCGTGCGCATTTTGTTTATTCTCACTCGAGGACCAGCAAAACTCGTTCGTTTTGACAGAACGCACGGTCCACGCCAGCCATCGTCGATCCGCCGCCCGCTCCTGCCGCAAGCGCTTCGTGCTATGATGCTCTACCGTGACCGAAATCATCCAACATAGCGCGCGCCCTTTGTGGACCTACAAGGTATTCCTCTTGCTGGCAGCCGCCATTTGGGGCTTAGGCACCGTCGTCATCAAGTCGACCGTCGACGCCTTCCCTCCTGCGTGGCTGGTGGGAGTGCGCTTTACGGCCGCCGGCATCATCCTGGGCGTCATCATGCTGCCGCGCTTCCGCAAGAATCTAGATGCGGATCACCTGAAAAAAGGCGGGATTTTGGGAGCATGGCTGTTCTTTGCGTACTGGGCAAACTCCACGGGGCTCACGGATACCACAGCTTCCAACAGCGCTTTCTTGACGTCGCTGTATTGCGTGATCATCCCGTTTTTAGGCTGGGCGTTGCGCGGATCCAAACCCACGCGATTCAATGTAGCGGCAGCCATCGTGTGCGTCGCAGGCGTCGGATGCGTTTCGTTTGCAGGCGCATCGGGACTGTCGCTGCGATTCGGCGATCTGGCCACCCTGCTTTCCGCCCTGTTCCTGAGCTTTCATGTGCTGTTCACGGCGAAATACGCGCGAGGGCGCGACATGACGCTGCTCACCGTGGTGCAGTTCATCGTAGCAGGCACGCTTGGTTTCGCCGCAGGCATCGCGTTCGAGCCGACGCCTAATTTCTCCGCGTTGGGCCTGGATACCTGGACCAGCTTGGCCTACCTGGCCGTCTTCGCTTCGTGCATAGCGCTGCTGCTGCAAAACGTCGCAGTCGCGCACGTTGACCCGGCTCCGGCATCGTTGTTCTTGGCTACGGAATCGGTTTTCGGGGTAACGTTTTCCATTATGTTTCTGGGCGAAGCCCTCACCGCACCGCTGTTCGCCGGGTTCGCTCTTATCTTCGCCGGCATTGTGGTGAGCGAATACCTACCTTTACGAGCGGAAAAGAAGCGCGCGGCCCGAAAGGCAAAGCCACGTGATTAAACGGTTGCGCGGGCGCGTGACGCCAACCGATAACCGCCCGACAAGCCGATCCGCGCCCAAAAGCAGAACGATAAATGTCACTTGCCTATTAGTAGACTATGTCATATAATAGTACTCGTCTGAAGCACCCTGAACCGGAAAGTCCTCCAACGCTTTCCGGTTCTCCTTTTTCTGGGGCACATCGCGCATCGATCGCTCTTGACACCCTTTGCATGTACCGCGATCGAGCGCACCAGGCAACGCACCGTCAGAACCTTCAATTCATCCCTCTGAAGAAAGAAATACCGAAGACCTAGTACGCTTGGAAGGATGCTGAAACCCGTCTTCTTACTACAATTGAAAAGGCTTATCTCCACGCAAGACGAGGGGTCAAAGCGTGAAGGCCTGCACAAGAAACAACTTACGCACGGGTAGAGGAGATGGTTGATGAAAGCGTACAAAACAGTGGTATACAGCTTTTTTATCGGAGGGTTATTTGCGCTCATTGCCCAAGCCTTGGTGACGGTATGGACCCAGCTTCTTGCCAACACTCCCATGGAATTCTTCATCGGCGGCTCCACCCTTATCAGCATGGGCGTCATCGGATGCGTGCTGGGAGGATTTGCAAACTATCAGATCGTAGAGAAATGGGGGACTTTCGGAGCCCTTCTTCCGTTTTCAGGTTTCGCCATGGCCGTCGGCATGAAGATGATCGGACCTTGGACAAAAGACAATGCTAGCGTCGGAAAAGCCATCATCCCTGGTCTTTGGTTGGTGATTTGGTTCAACCTTGTGGCGGCAGCCATCAGCATCCTGTTTGGCTACATCTACGGCATGGCAGGCATAGAGCCCTTGATCAGCCTCGAAAAAAACACCACCTCCACAGTGTTTCCTCTTTCCTTCTTGATAGGCGGCGCGCTCTGCATGCTGTTCCAAGTTGTCTACTTGATAGTTAAAAAAATAACTCCCAAGTGCAAGCCGCTTTGGATTCTGCTTACGGCATGGTTTTGCGGATCCGTTTTCGCGCCACTGGGCATCTCTGGCGCACTTGCAAGCTTGGCGGGACAAGGCTTCAGCGTACTTATCCCCGTTGGTGGTTACAACATGTACAACGTGGGAATGTCGTTCGCTATGGGAGCTTTCGACGACGGCTTGCTCCATCTAGGCTCGTTCTTCCTCGCCGTCGCAGGACTGTTCTTTACGGGACTTGCAACCTTTTTGATCTATAAGGTAAAGTTTGGCCGAATGCCGCTTGAAGAAGTTCATCGCATGAAAGGCCAGGAGTTCATCGACGGAATATAATGAACCTACGTGCAAACAAAGCGCGGCAAGGAGACCGGCATGTCAAAGAAAGCAAGCAAGCAATTCTCTAAGGCCTTCGAAACCATCGAGACTTTGAAGGCAAGCAACCGCAAGGCGTTTATTAAGATCCTTGCGGCCATGGCAGTCGTCCTATTGCTCGGCCTCGGACGCACTGCCCTCGACGTGTACGGCCTCATTCCATCCGAGTCGGTTGGCACAATAGCCAGCGGCGCTGTTTATCTGATAGCTATATTTATGGCTTTCATTGCAGGGCAATCGGGCATCAGCATTGCCAAAAATCGACGCGAGATCGACAGCATCTGTGATCGTACGGGAATTACGAAAGACCGCATCAAGACACACCGGTAGAAGCGCCACCCGTAAAGCAGCTCACCTCTACCGACCTAAAAGCGCTGCCCCTTATAAAAAGGGGCAGCGCAAAACCATGGCATCATTTCCAAAATGAGAAGCCTATCTCATTTTGACATGCGCAACGGTTCGTTCACACGCGTCAGACATGGACGAATATCTTCGGTCAGTTGATCCGTTCTTCCCTTCTTACACGAGTTGTAGCACACTTCACCGCAAATCGTACACACCACAGGCTCGGGAACAGCCATGTCCGTCAAATCAAACCCGCATTTCGTACATGGGTTTGGTTCAGAGAAATGCTCCAGATCCACCGCATTGAACATACCGCACTCCGGACACTTGACCGGGCGTTTGCGCGGCGGTCTGCAACCGCCGCAAATCGGATTACACGACCAACACACGTTCTCTCGCTCCCTTCAACCGATCTAGACGCACGAACACCTTGTCGTCGCTCTTTGCGATCAATGGTAGCAAGAGATAGTCCCTCATCCATCATCCCCAGAGTCCCATATTTAACTAAGGACACACAGGTTCGACCAATCATCCTTCTCAACGCATTCGCTTGCTATATAATATATGACGTAGTCTAGTATGATCGCATGTCACATGCGCGCGACACGCGGAAACTCACGGGGAACAGCGCGCATACTCAACCCATGGAGGCTATCATATGGCAAGCCATCACTTCACTCTCACCTCGTACGACCCGGTTTACGTAGTCGCCGAGGAAATCCGAATTCCCGAAGACGCCATCAAAGACCAGGCAATCCGCTGGTTGAAAAACATGATTTGCAAGGCCGGTGAAGAGCCTAAACTTACCGACAGCTGGATCAGCACCCGCACCGAAGACTTCAAGAGTGTAGATGACCTGTTGATCTTCATTCGATACAACATGTATAAAGACAGCAGGGAGCTTCAAGAACTGGCAGACCAAGACGTTATCTGCAAAGAACTCGCGACGCGTTTGGTTGAAGAGCTCCCCGAAGATCTCGTTGAAGGTGCGCTCAACGACGCGAATGTACGCCTTGAGGAAATGATCGCCCGGAACGGTATGACCCTGGAGAGTTTCAGCCAACAGCGCGGCATCACGGTTGAGCAAGTGTACGCCGACGTCAAAGAGCGCACGCTTCAAAGCCTCCGAGAAGACTCCGCGCTCGAAGCCTACGCAACCCATCAGGGAATAATCGTTGAGCCTGAAGATTATTACGATATCATTCCCGGAGACAGCATCCAGGACAAGGCGCGGAAGAGGCGCCAGATCGAGATGCAGGGCCGCCTCGCCCAAATGGAAGAGTACGCCCGAAAGACCAAGGCCCTAAAAGAAGTCATGGAAAACGCGAGGATCAAACGCAAGGCTACCGACACGGAATGGCTGCGCTACGGAGACACGAGCAACGACGTGCTCAACGCGAACAAGCAGTTCCCTGACAGCTTCGTAGGATTGTAAGACGTAAAGCGCGAAGCATCTAAAAGGATTCTTTTCGATGCTTCGCGCAAAAGAGAAAATCGAAGCCCCGCGCCGCAACGCGAATGCAAAAGAACCCCCGCCATACTTGAAACCAGGCGGGGGTTCTTTTGCACTATCGGCGAAAAAGCTTAGCGATAGTCTTCGCCCTGGTCGCCACCAAGCAGCTTCGACTGCTCTTTGAAATGTTTGCTCTTTTCGGCAGCAGAAACAAAATTCTCAGGCGCATCTTCGATTTCGAGAATCTCCACTTCGAAATTGAGATTCTGGCCAGCCAAAGGATGGTTCAAGTCAAACACCACCACGCCCTTGCCAACCTCCAAAACCGTCGCAGGCATAGGCGATCCGTCTTCGCCGCTTGCTAGCATAATGCGCTTTCCCACTTTGACGTCGGAAACGGGAATCTGCTCCAAGGGAATGCGCGCCGTATAATCCTCTAAGTACTCACCGTATCCACCGTATTCATCAACGATAAACGTAGCACGCTCGCCCACTTCGTTCATCTCCAGAATAGCCTTCTCGAATCCGTCGATCGCCATATCCATACCCGTTTGAAACTTCATCGGATTCTCCGGCGTAGCGAACCCAAAAACCGTGCCATCATCGAGCTTACCCGTGTAGGTAAGAGTTACCGTAGAGCCAAGTTCCATCTTCGATCTCCTTTTCGAATCGATTGTCCACCACAACGCGACAGACAATCCAGCGGGCAGTTCGCTTATTCAACCGGTTCTTCTACCACCGTGACCACAGCCGTCTCAACCAGCCATTCCGTCGATTTCGACTGACGACACATCTTTCGGACGGACGCCATGCGACCGCTCTTTTCCCAATCTTCACGCGTGCCCTCAAGGCCGCGCTCGCTCGAAAACATTCCATCGATGTCCTCTTCGGAAAGCTCCCAGCCCTTTTGCGCGAACAGGGATTCAAGAGCGCAGTCGATAGCTGCGCGGCGTTCTGCTTCGATCGAGATTTTTTCTTTCATCTTGTCGCCATCAATGCTGTTCTGCAGCATCCATTGCTGCAGGCTGGTTCCCTGCTGCTTGAGCGACTGAATCATCTCGCGTCCGACATCTTGACGAATAAAATCAATGTAATAAGCAGGGACGGCCCCTTCTAGGCGATTGACCAATTGATCAATCGCTCGATCTACCATCAGACCGGGGAGGTCTTTCCCCTTCTGCATATTGATGGCCAATTTCAACTGCTTCCGCAGATCATCAACATTTTCGCAACCAACTTTAACCGCAAATGCGTCATCCACTTCAGGCACGATGCATCTTCGCAAACCCTTGACTTCGACGATCGCGCTCAACTCGCCGTCGCCGTATTCCGATTCGCCTTCGGCATCTTTTGCCTCGAAGTCGAATTCGAGCCTGTCGCCGACTTTCGAACCAATTACCTGAGCATCAAACGATTCGGGCATGGTTCCCTCGCCCAGACCTATCATGCGGTCGGCCGCTCCAAGACCAGACACCATCCTGCCGTGGTTCGTCACGGTCAAGGTCATTTCAACATAGTCACCCCATTCGGCTTTATGCTCAGCATCGTCGATCGTTTCAAAAGAATGGTAATAGCTTTGCAGTTCGCGAATCTGAGCTTTAATATCCTGCTCGGTTGCCTCCTCGGGCGGCATCACGATAGAAACCGGTTCATAACTTGCCAGATGCATGCTCGGCGCAACGGGTCCGGACACATCGAACGAGAACGGCTTCCCTTCTTCCAGCATCTCGGCAACGTTGAATTGAGGATCCCCGATAAAAAGAACTCCCTCATCATCGATAGCTTTGAAGGCAAATTCATTGATAAGCGTCTCGGCAACTCCGCCCATAGCGTTCGCATGACCGCCTACGCTTTGCTCCAAGATATTGCGAGGGGCTTTGCCTTTCCGAAAGCCCGGAATATCTTTTTGAGAGATCTGGCGAAAAAACTCTTTCGCTGATTCTTCGACTTCCTGCACCGTTGCGACCATGGTGAAAGAGAGCTCTTGAACCTCGCCATCATCCACGCGCGTTTTGTCTTTGATTAGCACGATTTCCCCCGAGTAGTTCGAAGATGTTTGGCTTTTTTGAACCCTGTTCAACTTGCATTCAAGCCCGCTGACTGCATGGTAGTAATTGTACCACAATCGCCCTGCTATAATTCTTGTTATATGGCCTTTAATCAGGCTAAACTATCAAAAGCAAGGTGTTTGTAACTTAGCAGAAAACGCCCGAAAACTACGATGAAAACACCGAAACGAATAGGCTTATTTTCCTTTGTTTGCAGGGAGGAAATCATGGGGACCTACGAGCGCGAGCAGCAGCACATCAAACAGGGAATTGCCCAGCGAGGCCAAGCAGCACTCGACTATTTTGCGGAGCTGGATGCCGAGCTTTCTGAAGAGGCATCCTGCCTTACGCATCGCCCGGATTACAGCAAAACGCTCTTCGCACCTGAGCACGATGACATCTACCGGGAATTCTGTTCTTACCTCGACCTACCCAAGCCTCGCTTCTTCGACAAAGTTGAAAGCCCTCTCGTGATCGAAGGGCTCACGGCAGCCGATGTCTACTTTGCTATGAAGTCGAAGAATCCGCGAATTGTTTCGATAGACGGAGCGGCTGTATACAACATGCTCGTCAAGCTTCGTACGCAACCCGAAATCACCAAGCGGGTGCTGAGTTTCACTCCCACGTGCTACAAATGCGGATAGCAGGCTCTACGCAGGATCAGCCGTATTCAAACGAATAGCGCATTTTTGCAGCTCGTCAACCATGTGCATGTCTACCGCTCCATCGCACGCGAGCCCCTGATCAATCTGCGCGTCAATCAAAAAGCAGGCTCGAACGAAATCTTCGTTCTGCTGGCTAAGCATCCCCAAGCGACGCGCGACCTCGAATCCCTTTTCAAGATCGGTCGATTTCGCAACTCGCCAAAGATGCAGCGTCACCAAGCGCACCGACCCTTGAAAACGTCTTTCAACAGGAACTTCCACCGCGCGACCTCCTTGTATTGCCCTCAGCAATGATGCGTCTCGTCATACAAGTCGCCTATACCGACTATAATGGAGCAAGCAAAAAGTCCAACCCCGATCGAACAAATAACCCCAGACCAGCATGCAAAAACCGCATCTTCAACAACCCATTGTCGAACAGATACGAACGGAGCGCCCGCATGTCCGATGAAGCACTCGATGCAGCCCTCGCCGAATACGCCGACGTCGAAAAACGCTACGTGCAAACCCTTGAGAAAAAGGGGTTGATATTCGCTCCAAAATACGCTGACGCCGATCTTTGCGCCCAACTTCGCACACGCCTGATTGCACGAGGAGTTGCTTCGCGCAATAGCGGGGCAAGTCTCAGCGTGGGGCATCTTTCGTCGGCCTGCGTGGAATGCACCGGCAACCGCGGATCGGAAACGTTTTCCACTACGTTCAAGTGCCACCGAGATTGCTATTTTTGCTTCAACCACAACCAACCCGAATACGAAACGTTCTTTCGCGAAGGCTGTCCCTGGAAGGAAACCCTCGAACGATCGGCAAGCGAGAACCAAACTCTTGCTTGCGTGGGTCTAACCGGAGGCGAGCCTCTACTCGATCTGGAAAACGCGATCGACTTTTTACAACATGCAGAAAGAACGTGGCCAAACGCACACAAACGCATGTACACCTCAGGGGATCTGCTGACCGAAGAGAGCGCTGCGAGATTGTGCGCGGCCGGATTGGATGAAATCCGATTCAGCGTAAAGGACGACGATACTCCCGATCAGCAAAAGCAAGTTATTGCAGCTATGCGCGTCGCCAAGCGCCACATTCCCTCGGTCATGGTGGAAATGCCGGTGATTCCCGGTTCCGAGCAACATATGCACAAGTTGTTCCGCGCATTCCAAGAGGTCGGCATCGATGGCATCAACCTTTTGGAATTCTGCTTCCCCTTCTGCAACTGGGACGAATTCAGCAAGCGAGGATTCATGCTGAAGAACCCTCCATTCGAGGTCATGTACGACTACGATTATTCGGGCGGCTTGGCCGTCGCCGGTAGTGAAGCACTTGCCCTTTCGCTTATGGAGTGGGCACTTGACGAGGGAATATCGTTTGGAATGCACTACTGCTCCCTTGAAAACAAGCACCGCAGCGAGCTTCGACAAAAAAACGAACGAGCTGCCAACGCTCATCCGTGCGTAGTATTCGACAACGACGATTTCTTTTTGAAAACGGCAAAAGTGTTTGGAAAGGATGTGCCTCCGGTACGCGCAGCGCTTCAAGAAGCAGGCTGCACCGACTTCATGGAAGACCCGGCCGAACAATCCCTTGCATTCCCTCCGCGCTTTCTCGATACAGCGCGCAGCATCATGGCAAATAACGGGAAGTCCGTCCGCATCATGACATGTTACTTGGTGTGCGAGAGCAATGACTCGGAAAGCTACCTGATTGACGTGGCTTTGCGCGAAGCATAGTGCCACAAAGCTTGCACGGCATCCAAGCGAACTTCAAAGAAACGCCCCGGACGTCCGGGGCGTTTCTTATTCACGCATGCGCGGTCAGGCGTACAGAAACTACGCAACCTTCCAAGGAGCGCCCGCCGGATTCAATTTGCGACGAAGAGAAAGTTCTTCAGCAAAAAGAATGCAGTAGCGCATACCCTTAAGTGTCACGTACAAGCACGCGATCTCATGCTTGCCACCATGGTTGAACACGTCGTACGTCAGGTACTTACGATCAAGCATATCCTGGTATATAGGATTGCCTTTAAGCTTGCTCAAAAGCATGTTCGTAGACTCGCGCCCCAGTTCGTCCTGCTTCAGGCAGATGTTGTACAGGATGTTCTCCTGCTCCTCCGTCAGTCGACCCAGTTCTTCGACTTCTCGCTTGATCTCGTCTTCAGTTGCCATAAGAGCCTTGCCTCCTTGCGCGGTCCGGTGTTCGCTTTTTCGGCGCTTCCCATAGTTTTCAATACGATGCCCGTAAAGCTCTTTCCCCCTGAAAAGCGCTACGGACAACGTAGTGCTCCCCATTTCAAGAAAGGACTCGCCCCGAGAAACAAGCGAGCCCTTTCTCTTCACTTCAGCAAAAGCACATCGCTTAAGCTTATTCCGCCGGCTTGATGTCCTTGAAGCTGCCGCCAAGACCAAGTTCGCCAGCACCTTCGTTACCAGTAGCCTTCGTGGAGGTGTAACCGCCCCAAGCGCGGGCAATGTACTTGCCCTTCACGAAGAAGATCTGCGCCTTCATCAGCTCGGCCTTGGTAATGCCGCACTCAGCCATAGCTTCATCTTGGCTCTTGCCCTCAGCCAGCAGAGCGTTCAGCTTCTCTGCGCCCTCGGGTGCGTCAAGTGCCAAAAATTCGTCACGAGTCATTTCGCCCTCCTTGTCAGTCTTCAACACGATACCGTGGTCACCGGCTACGCAACCGATGGCCACGGTAATCCTACCTAGAGCGCAAGCTTAGAGCTGGAACAGCACCATCGGGCGGTCGAACTCAGCCATCTTGGCCTGCATCTCCTCAAGCGTACCGTAGTACATGGAAGCAGACTCTTCTACCTGCACAGCCATCGGGCGCTGGCCGGCCTTATCGCCGCCCGTTCCCCAATGCTCGGAGAAGATGGACGTCGGGCACGGGATGTAGAACCATTCCCAAGCGTCGCCGTCATTGCCCTCGCCCTTCTTGAACGGACCAACTTCGACTTCCTTGATGCCGAACTGATCGAGAGGAAGGCCGAGCTCTTCCTTGCAGGCAATCTCAGCGGCATGATTGCCAGAGAAATAGGTGTAATCAACGAGCAAAGCGTATTTCTGATCTGCCATTGGTGTCACTTCCTTTCTTGTTAGTCCTGGTCAAGGCTACGGACGCGACGAACGTTGCACATGACGCCCTTGTAAGGAGCACCGAAGCCAAGCTTACCAACATTGAAGTGCGGAACCAGACTGTTGAAGTTGGACTTCCAAACGCCGAACAGGTTGGGCTCTTCGCCATCCTGCTCGGGGAACCACCAGCCATGAGCGCAGTTCAGGATACCGGGCTTGATGACCGGAGTAACCTCGGCCTTGAAGCGAGCCTCGCCGAACATGTTGTAAACCTCGCACCAGTCGCCATCGGTGATGCCGTATTCCTCGGCGGTCTGCGGGTTGAGCTGCACCCACGGCCACGGATCGATCTGACGCAAAGACGGCACGTGACGATGCTCGGAGTGGAACGAGCTGTAACGACGAGAGCCAGACGTAGAAATCAGCGGATACTGACCGGCAAACTCAGGCTTGCTGATCGGGCTGTAGTTCGGCTCTTCGTAGTACGGCAGCGGGTCCTCGCCCCAGGATTCGTACAGAATCGAGTAGGCTTCGATCTGGCCGGTAATGGTGTTGAAGCCGGGCTCGCCGTCGAAGCGGAGCAGACCCTTCTCGTACTTCTCGTACTCGAAGCCATGAGCGCCGGGCTGATACAGGCCAAGCTCCTGGAAGGTCTTCCAGTCGAAGCCAAGCTCCTTCAGCTGATCGCTGTAGAAGTCCTCGACAGCCGTTGCCAGAGCATCGAGGTCGAGGGACTTGCCGTCAGCAGGCTTGTACCACGGCCACCAGCTCGGGTTGAGGCGCTGACCAAACATGAGGCAGATCTCGACGTCGGACTTGCACTCGCCAACCTGCAGAGCCTTGTTCATGGGGCCCATGAACACGGTGTTGCGGCCATAGTGCGTCAGAACGATGCCGTTGTGCTCGGCCCACGTTGCCATCGGCAAGAAGTAGTCGCCCACGGCCATAGCCGTCGGGGTCATGGTGAGGTCCTGAACGACCACGAACTCGAGCTTTTGCAGAGCCTTATGCCAACGCTTCGGCTGAGCGGAGCAGGTCGGAGTCAGGAAATTGGAGCTGTTGAACCAACCCATCTTCAGAGCATAGGGCTCGTCGGATTCCATGGTGTTCAGCGTCTCGTCGGGCTGCGTGGTAGCCATGCCGGTGGACAGACCCGGCCATGCAGCAGCACCGATGCGCTTCTCCCACACAGAGTCTTCCATAGCGCCACGCTGCTCCATACGCCACTTGCCAAGCAGAGCAGACGGAGGACCAAGCGTCAGGCCACCGGGGCGGTCGATCGAGCCAGCCAGAGCGGCAAGAATGATGAACGCCTGGGACAGCTGCACGCCGTTCTTGTTCTGATCGAACGCCAGACCCCATGCCCAACCGACAGGACGCTCGGTACCGATAATGTGCGCAACGCGCTTGATATCCTCGGCGGGAACCGTGGTGATCTCGGCAACCTTGTCGACGGGGTACTCAGCAGCACGCTCTTTGATCTCGTCCAAGCCGTAGATCCACTTCTCAGCGAACTCGTGATCGTACTCGTCGTTCTCGAACATGAGGTTCATGATGGCCAAAGCAAGAGCGGTGTCCGTCTGAGGACGAACCTGCAGGTTGATGTTGCCGTCATGAGCGCCCACCCACGTGATACGGGGGTCGATGGAGATAATCTTGGTGCCAAGCTTCATGAGGTCGACCAGGCAGTGGCCGAAGAAGCCGTCGCCGTTGGACGGAAGAGGTTCTTTACCCCAAACAACAATGTACTTCGGCACTTCGTAACGCGGATCCTGGTAGCTGCCAGGCAGATGGCCGGCATAGTCGAGCTCGGGATAGCCAGCACCCAAAACGTAGTCGGAAATGGAGCAGCGCGGACCGTAGCAGGACCAACCGGACTGCGTGTAGCAGCAGTTGGGCGACTGCAGAACGGAGAAGGTCAGCGCATAGTAGAAGATGCAGGCCTCGCGACCAGTACCGCCGAAGCACACGATCGACTCGGGACCATACGTCTCCTGGAAATAACGAACCTTCTCGCAAATGGTATCCAGAGCCTCGTCCCACGTGGTCTGAACCCACTTGTCCTTGCCGCGATCGGCATAATCGCGCTTCATCGGGTGGATGATACGCGACGGAGCGTACGTGTACTCGCGAAGAGCAAGGTTCATTGCGTTCACGCGACCGGTGGTGATGGGGTTGTCGTCATCGCCCTCGATGCGGATCAGCTCGCCGTCCTTGGTAACAACCTTGACGCCGTACCCTACGGGATGGCTTCCCGGAGGCGACCACGTATTGCTACGGGTTACAACCGTCCCATCCTCCATTACGGTTTGCCACTGTTTACCGTATGCCATGTTTTCCTTCTTTCTGAGCTCGTCACTCGCATACTGAAGAAACTTTTTCCGCCTTGCGGCGAGAAAACCAAAACATAAGCTACTCGGCGATCACCCCCTCCCCGGGCTTTCAAATCTGAAGGATGCCCATCCCCAACGGGCATCGCCAAGTACTGTTCGCCTTAAGCGGTGGGAGGCTTGGGGGCACCGGGAGCCGCGGGAGGCTTGGGGGCACCGGGAGCCTTGGGGGCACCAGGGGCTGCAGGGGCTGCAGGGGCGCCTGCACCGGGAAGCGGCTTTTCGCCATTGATGTACGGCGTGAAATCGCACTTGCAGAACGGGCACTTTTTCAAAGTAACGCCCGCCATCATCTGGATGGTCTTACCGCACTCGGGGCACTTGTTCATCCCGTCGCCGCCGGACGCATCTGCTGGTCTAAAACACATAAGGGAAGCCTCCGTTCCTCATTTGATCGGCAACCGCAGCAACGTGCCGTCGCCGACCACTCCAACGTATGTCATGCACGATGCAAAACGGGGATTTCGCCACCGTGCCAATGACTTGCCAATACCGGCTTCGGCCATTGCAAGCACCAACGTATCCGGTGATTTCAGAATAGGTAGTTCCGCAAATTGCATATCGAATCACAAGGACAATTTTGGTGTGAATACCATCGGTCCGAGAGGTTGATTTTCGTTTGAGACAAGTACGATATGACTCTGTTTCACCTGATAATAAGCCATTTTTTACATTTCTTGCTTTTGGTGGTCGACGCGCGAACGGGCTTAGGTACGCTATAATCGCGGCAGACCCAAACACCCCTGAGGAGGCCCTGGTGAAAAAGAACAATCGAGTCTATCTGCCCGCGGACGCACTGGCCCGTCACGAGGATTTCGACGTCTGGTACGAAGACGGGGACACGTTTCTCAGCTTCAAGGGAGATTGGTCCAGCGAACGCGACAAAGTGACCATATTTGGACGAATGGGCGGCGAGATGGGGCGTATCAAGCCGGACGCGCAAACGCTTACGTACTATTTGCAACTTGAGCGATGGGAGTATGCGTTCCATACCTTGCGAGTGTTCAAGGACTATTACATAGAGGGCCTGCGCTGGCTGGTCAAAGGAAGCCTATCCAACCCCCCTTTCCACTTCACCAACGAAGACACCTCGAAGCAGGAAGGCCACGTCCGCCTAGTCGACTTCAAAAACCGTGGGGCATGCTACGAAATCAAAACGAGCGACGTCGCCAAGCTGCGCATAGCGACGGCAGCCATCGTGGCCATGGGCATCAAGGAAGAATACAAAGGAAAGAGCGAAAGCTTGAAAGACCCCAATGCGTCGAAAGCCCAGAAGCTCAAGCGATGGATGTTTGAAGGGCGAGGCCTTACCTACGAACAGCTACAAGAGCTCGAGAAGGCCCCTGAGGAAGCTAAGAGCCTCGCTGAAGACGCCAAGTAGGCACACAAGACCACCAACGCCAAGCAAACCGGGAGAGACCCGGACAGCTGTCCGGAAGCACTGATCAAGCCGAGCAAAAAAGAAGCCCTCGCTCCTTCATCGAAGGGCGAGGGCTTCTTGCGTAACAAAACACGTTGCGAAGCCACACGTCGGACGGCTAAGCCGTCAAGGGGAGACGGTCGCGTCGCGAAAGATCCATGCTACTTCTTCTTGTTCTTAGCCAGCTGAGCGCCACCGAACACGAAGAAGTACAGGAAGGGAAGAAGCAGGCCGACAGCCATGAGAGGCAGTGCGTACGGCTGCTTGGACCATCCGGGAACCACCAGGGGGCAAACGATGCACAGCACAGCCAAAATAGCAACGATTACCAGCATAACGCCGAAGCGCATCATACCGTCGCTCTCGGAGTTGCCAAGCTTGTCTTCCTCTTCCGCCAACGCATCCATAGACTTGCCAGCTGTTTCCTTAACGAACAAAACCGTGCAGATGAAGCCCAGGGCAAACGGGACAATAAGCACGAGAACCACCGTCGACCAGTTTGTATTGCCGGCAGCAGTCTGGAACATGGCCATACCGGCAATACCGCCGAGAACGATGGAGGACGCCGAACCGCCGAAGCGGGCGAATGCCTGGCACCAAGAAGTACCAGTATTGCGGATGGCGGTGGGATAGCTCTCGGGCATCAACGGCTGAACAGCGGTGATGGCATAGTTGAGCGCAAAACCGAACAGCAGCATAAGCGCGATGCACAAACCCATATTGTTCGGAGCAACGAAGATGGAGCACAAAATGATAGCGACGATGCAGAACAGCCACGACCCAGCGAGGTTGCGCTTACGGCCAACCTTGTCAGAAACGAAACCAACGGCGATGTTCGAAGCAATAGCCGCCACGTTGTTCCACGTCTGAAGGGCAACGCTGTCGGCCTGCGAATAGCCAAGACCCACGAACCAAGTGGGAATCCAGGCGTTCATGCCGTACACGCAGAACTGGCCGACGAAGTAAGCAGACCAGATAGCGCAGGTTGCCACGATGAACTTGCTCGAGAACAGAACCGAAGGGCCAGTCTTGGCAGGCTTCGGAGGAACGATCAGCAAAGCGGGATCGTAAGTGTGAGAAGAGTGACGCGTTGCCTGCTCGATCTGGGTCAGGCGCTCGCATGCCTTCTCCTTGTTACCCGAGTTAGCGTACCAGTGCGGAGTCTCGTGCATGGTAAAGATGAGAATGATGCCGTAGATCAGAGGGATGCCGCCGATCAGGTAGCAGATACGCCAGTTGGCGTACATGGTAGCCGTACCGCCATCAGCCAGAGCATAGGTCACCTGGTTGGTGAATTCGCCCAAAAGCGGCGTAGCTGCGTTGCAGATAGGATTGGCAATCAAACCAGCCAAAACCCAGCCGACGACCATGAAGGCCATACCGAACGTAACAAAGATACCGCGTTGCTTGGACGGCATGCTCTCGGAGAACACCGTGGTCACAACGGGAATGCAGGAACCAACGCCAAATCCGGCGATCAGGCGGAACGCGGCGAAGAACGCCAGATCATTCGCAAATGCCTGAGGCAAGGTGAACAGCCCGTAAAACATAACGGCGGCAATCAACGTCTTCTTGCGACCAATCTTATCGGACATAATACCGCCGACAGCGCCGCCGATAACCATGCCGAGCAAGCCCCACGTGGTTAGAGACCCCATAAGTGCTCCGGGAGCCGCATCTTCCGGCCAGAATGTATGAGCAACGAACAGGTTGGTCGAATTGACGATCATGAAGTCATAACCATCGAAGATCATAGCAAAGGCGAGCAGCACGAACACGACCCACGTGTGCAAACTGATGCCGATGGAGTCTATGACTTCTGAGATGGTAAATTCTTTTTTATCCATCAAAACCCCCTCTGAAGGAAAGTAAACACTGTTGCAATTCGGCCATATCGGCCAAATTGCAAAAATTAAGTTCACCCTCTACGCGATAGCAAGACGGCAGCAGCGCATTGATGGGAAACTACAGACGCTTCAGTATTCGCAAATTATTGAGGCTTCCGCAGTTTTGAGTTCCGCCCCGTATCGGCCCTCGAATCACCCATAAGAATACGCAGCAGCCGGAAGAAACGACCGCGCACGTCCCCCTTTCCACGATTCTCCTTCGGATAGCCAAGCTGAAAGAGCGCAGCCTGGCCAACCCCCTATCAATCCTTGTCAAAAGAAACCGACGCCGCAAATACTAGGCATCGAAGGATGCAGAGCATCGAATCATGGGGGCAATTTTCAAATGGACCCTATCGTTCCGAGAGGTTGATTTTTATCATTCTTCAATCTCACCACCCCATATAACCCCAGATGGCGCTTGTAGACCTAATATTCTGCATTTGAACGACGATCTGTTTTCGTTTATATTGAACCCACCGATGATTGAGCCGCGAAACATCTGAGGGCGTGACCCGTTTCCCCTATCCAACGCATCGGGAAACACCGCATGCGCCTACGCGCAAATGGAGAAGGAAACGAGCCGATTCAAAAACAACTCTGGGGGATACGGGGAGAGTCTCATGGCTTTGTCTTTTCCGCGCGTCAGCATTACGGTTAACGACGACCGAGGCCTAGGTACTCAAGGCGAGCTAAGCGGCTTATCGCTAGGATTAGGCATCCACCAAGCATGGGTGTATTCCGCCATGTTTGGGACTACTACGATTTTTCAAACAGGGGGAGGCACCGCCCAAAACGGCGACTCCATCCCCTCGGTTACGTTTGTGTTCCTGATATCCATCATCGTGTTTGCCGCAACGCTTTTCACCGCTGCGGCAACGGACCAAAAATTCCTTCGCACATACACGCGAAAGCAGACCATGATCGTTGCAGCGGCGCTTACCTTTATCGGAACGCTCTCCGTGTTCGCAGCTTTCGCTCCCGGAATAATCGGCATAGCGGCAACAGCGTTCGCTGGAGTTGCAACCGGGATCGGATCCGCGTTCATGCTCATCTTTTGGGGTGTCGCCTACTCGCGCGACAGCTCGGCGTCTATCGTCGTGAACACGGCGGTGTCCACCGTTATCGCCGTTGCCATATACTCTCTCGTCCTGCACATCGTTCCCGCACCGTACTCCGGAGCGCTTACCGCCTGCCTGCCTTTATTGGAGCTCCCGCTGCTCTGGCAACTTACACCCGAAAGCTATGCCATCCGGCATGCCGTTCCAATATTCAACCCACTACCCGTCAAGAAGGTTCCGTTTTCCCTGCGCCTCAGTTTTCCTGTACTCCTGTTTGGATTCGCGCTGGGCGCCTTGCGATCCGTTTCCACGCAAATCATCTTGCCATCATCCGATCTCACAACGCAGTTGTTAGCGCTATTCGCCGGAGGGGCGGCTACGATTCTGCTTCTTATAACCGTATTCTCGATTGATAAAAGAAGTCATTGGGATTTCCTTTTCAGGCCCATCGTTCCCTTCATTGCCGTCACTCTGTTCTTTTTACCATCGCTCGCTCTGGATAACAGCATGGTGCCCCCGCTTGTCCTGCTGACAGGCTACATGTGCTTCGAATCGCTCATGTGGGTGTTTTTCGGAGAGTTGGCTCAGGAGTTTCGCTTGTCCCCTATTTTCGTGTTCGGAGTCGGACGCGGATGCCTAGCTTTGGGATCTCTTGTAGGATCTCTTCTAGTCGCAGACCCTCACCTCCTAGACGCGCTCACGCCGTTTGGAGAAAACAGCGGCGCCGTCGTCGTCATGTTCACCATGGTGCTAGCGTACGCGTTGCTCCCGCGCGTACGCGATATCAAGCATGCCATTGGCCCCACGAACGCCTCTTTCAGCAAAGCCATCGCATCCATGAATCTTCAGAACGAACAAGCGCACATCGAAAACCAGAGCGAGAAAACAAGCAACGAGGCCGCTGAAACCAGCCCAATCCTCGACAGCGCAAAGAGCAAATCAGAGAACCCCCTTCCATCGCTTCTGGAGATCCCCGGAGAAAAGCCGGATCGCAAAAAGCGGCAGCCGACGTATTGCCGCTTGACGAAGGGTCTCGCAAAAGCGGCTGGTTCCGCGGTCAGTGCGAGGAGATAGCCAATCGCTACCTGCTCTCTCGACGCGAAACGGAAGTCATGTTCATGCTGGCAAAAGGATACAACGCTGCCTATATCCAGGATCAGCTGTACATCTCCAAGAGCACGGCGAAAACGCACATCTCGCATATCTACCGAAAGCTGAACATCCACAACCAGCAGGAGCTGCTCGCCATGATCGGGGAAGGCCGGGAGCCGCGCGAGTAGGCGTTACTTCGCGCATTATCGCTAGAGGGCGCACGTCGAACTGCAACCCCAGCCGCCGTCCAGGCCGTCCCGCCGCGCCGCCCAAGCCGACGATTCTGCCGCCCTCCCGCATCGGGAATATAATGACGATTGCGTAAAACATAAGGCGGGCTTCCTGCGTTTATGGCAAGATGGAGCATTGCATAGTCGTATACAAAAACGCACGACAGCCAAGGTCGCTCAAACGCGAACCTCAACCATGCGAACGGTCGCGCACCGCACCGTACCGCACGAAATGCCGCGCGCGACCGCAGCGAAGAAGCAGCCGCGCATGCGATAAAGGAGACATGATGGGCTTTCTTTCGAGATTCGAAGGCAAGATGGAAGACACGTTCGAGGGCGCAGCCGACCGCATGGCGAACTCCCCCATCTCGCCGGTCCAGATTGCGAAAAAGGCCGAAAAGCAGATGAGGCGCGAAAAGATGGTAGGCGCCGGCAAGCAGTTCGCGCCAACCCTCTACACGGTGCTGGTCAACCCCGACGACGATCGTCGCCTGTTCGGATACTACCCCACTTTGGCAGGAGAAACGGAAACGTACTTGGCAGCCAAAGCGGCGGAGCAGGGGCTGGTCATGGACGGGCAGCCGCTTGTGCGCTTCATCGTGGACGACGGCCTCAAGCACGGCAAGTTCGACATCATCGCCGAGGCGGTGGCCGCGCCCATCATCGCGCAGCTGCGTCAAGAAGAGATGCAGCGCTACGGGCTTGCCGGAGCGCCGATGGGCTACGCTGCGCCGCAAGGCGGCTACGGTGCGCCCGGCTATCAGGGCGGCTATCAGCAGCCGTACGCGCAAGCTCCGGCGCCGGCCCCTGCGTACGCAGGATACGAAAACCCCAACGCGCCCATGGGCGGCTTCGACGCGCCCGGCCAGTACGACGCGTACAACCAGGGAGGTCAGCTTCCCTACGTTCCCGAAGACGAGATCGACCGATCCATCGATTACGGCGAGTACACCTTCGACAGCCGCGACTTCGACGAGTCCCGCGACGCTCCCGCCGCAAGCCCCGCGCCGCACGTGGTCGATCCCTTCGACGTGGCGAACGCCAGCATGGGCGGCGCCGTGGGAGCTGCCGCAGGTGCCGGCATGGCCGCAGCAGCAGCCGCAGCGCCGCACGGCGCCGTAGCCGCCGACACCGTCGTGTTCGCCGGTGGGCAGCAGGCAGCCAGCCCCGTCCCCGCGCGGGCCGCCGTGCGCGCGCGCTTGATCGACGAGGCCAACAACCGCGCGTACGACCTGGCATCCTCGCGTCTGCTCATCGGACGCGAATCGAAAAACGACATCTCCGTCCACGACATCAACGCCTCGCGCACGCACGCCGAGCTGCGCCTCGACCAGCAGGGCGTATGGGTGCTCACCGATCTGGGATCCACGAACGGAACCTTCGTCAACGGGCGCGAAATCGCCTCCCACCCGCTATCCGAAGGAGACCGCATCACCATCGGCATGACGAACTTCGTGTTCACCCAAGCCTGAACGCAACGGAAAGGTTAACCCGTGATCGACGTCGTACTGCTCATCATCCGTCTGCTGTTCGTCGCACTGCTGTATTTGTTCCTGTTCGCCATCATGAAGACGGGCATCGGAGTTGTACGCGGACAACGCAAAAAAGAACGCACGTGGAATCTCTCGGTTGAACGAGGGCCGAAAGAGCTGCGCGGCGTATCCATCGTCGTGCGCGGCCCGGTCATCGTGGGCCGCAGCCCTGGAGCCGATATCGTAGTAGGCGCCGGATACGTTTCCGGACGCCACGCACGGTTCAGCCTGATGGGGCAGAACCTGTTCGTTGAGGATCTGGGGTCCACGAACGGCACAGCCGTGAACGGGCAGCTCATAGCCGAGCCTGCCGCTCTTAAGAACAACGACGTGGTCAACGTGGGCGACGTCGCCATTCGCGTAAGGTTTGCCTAATGGCTGAAAAACGCTCGTATCGATCCACTCCGCGCACCCGTCGCGGCGCAGTCACGCCCTTCGGCAGCCGAACCGACATCGGCTGCTTGCGCGACCATAACGAAGACAGCCTGATCGTGGCACCGCCGCTGTTCGCCGTTGCCGACGGCATGGGCGGGCACGCCGCAGGCGAGATAGCCTCGGAAATTGCCGTGAACGTGCTGGCGGAACGCGCGCCGGAGCATCCGGACGGCGAAGCGCTCGCGCAGGCCGTCGTAGACGCGAACCGCGAGGTCATTCGCGCGTCGCACGACGGGCGAGGACGCGAGGGCATGGGAACCACCATGACGGCGGCTATGCTGGAAGGCGAGCGATTGGTCATCGCCCAGGTGGGCGACTCGCGCGCCTACCTGCTGCATCAAGGAAAGCTGCAGCAGCTCACGCGCGACCACAGCCTGATGGCCGACATGATAGAAGCGGGCCAGCTTACGCCCGAAGAAGCACGCTGCCACCCGCAGCGCTCCGTTATCACGCGCGCGCTGGGCAGCGACCCGAACCTGCACCCCGACATCTACGAGATCAACGTGGAAACCGGAGACCGACTGCTCGTGTGCTCCGACGGCCTGTCCGGCATGGTCCGCGACGAAGCCATAGAGCGCACGCTCTGTCGCGTGCAAGACCCCCAGCGATGCGCGTCGCAACTGGTCAACGAGGCCATAGCCGCCGGAGGCCACGACAACGTGACCGTTATCGTGGCAGACGTTACCGGCTTTGCGGAAGCACGGCGCAGGAAGATGGCGTTCAAGACGAAGCTTTCCATTGCCGTGATCCTCGTGCTGTTCGCAGCCATCATCGCAGGTACGGCCTGGGGAACCAGCACGTACCTGAACACGACCGCCTACCTGATGAACGACAATGGCAAGGTTGCCATCTATCGTGGCATTCCCGGCAGCGTGCTGGGATTCTCGTTCTCGCAACACGAACGAACCACTGACGTTCCCGTAAGCGACCTGCAACCGGGAACGGCGAACCGGCTCGACGCCGGCATACGCGTGGACTCCGTCGAGGCGGCGGAAGAACTGGTCAAGGAATACGAGGCCGAAGCCGCCGAGCGCAAGAACGCCGAAGAAGGCAAAAAGGAATCGCCTGCCGAAGGAGCCAACGCAGACGGCGCGCATGACGCGAATCCCCCGGCTCCCGCCAACTCGCAAGGCGGTACCGCATGACCAGGCGCAACCTAGAACTGATACTCCTATACGTGGCAGCACCGCTTGTGGTGCTGCTGTTCGCCATGATCGCGATCAACCAGGGGCTTGCGCTCGACATGACCACGCTGGGCGTCCCTGCTGGCATTTTCGTCGCCTTCGTGATCGCGCACATCGCCGTGCGCAAATTCGCGCCCGGCGCCGACCCAGCGCTTCTGCCCATTTCGTTCGCGCTTTCGGGCATCGGCATTGCGTTCGTCACGCGACTGGCGCCCGATCTTGCCGTCAACCAGGTTGTATGGCTGTTCGTGGGCGTAGCGGCCATGGTGCTGGTGCTGGCGTTTATCCGCAACCTCGACAAGGTTGTGAACTACAAATACACCCTGATGATCTTCGGCTTCCTGCTGCTTCTTTCGCCGCTGATCCCTGGCTTGGGGCAAGAAATCTACGGCAGCCGAATCTGGCTTCATATCGGCGGCTTCTCATTCCAGCCCGGCGAGATCGCCAAAATCGTCATCGTGTTGTTCTTGGCCGGATACCTGGCTCAAAACCGCGAGATGCTCAGCGTGTTCACCTGGCGCCTGGGCCCGTTCAACCTGCCCGACGTGCGCACGCTGCTGCCGCTTTTGCTCATGTGGGGCGTGTCGCTTCTGGTGGTCGTATTCGAGAAGGACCTGGGCAGCGCGCTCGTATTCTTCTTCCTGTTTCTGGTCATGTTGTACGTGGCCACGGGAAAGAAGTTCTACCTGTTCATAGGCTTGGGGCTGATCGCCATCGGCGGCGTTGGCGCCTATCTGGCATTCGGGCACGTGCAGGTGCGTGTGAACACGTGGCTCGACCCCTTCTCCGATGCGCAGAACACGGGTTACCAGCTGGTGCAATCCATCTACTCCATCGCTGACGGCGGATTGTTCGGAACAGGCTTGGGACGCGGCCTTGCCGACCAGATCCCCGTGGTGGAAAGCGACTTCATCTTCGCCGCCATCGCCGAGGAGATCGGCTTGCTGGGTGCGGCGGGCGTATTGTTGCTGTTCCTGTGCTTCGCAGTGCGCGGCTTTGTCACGGCAGCGCGCGCGAAGAGCGACGTCAGCTCGTTCGTGGCCGTGGGCCTTACCACCATGATCGTGCTGCAGGCATTCATCATCGTGGGCGGCGTGACAAGGCTCATTCCGCTTACGGGCCTCACGCTGCCCTTCATCAGCCAGGGCGGATCGTCACTGCTGGCAAGCTTCATCGCCGTAGGCTTCCTGCTGCGCTGCGGCGACGAAGGAACCGGCGTCGGCGCGGAAGTTGTCAGCGCCACGGGAACGCTCCACGCGAACAGCGTGCTGGGGCGCGTATCGCTAGGCAAGCGGCTGACGCACACCATGCTGCTGTGCTCGGCCTTGTTCGCGCTGCTGGTAGCCAACCTCACGCTTATCATGGTGGTGCAGGCAGACTATTACCAGAACATGCCGGGCAACAACCACACGCTGGCCAAGGAATCGCGAAGCGAGCGCGGCACCATTTCAACCTACGACGGCATCATCCTGGCGCAAAGCGCCATCAACCCCGACGGCACGTACAGCCGCTCGTACCCTGCGGGCGATTTAGCCAGCCACGTGGTGGGCTATTCGTCTTCGAGGTTCGGCAATTCCGGTATTGAAGCTGCGTACAACGACGCCCTCAAGGGCCAGCAGAACTTTGCCTCGTGGACCGACGTGCTGAATTCGCTGGCGGGCGTGGGGTCCGCGGGCAACGACGTCACGCTCACGCTGAACTCCAAGATTCAGCAAGCAGCCCAAGACGTTCTGGCGGGACGCAAGGGCGCCGTTGTGGTCATGGACCCGGAAACCGGGGCCGTACTGGCCATGGCCTCCGCCCCCACGTACAACGCCGCCGACGTGGAAACGCTTCTGGAAGCAGCCGGGTCGGGACAAGCAAGCGGCGACAGCTCCCTTGTCAACCGCGCTGCGCACGCGCTGTACGCACCGGGATCCACGTTCAAGATCGTAACGCTTGCCACTGCGCTGGAAGACGATGTCGCCAGCGAGGAAACCGTGTACTCCGCGCCGGGCACCATGACGGTGGAGGGAACCACGGGCACCATATCGAACTTCAACCACAACGACTACGGCAACATCACGTTGGCACGAGCCATGGAGCTGTCCTCGAACACGGCGTTCGGCCAGCTGGGCCTGCAAATCGGCGGAGAGCGCCTTGTAGCCGGCGCCGAGAAGTTCGGCTTCGGCAAAGACATCGACTTCGCCATCGGCCTTAAAACGTCCCTGATGCCTACGCCCGAAGAGCTGAACAACAACAAGTGGAACCTAGCCTGGGCCGCTGCCGGTGAGCCCATGGACTTTGCCGGCCCGAACGCCACCGTGCTCGAAATGGCGATGGTGGGTTCGGCCATCGCGAACGACGGGGGCATCATGCAGCCGTACCTAGTCGACGGCATCTACAACGCCAACGGCGAGCGCAGCTTCACCGCCAACCCTTCCAAGCTCATGCAGGCGGTCAGCAAGGAAACCGCCAACCGCGTGAAAGACGTGCTGATCGGCGTCGTGAACAACGGAACGGGCACCGCCGCCGCTATCAACGGCGTGCAGGTGGCGGGCAAAACGGGCACGGCGGAGAAGGCCAACAGCAACGACAGCTGGTTCGTCGGCATGGCGCCCGCCGATAATCCGCGCGTCGTGGTGTCCATCATCATCGAGGACGGCGAAGAGGGCATCGCAACCGAAAAAGCGCAGAATGTGTTGAAAACCGCTCTAGAAGTTCAGGGGCTTTTGTAGATAAGATATGCTGGTGCGCTGTATCATGACTTTGACATGGCGCATACCCAGCATGTGACCTAAAGGAGCTAAAACGTGACCGGAAACATGATTGGCAGGGTGTTCAACAACCGCTACCAAATAACCGAGCGCATCGGCATCGGCGGCATGGCCGAAGTGTACCGCGCGCAGGACAACGTGCTCGGCCGCTTGGTTGCCGTCAAGGTGATGCTCCCGCAGTACGCCGCGGATCCCAGCTTCACCCAACGATTCAAGCAAGAAGCCGCCGCTGCCGCCAACCTGCAAAGCCCCTACATCGTGAACGTGTACGACTGGGGCCACGACGAAGGCACCTACTATATCGTCATGGAATTCGTGCGCGGATCCGACTTGAAGACCGCTATCAACGAGCGCGGCGCCATCAACCAGCGCAAAGTGGCGGAAATCGGATCGCAGGTATGCCAAGCGCTTTCGGTTGCGCACGGGCTTGACATCATCCATCGCGACATCAAGCCGCAAAACATCATGGTCCAGCCCGACGGCAACGTGAAGGTGATGGACTTCGGCATCGCGCGTGCGAAGAACTCCGTGAAAACGCAGACGTCCAGCGTGCTGGGCACGGCTCACTACATCTCCCCCGAGCAGGCGCAAGGCAAAGACCTGACCGCCACCAGCGACATCTACTCCCTGGGCATCGTGCTGTACGAGTCGGCCACCGGGCGCTTGCCCTTCGACGGCCCCGACGCTGTAAGCGTGGCCATGAAGCAGGTCAACGATCTGCCCGCGCCGCCGCACGAGATCAACCCCGACATCGACCCGGCGCTCGAAGCCATCATCATGAAGGCTATGGCCAAGAACCCGGCCGACCGCTTCGCCACGTCCAAGGACATGCGCCTGGCGCTGAACGACTACCTGGCCGGACGTCCCGTCAATCTGGGCGAGGGCTTCACCAGCGCGCAGACGTCGGTCATGGGCGGCGTGGTGCCCCCCATCGGACCGGCTGCAGTTGACGGAACGGCCGTCATGCCTGCCATGGGCGGCGTCGGCGGCGTGAACCCGGCTGCACCGGTTTCGCCCGCGCGTTCTTATCGTTCGGACGATGGCAACGGCAAGAAGAGCAACAAGAAGACCATCGCCATCGTGATCGGCATCATCGCCGCACTTGCCATAGTGGGCGGCGTAGCATTTGCGCTCATGTCCGGCGGCGGCAGCAACGACAAGGACGCCATCCCGCTTCCCGACGTAGTGGGGCAGAGCGCCGACCAGGCAACGGCAACGTTGACGCAAGCCGGATTCACCAACATCGTCACGGAAGAGTCCTTCAACGAAAAGGTGGAAGCCGGTAAGGTGGTCAGCCAAGATCCGCGCGGCGGCACCAAGCAGAAAAAGGACACCAAGATCACTCTGGGCATATCCAAGGGAACCCAGGAAATCACCGTGCCCGACTTGACCGGAAAGACCGCTGATCAGGCGAAAAAGGAACTGACGGCAAACGGCCTGAAATACTCTGCCGGAACTGCCGAGTACTCCGACAAGGTCGAGAAGGACCACATTGTGCGCCAGGACGTTGCTCCGGGAACGCAGGTTGCAAAGGGAACCACCATCACCTACTACCTGTCTTTGGGCTCTGAAGGTATCGAGGTTCCCAATGTGGTGGGCATGATGCGCGGCGACGCGGTGGCCACGCTCAACAACTTGGGTCTGCTGGTCGACACGAACAACTACACGTATCAGGCCAGCGACAAGCCCGAGGGAACCGTGCTTGCCCAAACCCCGGCCGCTGGCTCTAAGCTGCAGGAAAACGGCATGGTCGCGCTCACCCTGAGCAAGGGTCCCGACAAGAAGTCGTACTCGGTGGCAATCAATTCCAACGGCGGCGGCTCCGTTACGTCGGACGTCACGTCGGTCGAAGAGGGCGGACAGGTAACCATCAAAATCACGCCTGACGCAGGATACGAAGTCGCATCGGTGCGCGGCATCGACGACGTGCCGGCATCGGGCGGAACCTTCACGCTCACCAACGTGAAGGGCAACGTCAACGTCACGGTCACGTTCCAGAAGGCAACCAGCCCAGCGCCTTCCGGAAATGCGACAAGCTAACAGGGCGCGCAGAGAAACAGACGGGCAACGCACGTCGGACTTACGCGAGCTCCGTCAGTAAAGCAGCTAGAATAGGCAACGAGAGGTCCAGGCCCTCGTTGCCTTTCTTTTTCTGCAATTCTCGTTTGAAAGCGAGGTCGACCGCTTGATCGAATCGACGCTTTCCCTGCTCGTGGAAAAAAGATCTTGGTTCTTCGAGCTTTTGATCCAGCATATCGGAATATCCTGCGTGGCCGTGTTCCTTGCAGTTATCATCGGCCTTTCAATCGGCATGGCCATCGCACAATGGAGACGCGGCGCGAAACCCGTTCTTGCGCTGGTGAACTTCATCTACACCATTCCATCCATTGCCTTGTTTGGCTTTTTGATCCCCGTTACCGGAATCGGAAACACAACCGCCATCGCAGCCCTGAGCATCTACGCGCTCCTCCCCATGGTGCGCAACACCTACACCGGCCTCACCAGCATCGACCCTGCCATAACGGAAGCCGCACGCGGCATGGGGTCAACCAACGGACAACTGCTCTACCGCATCGAACTGCCTTTGGCCGCGCCCGTCATCGTAAGCGGCATTCGAACCACAACAACCATGACCATCGCTTTGGCCGGTATTGCCAGCTTCATAGGAGCCGGAGGGCTTGGAGTTGCCATTTACCGCGGCATCACCACGAACAACCTGGAAATGACCGTAGCGGGCAGCGCGCTCATCGCCTTGCTGGCCATCACGGTAGACCTGCTGCTGGGACTGATCGAGAAGCGCGCGCGACGGCATTTGGAACCACGCAACGCACAACGCAGTGGCTGGCGACTGGGGATAGGCCTGACCGTTGCCGCGTTGATAGCCGCGTGCGGCATCGTTGCCATGGAACAGGGCCCGAGTCCCTTCGGACCAATGACGAACGAGGGCAAAAGCGGCGTTATCCGCATAGCCACAAAGCCCATGACCGAACAGTACATTCTCGGGGAGATGCTGAACACGCTGATAGAGCACGACACCGACCTTTCCGTTGAGCTTACGCAGGGCATAGGCGGAGGCACTTCCAACATTCAACCCGGCATGGAAAAGGGCGATTTCGATCTGTACCCCGAATACACCGGCACCGGATGGAACGCCGTGCTCAAGCATGACAGCACGTACGACGAATCCATGTTCGACACGATGCAGCAGGAATACCAAGACCGCCTGAACCTCACCTGGGTAGGCCTGTACGGTTTCAACAACACCTTCGGGCTTGCGGTAAGCAAGCAAGTCGCCCAACAATACAACCTGCACACGTATTCCGACCTTGCACGCGCAGCGGAAAGCCTTGCACTGGGCGCTGAACCTGACTTCTTCGACCGGCAAGATGGCTACCCCGGCCTGCAAAAAGCTTACGGGATGAACTTCGGAAGCACGCGCGATATGGACATCAGCTTAAAGTACCGCGCGCTGTTCGAAGGGCGCGTAGATGCCATCGCCATCTCCACAACCGACGGTCAAGCAGCCGACGACCGGCTTGTCGTGCTGCAAGACGACAAGAGGTTCTATCCCACGTATCTATGCGGGAGCGTCGTGCGCGTAGATACGCTGAACGCCCATCCCGAACTGAAAGCCGTGCTCGACAAGATGCGGGGCCTTATTTCGGACGTCGACATGGCGCGCATGAACAACCAAGTGGAAACCCAAGGTCGTGAGCCGAAAGACGTTGCTGATGCGTTCCTTGCTCAGAAAGGGCTCCTATGATCGCAATTGAATTCAACGACGTTTCAAAGCAGTTCGGCAGCACACGAGCCGTCGACCAGGTAAGCCTCTCCATCGAACAGGGAAGCTTCGTCACCATCATAGGCAGCTCTGGATGCGGCAAGACCACGCTGCTCAAAATGGTCAATGCCCTGGCCATGCCGGACGAGGGGAGCATTTTGATCCACGGCAAGTCCACCGCCGACCTCAATCCCATCGAACTCCGACGAAACATAGGCTACGCGATCCAAGGAAGCGTTCTGTTTCCCCATCTGACCGTCGAGCAGAATATCGCATACGTTCCGCGCTTGCTGAATCGGGGGGATCGTCGAAGAACCGAAGCCGCGGTGGACAAATGGATGAGCATCATTGGACTTTCACCTCAAATCAAAGACCGCTATCCTTCTGAATTGTCCGGTGGCCAGGCCCAGCGCGTGGGCATGGCGCGCGCATTGGCCGCAAGCCCCGACATTTTTCTTGCAGACGAACCTTTCAGCGCCGTCGACGCCATCACGCGAACCGCCCTGCAAGACGAGGTTAAACAGATTCACGACCAAACGGGCATCACGATACTGTTCGTCACGCACGATATAGACGAAGCCCTTGCGCTAGGAGATCGCGTGCTCGTCATGGAGCGCGGGCAGGCCGTTCAATGCGCCTCCCCGTGCGAAATTCTACGCAGCCCCGCCACGGACTTCGTAAAGCGCCTTGTCACCCGCAAGCAGCGCGTATTCTCCTGCTCGGAAACCCTTCCGTAAGATTTTCCCTCAAGGGGCTTCAAAAAAATAGTCAATGCCGTAGCATGGACCGTATGAGGTTGACCTCCCGGTCAAGCAAGAGGAGACGCCATGGTCAACAAGCACGGCAATTTTGAGAAGTTCGAACGACTGCCCGCAGAACGGCAGGAAGCCATCGTGAACGCCGCCGTTGAAGCATTCGGGCGAAACGACTACAAAAACGCCTCCACCGAAAGCATCGCACGCAAAGCGGGCATCTCCAAAGGCCTGCTGTTCTTCTACTTCAAAAACAAAAAAGAGCTTTACCTTTACCTGATGGAATACTTGATGGAAAAAGTATCGCACCTGGTAGTCGATGATGAATTCTACGCCATTGACGACTTCTTCGACCTGTTCATCTACGCAGGGCAACGAAAATGCGCAGTCCTCTCCAAGTTCCCCTACGCGCTCGAATTCTCCATCCACGCTTTCTACCCCGAGCACAAAGACGTCAAGGACACCATGGAGAACTGGACGCAAAACCAAATCGACCTCATGTTCGCTGCGTATTTCAAAAACGTGAATTTCGACAAGTTTCGCGATGATGTAGACCCGCGCTACGTTGTCAACCTGCTGATATGGCTTGCCGACGGCTACCTACACCAGCAACAAGCCCTGAAAAAGCGGCTTGACATGGACGACATGATGACCGAGATGCATCGTTGGTGCGACATGCTGCGCACCTGGTCTTACAAAAAGGAGTACGTATGACAGGCAGTCAGGCGATTATCGAGCTGCAGGCGCTCACGAAAGACTACGGGGAGGGACGCGGCACCTTCGATGTAACGTTCTCGGTCGAACGAGGCGAGGTGTTCGGGTTCCTGGGTCCCAACGGCGCAGGGAAAACCGTTACCATGCGCAATCTCATGGGCTTTATCAAGCCCGACAGTGGCACGGCGACCATTGCGGGGCTGCGCTGCTTTCAAGATCGAGCCAAAATCCAAAACCGGCTTGGCTATCTGCCAGGAGAAATCGCATGCATGGACGATATGACCGGCAGCGCGTTTCTCAACTTCATGGCGCGTATGAAGCACGTGGATTCAATGATGCGCATGCACGAACTGATCGACTATTTCGAGCTTGATCCTACGCGCAAGATTCGCAAAATGTCGAAAGGAACCAAACAAAAAGTGGGGCTGGTATGCGCGTTCATGGCGAAACCCGACATCGTGCTGCTTGACGAGCCCACCAGCGGCCTTGACCCTCTCATGCAAAACCGGTTTATCGACCTGGTGCTTGACGAGAAAAGCCGCGGCACCACCGTCTTTTTGTCGTCGCACCTGTTTGAAGAAGTTGAGCGCACGTGTGATCGGGTCGCCTTCATCCGCGGCGGAAGAATTGTTGCAGTCGAGCGCATGGGCGACGTGCAAAAGAACCGCAAGCGCATGTTCGCAATCACCTTCGCCCAACCGGAGGCCCGCGCGCGCTACCTAACAGCCCACCCCGAGGCACGCGCGATCGGCGGTTCTACAGCAGAGATCGCCGTCACCGGAAACATGGACCTGTTCGTGAAAGATTTGGCCGCCTACCCCGTGCAGGATCTGTCTGCGCGGGAGCAAACGCTCGAAGAGCTGTTCCTACACCTGTACGGCGCTCAGTTGAAGGGAGGCGTCCATGAATAGCACGCTGCTGGCGAAGGAGCTGAAGTCGAACGCGTTCGTGGCGATTATCATCTTCGCGGTTTTAGGGATGTACATAGCCTGTATCGTCATGATGTTCGATCCCAGCTTAGGCGAAAGCCTGAACATGATGATGGACAGCATGCCGGAGCTGTTCGCCGCCTTCGGCATGGGAACGCAAGCGACCACGCTGCTCGACTTCATGCTGAACTACCTGTACGGGTTCCTGCTGACCGTGTTCCCGTTCGTCCTGATCCTCATTATGGCAAACAAGCTTATGGTGCGTTACCTGGACCGCGGCACCATGAGCTACCTGCTGGCCACCCCCAACAGTCGTGTGCGCGTCGCGCTTACGCTTGCAGGGGCCATGATGATTGTTCTGGCCCTGCTCATGGTGCTCACGACAGCTGCAGAAATTGCCTGCGCGGAGCTTATGTTCCCGGGAGACCTGGACATTCCAGGGCTGTTCCGCGCGAACGTCGGGCTGTTCTGCCTGTGGACGTTCTTGGCGGGCATGTGCTTCTTCTCAGCCTGCGCCTTCTCGAACGCAGGAGCGGCGCTGTGGGTTGGCGGCGGAGCGGGCATTGCGTTCTTCTTGATGCAAATGGTGGCGAAGGTAGGCGACAAGCTGGCCTTTCTGGACAAGGTCAACCCGCTTGCGATGTTCGACAGCTACGGCTTGGCGACAAGCGATGCTTCCGCTTACGCAGGGTCGGCAATCCTGCTTGCCCTCGGCATCGCCCTGTTCGCCCTTGCGATTGGCGTATTCAACCGCCGAGACTTGAGCATCTAGCGTAACAAGGCCGAGGGAGCGAGCGCCGCGCGCACCTCCCCCAGCCTTACGACCAACTGAATTACTGCTGCACGCTCACAGCAGAAAACGCGCCACTCTCTACCGTCGCCTTTACAACGATGGTTGTATTCACATCGGCGGAATCGGTCGCGTTCGCCAGCTTGAACGTTATGGTCGACTCGCCGTTGTTCTGCTGGTCAGCCATAAACCCGAACACGTGCATGCCCGCAGAGCCTATCACGTCGTTCGCGTTTTGGTCGTAGTACGTAGAAGACGGCAGATCCGCATCCGTGTCCTTCAGCACCGAATCGCCGCTCACGTCGGACGTCCACTGATACTGAGCGTCGGCGCTCGAATCCAAAAGCACCAGCATGTCGCCGTTGGAATACGCAACCCATCCGTTCGACACCTTCAAAACCGTTCCTTCGGCCAAGCTGCTGCCGTCGCCCATTTGATTTGCAGCGTTGTCGCTTGCCGCCGAGTTGTTCGCGGGAGCAGCGTTGTCCGAATTCGTTGCGGCATTGGTATCGTTTGAGCAGCCGGCCATTGCAATCAACGACGCCAAAAGCAGCGCCACCGCACTTCCTACCATCGAAAATTTTGCAATTTTAGTCATGAAATCCTCTCTTTCTTTGCATGTACTTCGAAAACCGCACGTTCTTTCGTCTGCGCAAACAGGGATGCGCTCTAACCCATCCTAGGAGCATGTTTCCTGCTCTGAACTGGCCTTGCTCGTACGTTTGGCATCCGTAACCGCACCGATTTCATTCCGAAACCCATCCCCTCGCAACAAGTCGTTATCCAAAACTTTCAACTTTTCTTAAAAAAGTCGTTGACAGAAGATGGGAGTACGGGCATAATATCTTTCGCTGCTTCGACGTGCGCCGTTACCTCAGCTGGATAGAGGGACTGACTACGAATCAGTACGTCGGGGGTTCGAATCCCTCACGGCGCACCATTTAGCATTCAAAACCGTCCAACTGGGCGGTTTTTTTGCGTCTCTTGCAAAACAGAGGAGCTGCCCTTCCCCGAAACAGTGACGAACCTTGCCGGTGCATCGCATTCCGGTGCGCCAGCAACAGGGTTCGCAGCGTCGCTTTCAAGAACCCGCATGCAAGCAGCCCGGCGGCTCGTTTCAAATGCGGCTACGACCACCCGGAGCAACCTTGTAACCTACACAAACAAAAAACACGCCCGGATGCTCGGCCAATGAGGTATGATACGTACCAGTTGCGTTGACAATGCGCTTCGATGGCAGCATGCTCATACGCAAACGCGATCAGACGGTTTGACTGAACGGCACGCCGTTCAGAAGCCCGAAATCCGCAACGACTGGTATCAGCACGTGCGGTTTTTTTATTGGTCAATAGGAAAGGGACTTTGTTGAAGGTTCGAAAATCGAAACCTCACAGTAAGTAGCCCTCCTTCGATTTCCTTACGTCGGCAGTCGAAGGTGGCTGCGGCGCTCGTGTTTGACATAGATTTTACTCCCCCGCATCGTGATGCGCGCAAACGCACGCGTTACCATGGGACACGGTACGATCGCTTGCGAACACGGGCATGAACAGTAAGGGATAAACCATGCTCTACCTCTCTCAAATGATGGGGAAACCCGTCGTAGACGCCACGGGCGAAAAGATCGGCACGATCTCTGACCTGGCCATTTCAACTGGCGAGGTGTTTCCGCGCATCACGAGCCTGGCTTTTCAAGGGCCCGGCAAAGTGCCGTTCATGATCTCATGGCGCAAATACGTCGAGGAGTTCGACGAAACCGGCATCACGCT
Organism: Paraeggerthella sp. LCP19S3_G8; assembly: GCF_052119225.1. Classification (NCBI taxonomy): domain Bacteria; kingdom Bacillati; phylum Actinomycetota; class Coriobacteriia; order Eggerthellales; family Eggerthellaceae; genus Paraeggerthella; species Paraeggerthella sp. LCP19S3_G8. Next base: position 180,057 of record NZ_JBQKFQ010000003.1, read on the forward strand.
CACCGTGGAAGCGCACGACATCCGCTTCAGCTATCTGCAACCTGACGAAGTTCTTCTCGCGCGCGACTTGTTGAACCGTCAGATCGTCGATACGCAAGGCATGAAAGTCGTTCGCGTCAACGATCTCAAGCTTTCCGTGTCGGGTTCGCAGCTACGCCTGCTTGGCGCCGAAGTGGGCGCGCGCGGCATCCTGCGCGGTCTGGCCCCCTGGCTCGAACGCGCCGTTGTAGCAGTGGCCAAGGTGTTCGATAAAAAGATCGACGAGCAGATCATCGCATGGAACTACATGGACCTGCTTGACCGCGACCTGTCCGAAGTGCAGCTGTCCGTTACGCACAAGCGCTTGGACGAGCTCCACCCTGCAGACGTGGCCGACATCTTGGAGCAACTTGACCCGCAGCAGCGAGCCAACGTGTTCCAGCACCTCGACGACGCTCAAGCAACCGAGGCTATCTCGGAAATGGAAGACGAGTACCAGGCCGACTTCATCGAAGACCTCGACGACGCCCGCGCCGCCGGCCTGCTGGGGAACATGGACCCGGACGACGCTGCAGACATCGTGCGCGACCTGTCGTACGAGAAAGCAGAAACCCTGCTGCGCCTCATGGGCGTGGAGGACGCCACCGAGATCCGTCGCCTGCTTGGATACAAGGACGGCACGGCCGGCGGTATGATGACCACGCAGTTCGTTTCCGTCAAGGCCGACACCACCGTTGGCGAAACCATAGAAGTACTGCGCGAACTGCCCGAAGACCATCCCACCGTGCATTACGTGTATGTGCTGGACGACTACGATGAATTCATCGGCGTGCTCAGCCTGCGAACCCTTGTGCTGACCGACGATGCGAAACCCGTGCGCGAAGTCATGTTCGACGACGTGATTTCCGCAACGCCAGAAGAAACCGAAGAGGACGTGGCTGCCGACATCTTCAAGTACGAGCTGCCCGCCATGCCGGTGGTGGACGAGCATGGCGTGCTGCTGGGCATCGTCACCGTTGACGACGCCTGGGACGCTATCGAGGAGGACGTCAGCAGCGACAAGACGCAGGTAACCGCGGCGAAGATCGTTGGCGGCATCATTGGCGCCGTACTGTTCTTGGTCCTGTACACGATGGTGTTGTTCCAGATCATCGGCTACGATTGGAGGTAGCCTCATGGTCGAAAAGAACCTCGAGCGCGCGGACGCTGCGCAAGCGATCGACGAAACCGCACCTGAGAAAAAGAAACCCAATAAGCTCTGGCTGCTCTTGGCCGCCATGGGGCCCGGCATCGTAACGGCTATGGCCGGCAACGACGCCGGCGGCATTTCAACGTACTCCACCGTGGGAGCCAAGTTCGGGTTCGCCACGTTGTGGGTCATCCCCGTCATGTGCGTCCTGCTTATCGTGGTGGAGCTGACCGCCGCAAGAATGGGAGCCGTCACCGGCAAGGGCTTTGCGGCCCTCATCCGCGAGCGCTTCGGCATTCGCCTAACGGCGCTGGCCATGTTAGCGCTGCTCGTCGGTAACGTGTGCACCACGTTTTCGGAGTTCGCAGGCATCGCAAGCGGCATGGAAATGTTCGGCGTGTCGAAATATTTGGCAGTTCCGGTAGCCGCAGCTGCGGTGTGGCTGCTTATCGTGGGCGGCAGCTACAAGCGCGTAGAGAAAGTGTTTCTGATACTGTCGTTGGTGTTCGTCACGTACATCGTAGCCGCGTTCATGGCGCAACCGGACTGGGGCCAGGCACTGCAGAGCACCGCCATCCCCCGCATTGTGGAAGACAAGAGCTTCGTTTCCCTGGTCATAGCCATGATAGGCACGACCATCGCGCCGTGGATGATGTTCTTCAACCAGAGCAACGTGGTTGAAAAGGGCATCTCGGTAAAGGATCTGTTCTCCCAAAAAGTGGACGTGATTGCCGGCACGATAGCGGCTTGCCTGGTGGCGTGGTTCATCATCGTGACCACGGGCGCCGTGCTGCATCCGCAGGGAATCGAAATCGAATCCGCTGCCGATGCAGCACGCGCTCTCGCACCGTTCGCCGGGCACTACGCTGAAGCGCTGTTCGCCATCGGCCTGGTAGCTGCGTCGTTTCTTGCAGCATGCGTATTGCCGCTTACCACGGCGTTCGTTATTTGCGAAGCCTTCGGGTGGGAAGCGGGCGTTTCTTTCAAATGGAAGGAAGCGCCGCTGTTCAAGAGCATCTTCACGTGCATTATCGTGTTCTCGGCCGTCATTGTGCTGGTTCCGAACATCGATTTGATGAACGTCATGCTCACGGCCCAGTTCGTAAACGGCCTTGTACTGCCGGTGCTGCTGGTGTTCATGGCAATTATCGCAGCCGACAAGCGCGTCATGGGCGCCTTCCGTTCGCGCATGACGTCTCGCGTGCTCATCTGGCTGACGGTGGGCATCGTAACGGTGCTCACCGTCGCCTTGCTGATCATGCAGCTTCTGGGTATCGGCTAGTTGTCCGCCACCAGGCGCTGGCTTTCCTGCTTGAGACGATCGGAGAGGTATTGCCGGCTGCTTGATTCGTCCTGAACGCACCCGAGCAGCATGTCGATGGTCAAGCTGGAAAGATACGCGTCCATGCTTTCTTCGATCAAGTTGTACGTTTGCTTGATGTTGTCGACCATCTCGCCGCCCTTGCGCGCGTTGCGCTTTTCACGCGTGGCGCGCTTGGAGTCTTCGTCAAGCGCCTTGATGATTTCAAGCACACTGATTTCGGAAGCATCCTTGGCCAGTCGATAGCCCCCGTGCTTGCCCGGTCGGGCCTCGATGATGCCCGCATTGCGCAAAAGCTGCGCAAGCTGGATCAGGTAGTCGCGAGGAATGGACATATCCTCGGCAATGTCTTTGGAGGAGCAGGTAGCCCCTTGCGCAGCCAAGTACAGAATGGCTCGCATGCCGTAATCGGTCGATGCTTTGAGTTGCACTGGTATCTCCTAACTCGATCCATCACCGGACTCATATTGAGATTCGCGGTAAACGGTTCGCCTTATGGTCAAAGGTTGGCTTGAGTGTACCTAATTCCGATCGATTATAGCAAGGTCATTGATAGGCATGTAGGTCAAACCGAATTGAAACGGTTACGTTTACGATACGTTGCATGCACAAATAAGGTGCTACAGGCCGTCAACCGGCAGGGTCACGCGTGCAAGACCGAATCGCGCGAACGGGCACGGCGCGCAATGCAAGCCGGACAGCTTAGGCTATACTGGCTCGCATGGATGAGAAGAAACGTGTTCGAGAAGAAGTCCTTCGTCGTCGAGATGCTTTGAGCGCTCAAATTCGCGCGCGCAAAAGCCTTGAGATTTGCCTTCGGCTGGAACGTTTGATTGCGGAATACCTATCAGCAGACGCCGCAAGCGAAGAGGCGATTTCCCACACCGACGCGAAGCATGCGAGCGGAAGTCCGGGCGCCTGTTTCGACAAGCCTTGCATTGCCGTGTTCTCCGCCATGCGCAGCGAGGTGGATTTGAGCGCTTTCGTGCAAGCGGCGCACACGCATGCATGGAGAGTGTGCTTTCCCTGTATGCTGCGCGAAGCCGCCGACCAGCCTGCGCGCATGGCGCTCTACCGTGTGACGCGCGCACAGCTCGATCGTGCACAAACGACGTTTCTCGACCATCCGCTTCGCTGCCTAACGCCTGCAACGCTTGAACGCAACGGGTTCGAAGCCGTTCATCCCAACAAGCTCGACGTAGTAGCCGTGCCGCTGGTTGCGTTCGACGGACAGGGCAACCGTCTGGGATACGGCGGCGGCAACTACGACCGCCTGCTCCCCAACCTGCGCGCCGACGCTCTTGTTGTGGGCGTGGCGTTCAGCGAGCAACGCGTAGAGGTCGTGCCCTGCGAGCCTCACGACCAACCGCTTCCGCTTATCATCAGCGCCTAAAAAAGGAGGGCGCGGAACGAATCCCGCGCCCTCCCCTTGTTTCCTTCGAGCTCAAAACTACTTGGCTGCCCCGTACTTCGAACGGTTGAGCACCAGCACGGCCAGCACCATAACCACAGCGCCGCCCGCAAGGGAAATCCACGGATTGCCCGTGAAGCCGGCAACCACGTAGCCCGCGAAGCAGATAACCGCAACCACGGAGGCGTACGGCAGCTGCGTGGCAACGTGGCGCAGGTGGTTGCACTGCGCGCCCGCCGACGACAAGATAGTGGTGTCCGAAATGGGGGACACGTGGTCGCCGTACACCGCACCACCCAGCGTGGCGCCGACGGCAACCAGGAACAAGGGGCCTTCAACCGGGAACACGCCGATAACGATAGGCAGAATAAGCGCGATAGTACCCCACGACGTGCCCATAGCGAAGCCGATGAAAGCAGCAACCAGGAAGATCACGGCGGGCAGAAGCTCCAAGCCAACGCCGATGCTGTTCAGGAAGCCGCTGACAAACTCTCCCGTGCCCAGCAGGTAACGGCAGGTACCGCCCAAGCTCCATGCCAGCACCAGGATCATGATGGCGCCCACCATCGAGCGAACGCCTTCCGAAATGCCCTCCATGTAGCCCGAAAGCGTCATGAGCTTGCGGGGCAAGAACATTCCGGCCGACACGACCAGCGCCACGCACACGCCAATGCACAGGCCGAACACCGGGTTCTCGCCCACGGCAGTGGAGAAGTCGACGCCCTGGAAGAAGCCGCCTGCGTACAGCATGCCCAGAATAGAGAACACGATCAACACGATGATCGGCACGATCAGGTCGAACACGCGCCCCTTGTCGGAGATGGTCATGCCCTTGAACTCTTCGACGGCCGCTTTCGCAGCATCTTCAAGCTCGTCTCGCTCGGCAACGATCGTCTCGATCTTGGCCGGCAGCGGGTCGCCTTCGGCGGTGCCGTCAAGGCGAGCCGTGGACACGGCCTCAAGCGCGCTGTCGGGCGAAGGGATGCGCTGCTGCTGGTCGGCCGACTTATGAGCATCGGCCTCTGCTTGGCGCATGGGACCGAAGTCGCGATTGGAGAAGCACATGAAGAATACGAACACGATGGTCAGAAGCGCATAGAAGTTGTACGGGATGGACTGGACGAACGTGGTGAACCCGCCTTCGCCCAAGTAGCCGCCCACGGCAACGGCCCACGACGACACCGGCGCGATGATGCAGATGGGAGCGGCGGTGGAGTCGATGATCCACGCCAGCTTCTCACGGCTGATGTTGAAGCGGTCGGTAACGGGGCGCATGACCGCGCCCACCGTCAGGCAGTTGAAATAGTCGTCCACGAAAATGATGATGCCCAGAAGCGCGGTCAAAACCTGCGCCATTTTCGCGTTCTTGATGTGCGTGGAAACCCACTCGGCGTACGCACGGGAGCCGCCAGCCGCGGCAATGACCACCACAAGCGCGCCTAAGAGCGCCAAGAACAACAGCAACGCCCCGTTGCCCGCTATCTGTTCCGCCATCATCTGCGGAACCATGGTGAACGAGTCCACCAACTGCTCGAACCCGGCACCGTTCAGCGTGAACTGGTAAATAACCATACCCGTGAACACGCCGATAGCAAGCGACGAGTACACCTCCTTCGTGATAAGGGCCAATCCGAGCGCCAAAATCGGCGGAACGATGGACCACACCCCCGCACTGATCAGGTCAAAACCTTCCATACAATCCCCTTCGTCGATATGACAACCGTGCGGTCGGGCGTGCCGGTTCCCTTCGAACGCACACGCGCGGCTGCACAATAATGGTCACTAGTATACCGAACCTCGCTCGAACGCGAAGGAAAACGCGGATGTTTAAGCCGCAAAATAGCGGTATCACCAGGCGAGCGTTACATTCTTGGGGATGTTCGGCGCAAGGTTTTACCGCGTCGCAAAGCTCAGCACGATCGGAATGGTCCACAGCACGAAGATGACCGCGAACGGCCAGCGATGCTCGTTGCTAACCGCCACGAACTCCCGTATGAACGCCGTCGGCCAGAAGTACCGGGCGGTCGTGCTCCCCACGCCTTCGGCGGCAAGACCAATCTTATGCGCGTACTCGGCAGCTCGGAACACGTGGTAGTCGCTTGTCACCACAACTGCACGGTAGCTGTCCTCGCCCGACCGAGCGTCCATGATCGCCTTGCTGTTGCGCAGGTTTTCCATCGTGGCTGAAGACCGGTCCTCCATAAGAACCGCATCGGCGGGCACGCCGCAACGATCGACCAAATACGTCCGCATGGCTTGAGCTTCCGAAACCTGCTCGTCAGGGCCTTTTCCGCCGGATGCCAGCATCAGCGCGCGACAGCCGCCAGCCTTCCACAGCTCCACGCCCTTGTCCAAGCGCCCTGCAAGCAGCGGAGTAGGCTCGGTGCCCGACAAACCGGCGCCGTGCACCACAATGTAGTCGTAGTCGCGACGCTTCGGCAAGCGACGATACAGCCACGAATACAAAAGCAGCGCGAAGAAGGTGAACGCGACGTACGAGCCTTCCATCAAAACAAGGAGGTACAGGGTCAGCACCGGGCCTGGAGCCTGCCAAAGAACCAGCAACGGACCGGCCAGGCACACCGCCACAATGGCTAAAGCCATCAACCCAGGCAGTGCATGCGAAAGCGAAAATCCCTCGCGCCTGATCACGACAACGGCATTCGCCAGCAAGAACACAACCAGAGCAATCGTGCCGAAGGGAATGGCCAGAATTCCCAAGCCGAACAACCATGGCATGTTGAACTGTATGGACATCCCCCAGAAAGCGAACAGGCACAACAGCAAGAAGTACATGGCGTTGCGGAACTGACGAGGCTCTTTACGGTAATTCCGCACGAACAGAAACCCGAAAACAAGAGCCGGCAAGTACGTGAACAGCAGCGAAAGGAACATGAGAAACCTTTGATAATCGCGGAGGTCTTTTCCCTAGTATATCGCCTGACATTTCTTTGTCGCTAATCTGTTGCAAAGAACGCGCCTTTTGAGCAAACCGCCGAAGAGGGGCGAGCGTTCGGACGCAGGGCCGGCGGCTGGGGCAAAGGGCCCGCAGCCGGTTCGGGTGGCCGGGCGCAGGGCCGGCGGCTGGGGCGGGCGCCGGGATGCGGGGCCGGCCGCCAGGACGCGGGGCGGGCGGCCGGGCGCAGGGCCGTTCTGTCAAAACGAACGAGTTTTGCTGGTCCTCGATCAAGGATAAAGGGATGCCACACGCGTATGACCTGGTACGATAAAAATCGCATGTGCGAGAACTTGCTTCGAGGGAAGCAAAACCGCCGCAAAACTCGTTCGTTTTGACAAAACTTGCCGCCGCGCCTCAAATCCCGGCAGCAACAACCCGGCCGCCGGCCCCACGCCTCGGCCCCAGCCCCACCCCCGCCCCAGCCTGAAGAACGCAAACCCGCGTGCCAAGAGCCCCTCAAGCCCGGACCCTCGGCACGCAAGCGCAAGCCGCTGCTACTTTGCTTCGGCTTCCAACTCTTGAACGTACTCGCGATCGATGGCTCCCTGAACGCTCGGCGGGTCGATGTCGAAAGGAACGGACTTGGTGAACAGGCTGACCAGGGGAACCAGCACCAAAGAAAGCACCATGGCGATAGCGCCGCAGTTGATGGGAGAAGCGATCAACGGAGCGCCGAAGAAACCCGCGATCATGTTTCCGGTAGTCAGACCCACGCCCACGATAAAGCTAACCCATACGGCAGAGCGCGAAATACGCTTGGAGTACAGCCCCCAGAAGAACGGTCCCAGGAAGGCGCCGGCGAGCGCGCCCCACGAAATGGACATGAGCTGCGCAATGAACGTAATGGACGAGTTGTACTGCACAAGCGCAATCACCGCAGAGATCACGATGAACACCACCAGCAGCACGCGCATGTAGAACAGCTGCATCTGCTCGGGCATCTTCTTCACGATGTTTCCCTTGATCAAGTCAAGCGTCAACGTGGAAGACGACGTCAGGACCAGCGAGGAAAGCGTAGACATAGACGCGCTCAGCACCAGCACGATCACGATGCCAATCAGCAGGTCAGGCAGCGTGGACAACATGGTGGGCATAATGGAGTCGTACACCGGCGTTCCCGCAGCGGTCATTTCCACCTGGTCGCCGTACAGGCGCCCGAAACCTCCCAAAAAGTAGCTTCCTCCGGCAACGACCATGGCGAACACGGTCGAGATGATAGCGCCCTGCTTGACGGCGGGACCGCTTTTTATAGCGTAGAACTTCTGGACCATCTGGGGTAAACCCCAGGTACCCAGGCTGGTCAGCACGATAACGCCGATCAGGTCGGGAAGGTTCGGACCGAAGAAGCTCACAAACGGGCCGGCCATCTGAGAGCCCTCTGCCGGAATAAGCGAAAGCTGGTTAATGGCCTCGGTAAACCCGCCGTTGTTAGACAGCACGGCGGCAATGACGGCAACAATTCCCAGCAGCATGACGATACCCTGGATAAAATCGTTCACGACGGTGGCCATATATCCGCCCAGCACCACGTATATGCAGGTGATGACCGCCATTCCGATAACGCATACCTCGTACGGCAAACCGAACGCCATGCCGAACAAACGCGACAGCCCGTTGTACACGCTCGCGGTGTACGGAATCAGGAACACGAAGATGATGGCAGCGGCAGCGATGCGCAAGCCTTTCGAATGGTAGCGCGCTCCGAAAAACTCGGGCATCGTGGCCGCCTTCAAGCGATGCGTGACCTCGCGCGTACGCGGGCCAAGCACCCACCAGGCAAGCAAGCTTCCCAAAATAGCATTGCCGATGCCAATCCACGTGGCAGCAAGACCGTATTTCCAACCGAACTGTCCCGCATACCCCACGAAGATCACCGCGGAAAAGTAGCTTGTGCCGAACGCGAATGCTGAAAGCCACGGTCCTACGGAGCGACCTCCCAGCACGAACCCGTCAACGCTGGTGGTGTGTCGTCTGCAGTAAATGCCCACGCCTATCGCCACTCCGACAAATATGAGCACCATGCAAATTTTCTCGATCATGCGGATTATTCCTTACGTTGAATGCCTGCAACAAAAAAGCCCGTTCAAGAGCTTGAAGGCGCACACGAATTTCCAACGGATGCGTCGAGGTACGACGACGCGCCAGCAGAACCCCGTGTGCTAGAGGTATCGATAGGAATAATAGGAAACGTAATGAGGCTCGGCGGCGTCGAGCGCGCAGGGCTTCGAGCCCAAGTCGAGCGGTGCGAGAATTTCTGAGGACCGAGGGGCGAAAGCCCGGCACGCCGCCGCGAGAGCCAGCTCCAAACGCCAGCGTTCGTCAACAACGATATGTCCCTTTGCAGAATGCATGGGGACACTTTACCATAGCGCAGCGCCAACAGGCGGCAAAATACCGCGAACGAGCCATGCGCTTCTTCGCGCAGACGCAAGCCGTGGACCGCAAGCCCTAGGCCACAGGTGACGAACCGCGAACCGCAAGCCGCAGTCGACAGGCAACGAACCCGCCTTCTTCACGCGCAGCGCGCAAGACAAAGGCGTCGACAATCCGTCGCGCCAAAGCAAAAACCTCCCCGCACGCCTGCTCAGCGCACGGGGAGGAGCACCATCAACGTATCATCCGCGCAAGCCTCACGCTAAAGCGCATTTAGTATCGGCTGTCGAAGATGCGCTTGGTCTTCTTTTCGCTGCGCGGAAGCTCACCCATGGGAACGCCCTTGGCGTCAGGAGTGCAACCGCATTTCGCCTTGAAGATCATGGCGAGTTCCTGCTCGGCGCGCTCCTTTGCCTCGTTCTGCAACGCGGTCTCGAACAGAACGGTCAGCACGTCTTTGCCGCTGATGTTCTCGATCATCACCTGGTACTCGCTGGAAGCCCCGTCGGTTATCGAGATGACCTCTTCAACCTGAGCCGGGAAAATGTTGCAGCCCTTCACCTTGAACATGTCGTCGGTGCGGCCCGTCAGCGTGTCGATGCGCGGATGCGCCAGCCCGCAGGCGCAGTCGCCGGGGATGATGCGCGTCAGGTCGTGCGTGCGGTAGCGAATGAGCGGCGCGCCCTGCTTGCGCAACGTGGTCAGCACCAGCTCGCCCACCTCGCCGTCGGGCACGGGCGCTCCCGTAACGGGGTCGACCACTTCGATATACACGTAGTCGGCCCACACGTGCATACCGTTGTGCTCGCTGCACGAAATACCGATGCCGGGGCCGTACACCTCCGTCAGTCCGTAGATGTCGAAGATCTCCACGCCCAACTCGCCCGAAATGCGCTGGCGCATCTTGTCGCCCCAGCGTTCGCTGCCGATAACGCCCTTGCGCAGGCAGATCTTGTCGCGCAGGCCGCGCTCGGCAATCTCTTCGGCCAGCAGCAGCGCGTACGAGCTGGTTGCGCACAGCACGGTCGATTTAAGATCCTGCATCATCTTCAGCTGCTTTTCCGTGTTGCCCGGCCCCATGGGAATAGCCATCGCGCCCAGTCGTTCGGCACCCAGCTGGAACCCGATGCCCGCCGTCCACAAGCCGTAACCAGGCGTGATGTGGATGCGATCCTTATTGGTGATCCCTGCGGTTTCGTAGCAGCGCGCAAACTGCACGGCCCAGTCGACAACGTCCTGCTGCGTATAGGGAACGATCACGGGCGTGCCCGTGGTTCCGCTGGAGCTGTGTATGCGCACGATCTCTTCGTCGGGAACGGCTTGCAGTCCCAAAGGATACGCGTTGCGCAGGTCGTCTTTTTCGGAGAAGGGCAGCTTCTCGAAATCTTGCTGAGTCTGCACATCGGACAAGTCGATGCCCTCGAACTTGGATCGATAGAAGGCGGAACGGTTTTTCAGCGTTTCGAATTGCTTTTTGATAAGGGAAAGCTGATCGGCAGTCATCTGCATGAGGGGTCCTTTTCTCTCAACCGGAATGTTCGATTCATAGATGCTTCAAGCCTGCACAGAGCGAGACTTGAAGCTAAAGCCATCGACCAGCCGGACCCACGGCTATACAAGGCATATTGTTGAATACGAATTCCATGCGTTCCATTCTAGGCGAACAATCGAACAATGCAAAGCACTTTGAAAAGGACGAGCCTACCTTGCCGCCACATCGATGGCAGCAAGGTTGAGGTCCACGAAGCGCGGCTTCACGCACGCGCGGACCGCGCGGCGCAAGTCGTCCAGGCTGATCGGGATGCAGTTCGTGTTCAACGCACTAGCCAGCAGCAGCGTGTTGAGCACCTTGCGGCCGCCGGCCGCCTCCGTCAACGCGGCGTCGTCTATGGCAATCAGTCGAGCTTGCGTCCCAGCCAAAGATCGAGCGATGCCGTCCACAACGTCGTCGGCGCGGTAAGGATGCTTGCCCAGCGCCGCAGTCACCGGCTGGATGGCCGTAACCGCAGTAACCATCACCCCGTCGGAAGAAAGATACGGAAGAACGCGCGCCGCCTCGGCGGGCTCGAATGCAATCACCAGATCGGCCGTGCCCTGTGCAACCAATGGCGCGAACACCTCTTCGCCCTGATCGCCCATGCGCACGTGAGACACCACGTTCCCGCCGCGCTGCGCCATGCCGATAGTCTCGGCAGTGCGAACATGCCAACCCTTGTCCTGGGCCGCTTGAGCCAGAACCTTCGCAGCCAGCACGGTTCCCTGGCCGCCGACGCCCGCAAGCAGCACATTACGCATGGGAGCCTCCTTCCATCGCAGAGCCGTTAAGGGGTTTGTCCGCCAACGACGCATTCGCGTCCGACATCGTGATCGCATCGAACGGGCACACCTGGGTGCACAGGGTGCATCCGTTGCATAGGCTTTCGTCAACGAACGCCTGACCGCGCTCTTTGCTCTTTGGCCCGCGCGCATCAACGTTGAACCCTATACCCGGGCAGCCAATTTCCGTGATGCACTTTTTACAGCCCGTGCACAGATCCTGGTCGATCACCGCCGGAGGATTCGGCTTCACCAGCTGAATGCAAGGAGATTCGAACAGGATGGCGGAGGGGCCCTCGAACGAGACGGCCTTCTGAGCGGCCTTCGTGGATTCGTCGAAGTTCAGCGGATCAGCATGGACGATGCATTCGAAGCCCACGGCCTCCAGAACGCGCTCGATAGAAATAGGGGTGCGCGTATCTCCCATCAGCGTCACGCCGGTGCCCGGATGCGGCTGAGAACCGGTCATGGCAGTGGTCGCGTTATCCAGCACGCACACCGTGATGTCGTGGCCGTTGTACACCGCGTTCACAATGCCCGGAAGACCGCTTGCGAAAAACGTCGAGTCGCCCACGAACGCGAGCGTTTTCTTCTGCGGCTCGGCCACGGCAAATCCTTGCGCCATCGTGATACCCGCGCCCATGCACAAGCACGTGTCGACCGCATCGAGCGGTTGGGCGTTGCCCAGCGTGTAGCAGCCGATGTCTCCGCACAGGACGGCAGGCGTACGGCCCAAAGCGCGTTTAATGGCGTAGAAGCTGCCGCGATGAGGGCAGCCTGCGCACAAAACGGGCGGGCGGACCGGCAGCGGAGCGTCAGCGGACTCGTACACGGGCGGCTGGGCGGCGGAGCGCCCGTCGGAAAGGCCCAGGAAGCGGGCGATTCTGACGACGGCATCGTCCACGTCGTTCTCGCCGCGGTCGCGCGCGTCACCGGTAAGCTTGCCCTTCACGTCGAACGACGCATGCGTGCGTCCCGCAAAGACCAGCAAAGCGTCTTCCAGCACGTGGTCGAGTTCTTCAAGCACGAGCACCTGGTCAAGCCCCTGCGCGAAGCGTTCGGCGGTTTCCTCGGGGAAGGGATACGGGGTTCCCACCTGCCAAAAACGATAGGCCGGGATCTCGAAGCCCTCAAGCGCCGCACGCTCCTCGATCATGCGCAAGGCTTCCCGCGCGTAAGCAGCTGAAACGCCGCCCGCCACAATGCCCAAGCGGGGAACGGAAGCTTCCTGCGACGCGTCTTCCGCGGCAGCAGGGTGCGCGGCGCCGCCTTCTTCAATCGGGTTGAACGCCGACAGAACCGGATCGTTCGCATAATCGCCGGCGATGGACCGCAAGCGCTCGTTTATCTCGCCGTGCGCTTCGTATGCGCGGCGCGGGAAGATGACCCACTTCGGATCGCGCTCGAAGCCCTCTTCCGGCACCGGACGGGCAACCGTCGTCTCGGCAACCTCGAAGAACGTGGATGCGTGGCAAATGCGCGTGGTAGGCCGCACGATAACGGGCGTAGCGTAGCGCTCGGACAGGTCGAAGGCGGCCTGCATCATGGCAAACCCCTGGTCGGGAGTAGCCGGATCAAGAACGGGAATCTTCGCGAACGAGGCGAAGCGGCGCGTGTCCTGCTCGGTTTGAGACGATATGGGGCCGGGATCGTCGGCCACAAACAGCACGGTACCGCCCTTCACGCCCACGTAGTTCAGGCTCATCAGCGGATCGCTCGCAACGTTAAGACCCACCTGCTTACAGGTGAACAGCGTACGTGCGCCGCAGTAGGCAGCACCGGCCACCACTTCAAGCGCGCTCTTCTCGTTCGTCGACCACTCCACATGGACGTCGCGCGCGCTGCCTGCGCCGTGCAGTTTCGCTATCGTCTCGATAACCTCGGAAGACGGAGTGCCGGGATATCCCGCCACCACACGCACGCCCGACTCAAGCGCCGCGTGCGCGAACGCTTCGTTCCCCATCAACAATTGCTTCGTCATACGTCTCGCCTGTCTCGCTTTTCGCGGTTCGTGAAGGACCTGCACACGAACGAGTGTTTCACGTGAAACATTTCCGTTCCCATGATAGCAAACCCTTCGCTAGGATTTTCGACGGAGCCGCTGCACATCGGTCGCAGGAGAGCCTTCTCCACAGGAAGTGCCGCGCGACCTCGAACAAGAGGTGCGCTTTGCCCGTTGTCGAACGGCAGTCGATATGCAACGAGAGACGCGCAGCGAAGAAAGCGCAACCGGGCCGTGAGCATTCCGAGCAAAACCGCCCCGCCGAGCAAACATCGGCATCGGGTTGATCGGCGGCCCCTGAAAATGCGGACGCGAGCGGGGACCTGCGACACCGATCGTCGCCTACAAAACCATAAAACCGCGCATTGGCCTTATCCTGGAACGCGGCGGGCATTTTTACGAATACGCCGATCGGAATTGCTCTTCGAAGCTTGATTTCTTTGACATGGGCCCCGTTCGCATCCGCGCAGTTCATCCTCGAACCCCCTCTATGCAGGCAAGAAATTCTTATGTCGTTTCTGATATAAAAGCAAAGAACTTTACCTAAGGCGCGTTTGCGCTCAAAATGGAGGCGCATCGTTTTGCATCCCCGAGAGCAGGAGGTTCCTATGAAATGCCCCCTCTGCAATGTCGACCTGATCATGAGCGAGCGCCAAGGCATCGAGATCGATTACTGCCCGCAATGTCGCGGCGTATGGCTCGACCGCGGCGAGCTTGACAAGATCATCGATCGCTCAACGTCCCTGGCGGCCCCCGCTGCCGCGCCGAGCGCATCGTATGCAAGCGCGCCCGAGCGCTACGACGAGCGCCGTTACGACGATCGCCGCTATGAGGACAAATACCGTGACGACTATTACAAAAAGGGAAAGAAGAAAAAGCGCGGGGATTTCCTGGGCGACCTCTTCGATTTCGGCGACTAGCCAGCTTCGTGCGTCGCGTGGCCGTCCGAAGACTACCGCAATACGTCGTTAGGCGGCCACACGCGCTCGAACCCTCACGATCACCAGTTTCGTTACGGGATACAGAACAACTTCGTACAGCACCTTGAACAGCACTTGCGAAGCGACCATGGCAATGACGACCTCCGGCGAAAACGTTCCGGCGAACGCGATGGTAATAAACACAAGGGAGTCCACCGTTTCCCCTAAAAGGGTCGACGAAACGCAACGAAAGAACAGGTGCTTGTCGAAGCGCCGCTTCAAGGACGCCATCACGTACGAGTTGAGCAAACTCCCCAGCAAATAAGCGGCAAGCGAGCCTAAAAGAATGCGCCACGAGCTGCCCAGCGTAATAGCGAAGGCGCTGTCGACGCTCGGATCAAGGCCCGGAAGCGCGATGGCAACATGAAACGCCAGCGCCGCCAGCGCCGCCAATGCGAATCCCAGCAAAATAGCCGAGCGCATGCGCTTGAATCCGAACACGTCGGACAGCACGTCATTGATTATATACACCACGGGGAACGTCAAAATAGATGCTGGAAGCGTAAAAAGCCCCAGATCAAGAGCTTTTGCGGCCAGTACGTTCGATATAACCAACGTACCGCAAAACAGCGCCGTGAACACTCCGTACACGCGCAAGCCTTCCGCCGAAACGGCCGGGGCGCCGTCTCTTGCCGGGCAGACAAGAGCGGCGCCATCCCCCTGATGCTCGGTCACGTTCGCCTGCTCCTATGCTTCGGCCATGCCCTGCTTGAAGTCGATGATCTTCTGACGCGCGTCGTCGCAGCCCGTGCCCAGCATTTGAACAGCCAAGATAGCGGCGTTCTTCGCGCCGTTGATAGCAACGCACGCTACGGGAACGCCGGAAGGCATCTGCACCATGGAAAGAAGGGAGTCCAATCCGCCTAGGTCGCTGGTCTTCATGGGAACGGTGATGACCGGGTTCGGCGTGTAAGCCGCCACCACGCCGCCCAAATGCGCCGCCTTGCCGGCCGCAGCCACAATCACGCGGATGCCGCGCTCGTGCGCAGTAGACGCCCAGTCGTGCACGTCCGCCGGCTTGCGATGCGCGCTGGCAACTTTGACCTCGTACGGAATGCCGAACTCGTCAAGCTGCTTCATGCACGGCTCCATGGCCGGCATGTCGCTTTCGGATCCCATGATAATGCCCACAAGCGGGGTGTTCGGTTCGCAGGACATGACTGCTCCTTCTCCTCGTTCGCTCCGCGGCGCGGATCCCGCGCGCGATGCGTCTGTTTTCGTTCGCTGCAAGTGTATCATCCGACGATGCGGCGAACGACCTCCTCCACGTCCTCTGCCGACATAAGCCCTTCGGACGGGTTTCGCGCCGCGCGAGACAACGCGAACTTCGCCGCCTCCAACGCCTCGGAAACCACGATGCCCGCCTCTTCAGAAGACGACAGAAGCTCGGGGCACGTGCGCAATTGCGGGCGTTCGTCCAGATACGAAGCTACAAGCGTCCTGAAATCGGCTACGAATTCAAACGCGTTGTCCAAGAACATCTTCATAAGCGACGGGGTGTCTTTCACCAACGCAACGCGAAGCGACGATACGTCGCTTTCCCAGTCGAACGACTCAACCACCTGCAAGAACAACGTCAGCGTGGCGGTGAACATGGTAGCGGGCATCAGGCGGTCGAACGCCGCATGAACCGCATCGGGATCAAGGTTGTACGTGCCGATGCCCACGATTGCAGCATCTTTCGTAGGAAAATAATTGAAGAACGTGCCTTGAGACACCTGGGCGCGTTCGGAAATCTGCGCAACCGTTATATTGTCGTACCCTCGCTCTTGCACCAACGTGATAGCTGCGCGCTCGATAGCCGCGCGCGTTGCACGGCGCTTTCGCTCGCGCAAGCCGCGCGGAGCCGCATCGTTAGACATAGTCAACCCTTCGTTTGCAATATCGATTCGAATTATACGAAGCTGTGCTGAACCTTGCAGCAATATTATTGTTTACCTATAAAATTGTAGTGACTATAAATTTAATGTTGCTATAATGCAAGTCAAATACACGCAACCGCGCAAACGCGCACGCAGAGAACCGCTAGGCACGGAAACTTGCTCAAGAAGGAGTGCAGTATGAGGATATTCGGCATGGGAATGCCTGAACTTGTTTTGATTCTGGTAGCCGTCCTGCTTATCTTCGGTCCGAAAAATCTGCCGAAGCTGGGGGCCATGCTCGGCCGAGGCGTGAAGAAGTTGCGCGGTCGCGTCGAAGACGACGACATGGAGCCGAGCGCCAAGCAAGGAGCGTAGCGCCGCTCTTAACCGCATGCGTTTCATGCCCCCGAAAACGTCTCGATCACCGGGGCGTTTTCGTATATAAGGGCCGATAAAGACGGTGTGCGAGCGAAAACTCGCAACCCTCCAGCACCGCACGCCCGATCAGAGGCAGACGAAAGTTCAGACACGAAAAAGCGCCC
The DNA here is from genome assembly GCF_052119225.1 of Paraeggerthella sp. LCP19S3_G8. Taxonomy (NCBI): domain Bacteria; kingdom Bacillati; phylum Actinomycetota; class Coriobacteriia; order Eggerthellales; family Eggerthellaceae; genus Paraeggerthella; species Paraeggerthella sp. LCP19S3_G8. Next base: position 196,991 of record NZ_JBQKFQ010000003.1, read on the forward strand.
CAATCGGGGCGCTTCGCAATGCAATGGTGGTCGGAGGGGGACTTGAACCCTCGGCACGCGGATTTTCAGTCCGCTGCTCTACCAACTGAGCTACCCGACCATTTCGCTATCCGTAAAGGACGCGGATTGATATTTTACCGATGTAGCCACCTGCGGTCAAGCCCTACTTCGCGCTTTTCTCAACAAGGCCTCCAAGATTCGTGGAGCCGTTCGTCGTTTCAAGGTATGTAACGTTAAACGTCGAAGCCACGCTTTCGACCGACCCGTCCGCCAACAGCTTTCCCGTCATGGAGAAGTTCATGATCTCGCACCGATAAGCGCCGTTCTCCAACGCCCGAACCACATCAAGAGCGGCGCTGTAATTGGAAGTCGTAAACGAAACCGTTACCGGGCGGCGCACCAGATGCCCGTCAAGCACGGACTGCTCGAACTTCAGATCGTACGTAATCACAGAAGCCATCAACGCGTTGAGCTGGTCAAGCTCGTTTTTCAGGTTGTCGTACACCGCCACCTCGGGAACCGGCTGCTGCTTGCCCAGCTCATCCAACTCGGCCTGCATACGCTGACGAACGCTTGCCAGCATAGTCTGCTGGTCAACTTGCAATCGAATGTCCTCAAGCTGCTGTTCGTTGGCAGCCACGGTGTCGGCTACGCTCTTCACCACAAAAAAGTAATGGCAGGCACCCACCAGCAGAACGACTAGCACCAGCAGCAGGCCCTTTTCGCGACCGGAGAACGAGCGATTCAAGAAACTACGCCGCGCCATTGCTGCCTCCCTTCTTCGCCACGTCGCCCTGCGCTTCCGCCATCGCCTTGCCAGCCGCCTGGTCGAGCGCGCCCTTGAAGGTTATCTCGATGGTGGCCGACGCAACCGCGTCGGTTTCTCCTTGCGCGGTGGAAACCGTTACGTGCGCTACGCGATCGTCGCCTTCCAGGTCTTGGACCAGGTGCGACACCTTGGTAAGATCCACTCCCAAGCAGGTAACAGTCGCTTTGTTTCCCGACACCTTCAGCGAGGACAGGTACCCTACGCTCAATACCTTCTGCTCCAGCAAATCGAGCACCGTATCGCGGTCGACCAGGTTCATCTCCTCTTCGGAAAGCCCCGTGACCACGTAGCGAGCGTACTGCTTGTTCAGTTCTGCGTAGTCGGCGTTCTGATCCCTCAGCGCATCAAGCTGGGCTTGCGCGGCCGCAACGTCTCGACCGCTTGCCGCGCTTGCAGCCAACGGGTCCACAACCGCGAACTTGGCGAACAGGGCAATCAGCACCAAACCTATCGCGAACAAGGCAACGTAGGTTGCACGCGACCCACGTTGCTGCTCGACCGCCACAAGGTTGATGAACGTTTTTGTGGGATAGGAATCCTTCTTCGCCGAGGGCGAGAACCCTTTGATGGAAACCGGTTTTTTCAGATCCACGCCCCTCACCTCGCATTCCTGGTAGCGCCCACGGCGGCCGGGCACAAGGTGCGCAAGTCGCGATCGCTTGTGGTGAAGGGCATAAGGTCGATAATGGGGCGAAGTTCGATGTTCGTGTGGGCATCGATGGTTTCCATAAGAGGCTCCAGCAGCGTTCCGCCGCCGCAGCAATACGCCACCTCGATAGCTGCCGTAGGATTATTGAAGCTGTAGAAGTTCAAAGCCCTTCCAAGTTCTACGGCGATAGATGCGTATATCGACTGAACTTCCTTAGAATGCTGCGCGTCCTCAAAATCCGCCAGCTTGTACTTCACGGCAACATGCTCGTCAACGCCGCGTTCGCGAGCGAGTGCGCGATCGATATCCATCCCGCCGATCTCAATAGAGCGAGCAACGTCGTACATTCCGTCCAAGAAGAAGTGCAGCTTCGTGGCGCGATACGAAAAGTCGATGACGCAGCAATTCTGAAACGCAATCGGATTTTTCCTGATCAGATTCTGAAACGCCGCTTGCTCGGGCAATGCTACACGCAACCGCAAGCCGGCGCGACGAAACAACTCCGCAAAGTCGGCGATCGTCTGCCGAGGCGACGCCACGGCCAAAAGATCCATGGTTTTAGGCGTTCCGTCCGGGGCTTCGTTCATGGAAAGCACGGCGTAATCGTACAGGTACCGGTCTTTGCCTTGTGCTATGTAATCGCGAAACTCGTAGGGAAGGTTGAGCTTCAGCTCTTTCTCGGTCATGGCGGGCAACGTAAGCCGACGCACTAGATTGTCGGCCGCAGGAAGCACCAACGCAACGTCCTTGGAGATACCGCCTGCGCTTTTGGCCAGGCTTTTTATGAAATCGGCCATAGCGTCGCGACTCACGATGCGGCCGTCGACAACAAGACCCTCGGGAAGGGAATCCACTACCACCTTTTTAACAGCATCCCCCTCGCACACCGCAAGTTTGATGCTGCTTTCGCCGATGTCGACGCCTGTGCACGTTTTGCCCATGCGGCGTGATCCTTTCAACCTTCTTTTGAACCCTACAAGAACAATCCCGTATACCACGTAAGAGCCGCCGGTCCCACCAGCAACGTCAGCACCGTTGCAAAGGAGATAGCGGGACCGAACGGGATCGCCTTTGTCCGGAAGCTTTCAGAACCCGAATCCGCCGCACCGTCTGCAACGGCATCGGGCGAAGCGGAAAGCCCCCGGACAAGGGCGAACACCAACCCGGCAATGCAAGCGATCAGCAGGTTCAGCAACGAACCGGCCAATCCCAGAAACAACCCCACCGCAAACAAGAGCTTTACGTCGCCGCCACCCAGGGAAGCGCGCTTCGTTGCGGCATCGAACATGATGGAGAACAGCAGGATGCCGCCGCCTACGCCAAGGCCGCCTGCCAAACCGTCGAGCGCCACCGACGCCCACCCGAAACCCGTCAACGAAACGAACAGGCTGCCCACGCCAAAGCTTCCGTTTGCCGGAGGAGACATGAACCCTACGGAAGCCGCCCAAACGAGCAGCGCCGCGACAACGAACCCATTCGGGATGGTAAACGTGTCCAGGTCAACCAAAGCCGCGCCCATGAGAATGGTCGCGAGCGCCATGTACGCCAAGACGGAAATGCCGAAGCCATGCACCACCGCAAGCGCGACGAACACGATTGCCATAACAACCTCGACAAGCGCGTAGCGAGGGCTGACCGGGGCTTTGCAGTGACGGCATCGGCCTCTCAAGGCCAGCCACGATACGACGGGCACCAAGTCGAGGGGGCCGAGCGCATGGTCGCACGCCGGACAATGGCTGCGCCCATGCAGGACGCTTTCGCCGTGCACCATGCGCCATGCCAAACAGTTGATGAAGCTGCCCATGCACGCGCCAAGGAGGGCGACCATCCCCAGAAGGATGGCCGCCTCACCTGGCGTGAAGATGTTGATGGGGAGGGGCAATTAAGCAGCAGGGGTTACGTCGCTTGAGGAAACAACAGCCGTTACGGTGTATCCCTTATCTCCATTTACCGGCACGGCGTCATCCTTATCGCCCTCTTTCCACTCGGCAATAGTCACTTGACCAACATTGCCGTTCTCGTCAACCGTTGCCGTCGCAGTCCATTTTCCGGACTTAAGATTCTCGGGGCCTTTTTCCAGAATGATTTCAGTTGCCGCCACAGCCTTTACAGCACGAATATCGGCCGCCTTAACCGCCTCATTCGCCTTATCCAGCGCGCCCGTGAACACCGGCACGGCGATCGCGACCAGCACGAGCACGATCGCAACCACGATCAGGAGCTCGGCTAGCGTAAAGCCGCCCTTCTCCTCGCGAATCTTCTTGATCATTTCCTTCATAGTTGTTCCTTTCTCCTGGTCTAGCACTTCCGTCGTGCCAAATTCACGTTATATTCTGCACAATGCAACGAAAATAAGTCATAGCTTATCTATTTCGTTACATTGCAGCATACATGGTAAACAGCGGCAAGTACAACGCCACCACGATGAAGCCCGCAAATATCGCCATCAGAACCAGCAGGGTCGGCTCCATAAGCGAAAGCGCGCGATCGGTCACGCGTTGCGTTTCGCTATCGTAAAACGACCCCATGGTTTCCAAGGTCTCTTCAAGTTCTCCGGTGTGTTCGCCCACGATGGTCATCTCGATAAGCGTGCGCGGGAACCAGCGGCAGTCGATCATGCATTCGCCCAGCGTTCGGCCTTCTTCCAGCCCTGCTTCCATGCGCCCCACTTCGCGCGACAGCACATAGTTGTCCATCACGCGAGACGTCACCGACACTGCACGAGGCATGGAAAGCCCCGACGATATGAGCATGGCCATGGTGTTCGCAAACTGCGAAGCACCCGAGTACTTTCCAATCACGCCAAGAACCGGCAGGTTCAGCCGAATCTTCGCGAACTGCGTTTTTCCGGATTCGGTGGTGCTGTACAGCTTGATGCCCAGCACCAACAACGCCACGATCACCAGCACCATCACGATATTCGCCGAAACCCAGTTGGAGGAATCGATCAAAAACTGCGTGATGCCCGGCATGTCGCTTCCCAGCGACGAAACCATGCCGGCTATGGCCGGCACCACCATCACCATCATCACCGCCACTACAACCACAGCGATGATCAGCACGAAGATGGGATACGTGAGCGCGCTGGCCACCTTGGCGGCCACCTTGGATCGCTTATCGTAATACGCGTGCAGGCGCGCGAAGCACTCGGGCAGGTGCCCGCTTTCCTCACCGGCGCGCACGGTTTCGACGAACACGCGCGGCAAGTTCTCGCCCTTGTTCTCAAAGCTTTCGGCAAGCCCGTACCCCGCCGATACGTCGGCGGCAACCTCGACCAGCACGCGCTTGAGGTACTTATCGGCGGTCTGGTCGGCCACCAACGACACGGCGCGCCCAATAGGCAAGCCCGCTTTCAAGATGGTCGAGAACTGCGTGCACATGGTGGCGAGGTTCTTCGTTTTCGCCTTCGGCTTGGTAATGTCCATGGTTAAAATATTGGCGCCTTTTTTGACCTCTTTGACGCTTTGGACCACGCGGCACAGTTCGCGGGCCTTTTCCATGGCCTCGATCTCGTCGAACGCCTCGACCACGCCGTTGATGCGCTGTCCGTCGTTGGCAACTCCCATGTAGGTGTATGCAGGCATTAGCGCGCGTTCCTTCTCACGTAGTCTTCGTCGTACGCTGCGGCGGCTGCCGTTTCCAAGCTGATGGCGCGCGTGCGTACCAACTGGATCAGCGCATTGTCCATGGACACGCTGCCTGCCGCCGCCGAAGTGGCAAGCGAGCTGGCGATTTGCGGCGTTTTCGCCTCGCGAATAAGGTTGCGGATAGCGGGCGTCACCATCATGAGCTCGCAGGCCAACGCGCGGCCCGCCCCGTCGCGGCGCGGCAACAGCTGCTGCGAAAGAACAGCCACCAGGCAGGTGGAAAGCTGCATGCGAATCTGTCGCTGCAAGCCCTCGGGAAACGCGTCCACCATACGGTCGATGGAATCCGCCGCTGACTTCGTGTGCAACGTGGCCAGCACGAAGTGGCCGGTTTCGGCAGCGGTCAGCGCCGTTTGGATGGTTTCCAAATCGCGCATCTCCCCAATAAGGATGACATCGGGGTCTTCGCGCAGGACGGCACGCAGGGCGTCATGGTAGCTAGCCGTATCCTGACCGATTTCGCGCTGAGAGACAATCGAGCGATCCGGCGTGTAGATGTATTCGATGGGGTCTTCCATGGTGATGATGTTTTGGTCGCTCGTATGATTGATGCTGTTGATGAGCGCAGCCAGCGTGGTCGACTTGCCGCTGCCCGTTTCACCCGTAACCACCACGATGCCGCGCTGGATACGGGGGAAATCGAGCACCGCAGGCGGAAGCCCCAGCGATTCGAGCGCGGGTATGGCGTCGGACAAAAGGCGCAGGGCGGCACTGACGTGGCCTTGCTGCCGGAACAGGTTGATACGAACGCGCACACCGGCAATGGTGGCGGCTCGGTCAAGCTCTCCCGAGCGCTTGATGCGCTCGAAATCGTCGCCGGCCAGCTGCCGTGCAAGCTGCTCGCAATCGTCGTGCGTCAACGGCGCGTCGTCGGCGAATCCCGCGTTCGTCAATCGACCCACAACGCGAAACTTGGCCGGAAGGCCGCACACCAGATGCACGTCCGACGCCTGCGCACGATGCGCGGAAGCTATGAGTTCCTCTACGTTCATGATCGGCTCCTTGCTATTCCAACGCCGTAATGGTCTTGCGGGCTTCCTCGGCGGTTGTCACGCCAGAGAGCACCAGCTCACGGCAGGAAGCTTCCATGGTTTTGAACGAACCCGAACGCTCGATGGCGCCCTGCAGCTCTTCGCGCGTCGCGCCTCCTGTGATCGAGGTGCGCAAAGCGCGATCGAGCGTCAATATCTCGAACACGCCGGTCCTTCCACGATACCCCGTTCCGAAGCACAGGGGACAGCCCGTCCCGCGGTAGAACTTGACGTGCGCGTCGTACGGCAGCCCGATCGTCTCGAATTCTTCAGGCTGAGGATCGCACTCCTGCCGACAATGCGGACACACCAAGCGAACCAGGCGCTGGGAGATAATGCCGCGAATGCCGCTTGCGATAAGGTACGGCTCGACGCCGATGTCGACCAGGCGATCGATCGTAGACGCAGCGTCGAACGTGTGCACGGTGGACAGAACCAGGTGCCCGGTGATGGCGGCGCGCATGGCGATCTCGGCCGTCTCGCCGTCGCGGATCTCGCCCACCGCCACAATATCGGGGTCCTGCCGCAAAATAGCGCGCAGGCCGTTCGCGAACGTCATGCCCGTTTTCTCGTTGATCTGGACTTGGTTCACTCCGTCGATGTTGTATTCCACGGGGTCCTCGAGCGTAACCAGGTTCACCGAATCGGTGTTGAGATGGCGGATCATGGTGTACATGGTGGAGCTTTTGCCGCTGCCCGTGGGCCCGACGATCAGAACCATACCGTTGTTCGAGCTGATCAGGCGATTGTATTTTTCCAGGTTTTCCCCAGTAAGGCCGATGCCCTGAGGGTCGAACAGGCTGTCGTTCTTGTCGAGCAGACGAACAACCACCGTTTCGCCGTGGATAGTGGGCAGCGTGTTGATACGCAGATCGATATCCTGTTTCTTCAGGCGAATGCTCGCGCGGCCATCCTGGGGAACGCGACGCTCCGAGGTGTTCATGCCGCCCATGATCTTAAGACGCGAGATAACGGATGCCTGAAGCTCCTTCGGCACCGTCAGTATCGTTCGCAGCAAACCGTCGATGCGCATGCGCACGTGCAGGTCGGCTTCGCGCGGCTCAAGGTGAATATCGCTTGCCCGCTCGGTTGCCGCGCGCTCGATGATGCTGTTCACCAGGCGCACCGTGGGCGCGGACTGGGCGTCGGCATCGTCGCCGAGCGACGTAGCGGCAAACCCGCTGGACGAATCGTCCGCCGGGCGCGCATCGCGCTTCATTTCCTCGATCGCGCGAGCGGCGCCTTCGTTGCCGTACAGCGTCATGATGGCGCGCATGATGGCGTCGTGCATGGCAACCATGGGAACGACGCGCTTGCGGGTGGCGTGCTTCACCGCTTCGATGGCCATGAAGTTCAGCGGGTCGCTCATAGCCAGGTACACTTCGTCAGGCGTAGTGCGAACCGGCACGACGTTGTACTGGCGCGCGACGTTCTTGGACACCACGCGGCTCATCTCGGGATCAAGATCAACCTGGGACAAATCGATGAATTCGACGCCCAACTGCATCTGCAACGCCTCGATCAGACCCGCTTCCGTAATGATGCCCTCGGCAATAAGTTCGTCGCCCAGACGGCGCTTCGTTGTTTTCTGCTCCGAAAGCGCATGCTCTATCTGGTCCTCGGTCACGAGGCCCGCATCGAACAGCACGTCTCCCAAACGTTTGTAAGGCATTTACGATCCTATCCTCAGTACGTTCATGGTGGTTTTGGCAAGCGCATCCTGCGCGACGTCTCCTTCGGCGTACACGCCCAACTCGAAAGACCAGGTCTTGGAGGCGGCATTGTACGAGAGCATTTCAAGCCGCGGGGTAAGGCCGTCTTCGGCAGGAGCAAGAAGAGCCTGCGCGCCGTCGGCGTTCAACCAGATGCCTTGCTGACCGTCGGACTGCAACAAGGCGATTTCATGCCGCGTGGAGCTTGTGAAATACAGAGGGCTCTCGTCAGACTGCACCCCGTCGCCCTCCACTTCAAGCGCGTACGTTAGCTCGTCGCTTACCTCCTCGACCGCCTGCATGAGCATCGCGTTGGCTTTCGTCTGCACGGTAATGCGACTGTACGAGTTCATGGCCGCCTGCAATCCGGCGGTTACCGCAACGCACAGCAACCCGATAAACAAGATGCTGATCAGGTGTTCGCCCAGCATGAATCCCCGCGTATCGCGCAAGCGGCTGCGGAGCATGGCTCTGTACTTCACGTTTTTCATGCGCGCTTGCCTTCGCAATAGCGCTCATAATCGCCCGAACCGTAAAGCGTCACCGCCGGCTCCGGGTCATTCGCCCCTTCCGAATTGGGAATGTAGACTTTTACCTTGGTCAGGTCTACATGCGAATTCATGAGATTCGATTCCGCATCGTACGAAGCGTCCAGCGCGCGCTCGCTCTGAATCGCCGTGCTCGCAGACGCCATCACCATAGTGGCCAGCATCGTTGCGCCCAGCACAGCAATCAAGATAGCCACCAGCGCTTCAACCATGGAGTCGCCCCGACGGTCGACAACCTTGCGGCGGAACCTGTCGAACAAGGATTCGGTCATGACTGACCTCCCGAAGCCTTCTTGACAACAGTATTATCCCCGTATGTGAACGCAGCCAAACGACCGGCGGCATCATACGTCGGAGTACACTGAACGGACACCGTCATATTGTAGGGGGAGCTTGCTGAAAGCTCTTCGTCAAGCGACAGCTCAACGGTTACGTTCAGGTCGGCATCCACCGTCACCTTGCCGTACACGGGGTCCATAGCTTTCGATTCGAACGGCGGGTGCACAACAAGGCGATCGGACGACGAATCGCCTATTGTATAAGGAATACCTTGCTCCCGGCAGGCAAGGATTGTCGCTGTCCGGTCTTTCGTCCAGAAGCCTTTCCCGACTTCCGAATAAACTTTGCTCACGTCGACGGAAGGCTTCTCGTCCGGTCCGTAGCTGATCGAAACCGTCACGCAAGGCGCTGGGCGCGCCTCATAATCCTCGTCCAATATCGTGTCCTCGCCGCCTAATTGCTGGGCTATAAGATCCGCGGCGGATGCCATCGAGTACTCATCTTGCTGCAAATCCTTGTGGGTCTGCACCGCTTTCGCATTCACCGAAGCAGCCGTTACCACCACGGACCCAACGATCGCGCAAATCAAAAAGAACACGAGCGCGATACCAATGGAGGCGCCGCGTTCGTCACGCAGGGTATGTTGAAGCGCGCGGTTCATGCCGCGGCCTTTTCCGCAGGATCCTCAGCATCCGCAGCACCCGGAGGCGCATCCTCAGGTGCAGGTTCGGTTGACTGCGGTTGATTGGGATTGGGAACAGGCTGCTGGTCGGACGGGCTTGGGTCTACAGCAGCCACCGAACGCTGATCGTTAGACCGCGAGGAAGCTTCAGCGGAGCCGCCAACGCTCGCGGCAAGCAGCGCCTGCGCGTGCTTGGTCTGACCCCCTATCACATCCTTCTCTCCAAGCTTTTCCCTGTTTCCATCAGCATCGACGAAGTACACCTCTGTCCCAACCAGATGCTTTACTTGACCGTAGCCGATATGATTGCCCTTCGCAAAGCCGATGAGCGAACCCACGAACGAATCAACCGGACTTTCTGGTCCGATCGAGCGCAGAGAAAGATCGGCATAGGAAACGGCGATCTTCTGACTATTTTCAAGATAAGGGAACTGGCCGCTGAATCTAAGCATGCCCAGCAATCCGCCCATCCTGACGCTCGCTTGTTCCTTCGAGGAATCGAATCGAACGCTAGCCTGCAATGCGACTGCAAAGACCTCGCAGTCTTCCACTCCAACTTTTTCGCCGTCTTCGTCGGGTTCGTTCGACTCCTTGGCATAACCTACCAAGCCGCCGACATTGAGAACGGGGCCGCTGTAAGAGGGGTACGGATTCTTCATGACCACAGCAAGGTTCGTAGCAGAGCTGTTAAAAATATAGCAATTCTCGGCTTCGCCAACCAGCAGGCCAACGTTCGTTGTTCCATTCGTCGCCGGGATGTCAATGACCAGCGAAGGATCGGTTAAGCTGGCCCTGCCTTCACCTGACACGGAGCAGTTTTCAATCGTACATTCCTTAGCCAAACCCACCAAAATGCCTATAGATCCCGCTCTAGTTGTAACCAGCTCTTTTGAAGCGCTATTCTGCTCAAACCCCACAATCTTGATATTCTTCAAAGTTGCATCGCTTGCCTTGGGGAACAGCCCTGCGTAGGCCCCTACGTCACCAATGCCCGACGCTAGCTGATACCCCGTTATCCGGTAAGTACCCCCGTCGTAAATTCCTTTGAACGCATGAGCGAAATTGTATTTCCGAGACGCGTCGCCACCGTTTGCAGCAGCCGACAAATCCATATCGTGCGATTGGAGAAAGGCGTGCTTTACGTAATGTTCCTGCACATCGTACGCAGGCAGGCACCCTACGAACTGGTCCGCATGACGAACGTTCCAGGGGCTATCGTCCTCCCCCCAGTCGTCAGCCTCGCCATCATCAACGGCAATTGCAGCTGCAAAATTCACGTTGTACCAATAGTCGTGCTGATTCGCCCCAAGTCGGAACGGGTAATGCAGCGTGTTTTTTTGAGACTGCCCCCAAACCGTACCGGGCGCTTTGTACGCATCGTACCGAACACCGTCAACGGAAAAGTCTACATCGACCTTGCTCTCTTTTAACGAGACCCAATTATCAGGGCTCTGCCCATTGCCGCCTTGCTGATACTCCGGCGCTGCCGCTCCGGCGGGCACCACAACGTAGTAACCCCATGAGGCAATCTCGTTGTTTCCAGGAAGATCACCGTCGCAAGACGAACCGTCCAGCGTTCCGTAATAACCCGTCACTTTATTATCATGGTCGAACTCAAGGTACATCAGCCCAACGGAATCCTTCGGAACCTCCTTGTACTGCGTCTTCAGTTTGACCGCGCCGAACGCAAGCCGCGAATCCCAATCGCCCACCAGAGAATTCGAGGTAGGCATAATAGTGAACGAGGGAGATTGGTAAGTGCTGTCGCCCTCAACCTTCCAGCCTGCAAACGCCAGGCCCTCTTTGTTCGGAGGCGACGAGATAGACGCATGCGTTTTGTCATCCTGGACGGTATAGGGCACGTACTGAACATCGTACCCGTCAATGCGCTTGCCGTTGCCGTCGCAATACTCAACAGCTCGGTAGAAAAGGTAATCCCTCTCGGTAGACAGCTCGTAATCGGCGGACGAGGTTTTGCTGAGCGCGTAATCGCTGCTGGCGCCCGAACGCGACGACCTCACGTATGCCGACGGGTTGCTCGACAAATAACCGTCGGACTTCTCGTACAGCCACAATTGCGCGCTCGGAAGCTTCGTGTACGTAGTCACGTTGTCCAGCCCTTTGCCCCAAGCAACGGCAGGCGCCGCCGTGTAATACACGCGCACGTCCCCCTGACGAGGGAACGCTCCGCTCGAAAGATTCAAGCTGCCGCCCTTGGTGGTCACATTGTACAAAGCAACGGTAGAAGAGGCGCCGAACTCGTTTTCAAACGGCTGGCGAATCGGTGCGCCCAAGTTCACGCCGCGCGACCCCGTCGTAGTCTTTCCGTTCGACAAGTACTCGGCAAAGCGCGGGGCTAGACTGGAAAAGTACGCTTGAACCTCATCCGCGCGCGGCGTGGTGCGAACGTATATCTCATACCCATCGAAGTCCTGCTCGACCAAATCGTAGAGTTTGACGGTATCTATAGTAAGCGATGTGGCATAGTTGGCCGACTCCGCAGCAGGCAAGGACGCGTCCTTGCCCGACCACTGCACGCATTCACGCAGATCGCGTCCGAGATTCGTATTCTCCCACGTCCAAGCACCTTGGTCCAAATAGCCGGCTCGTTCGCCGTTGACCCATATTTCGTATATCTGATACTGACGCTGTTTCCCGCTTGCCTCGAACGGTTTTCCGCCGGACCACAGCAACTCGTTGTTTCCAGGATTGACCATTCCGCTTACGTCGATAGAACTTCCCACCTGAGACGTGTACGAGCCTGCGGAAACGAATACGTTAGCTTGCTGTTCTCGAGCGTCCGCAAGTTTCACCCAGGCTCCCGAATACGACTGCCGCGTTGATTCGATATTCTCGGCGGCAAGCACCGAAGATGTTTTTATTCCCGCCGCACTAAGCTCGAACGTCGCCTCGGTCGATATCATGGAAATACCCGTAACCGGCGGCTCGCCTGCAGTTGTGACCAGCTTCACCGAAGGATCGGCATAGACGCCCGATATATGAGCGGCGCGCGATTTGCCGCCATTGTTTTTAGCCTCAAGAGCAGGATTGGTTACCAAAACCGAAAGCTTCGCCACCTTTTCAGGCCACTTGAAATAAGCAGATGCCGTAGCAGGAACGGATGTTTTCTCCAAGCAGGAAACTCGCGCGTCCGCGCGAATATCACCCGCTGAGCTCGACAAAGCACCAATCGTAACAGCAAGGTCTCCTTGACCGCCGGCCTCTTGCAAGACGCGCTTCAAGTCGTTCAGATCGATTGCGTACACGTCAGCCTGAGCAGCATCGCCCTTCAATCCCAGGGAATACACTTTGGTTTCTTTCACCGTGTTGGAATTGGTCTTGGTCTCCGATCCCGCTTGCACGGTGTACGAGGTTTCCGTCCCATCAAGCCCTGAAATTGAAAGAACGCTCGCGCCTAGAGACACGGTCACTTCGATAGAGGTTTTCCATTCGGGGTTCCTTGACAGATTTTTATCCTGCACGCACAACTCGCCGTTTTCGTTCAACCACACCACGGGGTTTTGCAGAGCAATTTCAGGAGTTGCCCCGTGCGGAGTGGAGTCGGCATATCCAATCATGTAATCGGCAGCCATGCGCGCGGCCCGGTCACGCGATCCCCCCGCTTCGTAATACTCTTGCGCGGCATTCGTGCTATCGGGAGCGAAGCTGAAGAACCCGCTTTTTCCATCCGCGTAAAACACGCTGACCACTGTCGCCGTGGTCACATTGAACTCTATGATGAAATCGCCCCGGCGAACGCTATCATCCACAGCAAGAGGAGGGACGATACTGCTCTTTCGGGCTTGGTCAGCCGTGATGTAGAACGTATTTTGGGCATCGGTCGGCCTTCCGTTGATCGTGCTGGGAAGATTCACGGCCTTGGTCTGGGCTAATCCCTCGGACTCGACGATCGACCACCACGCGCCTGATACCTTTTTAGCCGTCATCTGGGATTGCGCAGCATTTGCTATCGACTCGGCGGCGTTGTTCAGCTCGACCATGCGCATGTTGTTCTGAGCGCTTACGATAGAAGGGAACGCCAGTGCTGCAAGCACCAAAAGAATCGCTACCGACAGCAACAGCTCGGCAAGCGTAAACCCTTTCGTATGTGCCTGATGCGCTTTTACCAAAGAAGCATCCCTATCTCATTCGTTCAAGTTCTTAACTAATTGTGCTGGTATGATACCACCACCAGGCATAAATGAGACTACATTACTACGACAATTATAAAGACGGTCAACGCTCGATCGAAATCGGCGGAAACGAGCCACCCAGCTCCTCGAAGCGCCGACAAAGTTTTGGGAAACAGACTGGTCCGACCTGCGCTAATAGCGGTTTTACAGCAAGAAGCCCCTCCGGGAAACCACGTGACCGCGGCCTCGCTTCTTCTCACGCGAAAACAAATCGCCCGAGCAGCGGGGCTTCGCTTTGCGAAACCTCGACGCTCGGGCGACACTGCATTGCAAGATGTTCGGGAGGTGCTGCGTTGCAGCATCGCTTTCAAGAACCTCGCGAAGGGTGCGGCAGTTAGCCGAAAATCAACTGGCGCTCCTCGCCAACCAAGGACGCGCGCGCCTGATCGCGCAGATTGTTCACGCCGATGAAGAACTGGCGCATCATCACAACCATGAGATAGCGGCCCTTCGGCGTAAGCGTGAACTCATCAGGCGTATCGCGGTCGAATGCTCCTGCCGCCTTCATGAACCCAACCTCTACGGGAAGGCCGCGCTCCACCGTGCATCCGAAATCGCGCTCGAACTGGCGCTTGTCCAGCCTCAATCCGAACAGCTGCATCATGAAGCGGTACCGCATGCGATCATGCTTCGAGAACTCCGTCTTTCCCATAAGCGACATACGATCGGAAGAGATTGCGGCATTGTAGTCGTTCACGCTGAACGTGTTCACGTACAGGTTCTTTCCCAAATACGTGATACCGCCGCTGCCGATAGCCGGGTACTCCTCGTAGTCCACAACGTATTCGTCGATCATCGCACCATCGCCCGCAGCACCCGTGCCGCGCTTGTTGAACGTCCAAGCACTTCCGTGCTCGAACAGCGGATCGGAACCACCGGCAAGCAGTTCGCTGATAATCTCGTAGAAGCGCCGCTCGCGCTGGTAATCAACCTTGCCAACCGTCCTGGCCAGAGAGCGCGCGACGCTCGGAGAAGCCATCAGCGGATAGAACGTAGTTTGGCTGGTCCCGCTTTCCACCACGCGTTCGATATCCTTGATCAACACGTCTTCGGTCTGCGCCGGGAAATTGAAAATCATGTCCACGTTCAACGACGTGAAGTACGGGCTTGCATCCTGCACGCGCGCCAAGATCTCGGCGGCGCTTCCGTACTTGTCGTAGCGATCCATCTGCTTGAGCAGGTCGTCATCGAAGCTCTGAACGCCAACGCTCAAACGCTGAACGCGACCTTGCAGCTTATCCAAGTAAGAAGGGATCAGATGATTCGGGTTCGTCTCGCTGGAGACCTCGTTGATAGAGAACGTCTCGCGAGCAAGGTCGATGGTGTCGCACAGCTCGTCGATCATGATGGTCGGCGTACCGCCGCCCACGTACAGGCTGTCGAAATCGTAGCCCAAATCTTTGAGCATCATCATCTCTTTGCGCATGCTTTGGAAGTACGGTACCGCACGATCCTCGGAAAAGGGGAAACGATTGAACGAACAGTACGGGCACAAGCGCTCGCAGAAAGGCACGTGCATGTAAAGCATGTATTTCTGACCAGGCACCGGAGCCGGAACACGGCGCTCGTCAGTGGGCTTGAGTTTCAAGTACTGGTTCGTGCATTGGCGGACTGCCGCCGTAAGCATGCGTTCAGATAGCATAGACTCCTCTGTCCAAAAAACCGCCGCCCTTTCGGACGGCGGAAACCTTTATTCCCAAGCAGTCCGTCCAGCAGCAGCTTTTTTGCCGATGTCGGTTCGGAATTGTTTGCCTTCAAAATTGATATAGTCGCACGCTTCGTACGCCTTTTCGCGGGCTTCGTCGAACGAATCGCCCAAAGCCACTACGTTAAGAACGCGTCCACCTGCGGTAACAAGTTCCTCGTCGTAGTTCTTGGCAGTACCGGCGTGGAATACGGTAACGCCCTCTATGGCTTCGGCTTCGTCGACGCCAAGGATGACCTTTCCTTTTTCGTACGATCCGGGATAGCCCTCGCTCGCCAAAACCACGCACACCGCCCACTGCTCGGACCAGCGCAAGGTGATGTCGTCCGGACGCCCCTCGGCAACAGCCATCATGATATCTACCAGGTCGGTTTCCAGACGCGGCAGAACCACCTGCGTCTCAGGGTCGCCGAAACGAGCGTTGAACTCGATGATCTTAGGGCCTTCCGGCGTCAGCATGAAACCGCCGTACAGAACGCCGCGATAGTCATGGGCAAACGGCGCGCGAGCCGTAGCAGCGGCAGCCGTCTCCATGATCTCATGCATGGCGGCCAGTTCTTCAGGGGTAACGATAGGCACCGGCGAGTACACGCCCATGCCGCCCGTGTTGGGACCGCGGTCGCCATCGAATGCGCGCTTGTGATCCTGTGCGGTGGTCATGCAGTGAGCCTTGCCGTTGCTGACGAACGCAAGCAACGAACACTCGGGGCCCGTCAGGCATTCTTCGATGAGCACGGTGGAGCCGGCATCGCCGAACGCGCCGTCGAAGCAGGAACGAACAGCATCCTCTGCGGTTTCCAGGTCGTCGGCAACGACAACGCCCTTGCCCGCTGCCAAGCCGTCCGCCTTGACAACGATGGGGGCGCCCAATTCGCGAACGTAAGCGAGCGCTTCGTCCAAGTTCGTGAAGCTGCCGTAACGAGCCGTCGGAATACCGTTGGCTCGCATGAATTCCTTGCTGTAGGTTTTGCTGCCCTCCAGCAAGGCTCCTTGAGCATCGGGTCCGAACGTAGCCACGCCCGCTTCGCGCAGAACGTCCGCCACGCCGGCGACCAAAGGAGCTTCGGGGCCGATGACAACCAGGTCAATCGCATGCTCCCGCACGAACGCCAGCACGGCATCCGCATCCTCGGGATTCAGCCCGGCAACGTTCTGAGCAACGGCATCGGTTCCGCCGTTGCCAGGAGCTACGTACAGCCGATCGGCGCGAGGAGACTTCGCCAAGGCCCACGTGATGGCATCTTCGCGACCGCCGCCGCCCAACACCAGGATGTTCACATTCGTTCCTTTCATCAACCAACGCGTTTCACGTGAAACGCTCGAAAATCGAAAGCCTGAGAAGCTACGCGCGATCCCAGCCGCGCATGATGGTTTGGTCGCGATCGGGACCCACCGCGATAATGCTGATGGGAACACCGACGATGCGCTCAAGGTACTCGACGTAGCGCTGCGCCGTTTCCGGCAGGTCCTCGAAGGTACGGCATCCGGTGATGTCGACGTCCTTCCAACCGGGAAGCTCTTCGTACACCGGCTTCGCATGGAACAGAACGCTCTGCTGCATGGGGAAGTAATCGTAAACCTTGCCGTCGCACTCATACGCCGTGCACACCTTGATAGTATCGAATGCGCTCAAAACGTCAAGTTTGGTCAGCGCCACATCGGTCAGGCCGTTGACCTCAGCTGCATAGCGCGCGATAACCGCATCGAACCAGCCGCAGCGACGCTTGCGGCCCGTGGTCACGCCGAATTCGTGGCCGACAGCGCACATGAGCTCGCCGGTCTCGGCTTCCTCGCCTACGCCGCCATCTTCGGGAAAGCGCTGCTCGGTGGGGAAGGGGCCGCCGCCGACGCGCGTGATGTACGCCTTCTGAATGCCCAAAACGCGATCGATGGCCGTAGGACCGACGCCCGTTCCGGTTGCCGCGCCACCGGCGCAGCACGAAGAAGAAGTCACGTAAGGATACGTTCCGTGATCGATGTCGAGCAGCGTGCCTTGCGCGCCCTCGAACAGGATGGACTTACCCGCGCGCACGGCCTCGTTCAGCAGCTGCGCCGTTTCGGCCATGTACGGTTTGAGAATACGAGCGTACGGCAGGTACTCTTCGCAGATTTCTTCCACCGTGTACGTATGCAAACCGTAGATCTTCTCCAGAACGGGATTCTTCTGAGCGAGAACCGCTTCAAGCTTCAGGCGGAAGATCTTCTCGTCCAACAGGTCCTGGATGCGGATGCCCTTGCGAGCGACCTTATCCTGATAGCAGGGACCGATGCCGCGCTTCGTGGTGCCGATCTTGTTTTCACCGAGGCGCTTTTCGTCGGCGCCGTCGAAGTCTTTGTGGTAGGGCATGATAACGTGCGCATCGCACGAGATCTTGAGGTTCTTGCAGGAAATGCCCTCGGCTTCCAACATGGCCATCTCTTTGATGAGCACGCCCGGGTCGACGACAACGCCGTTGCCGATAACCGGCACTGCGTTCTCGTACATGACGCCGGAAGGCATAAGATGAAGAGCCAGTTTCCTGCTACCGTGGATAACAGTGTGGCCGGCATTGTTTCCGCCCTGGTAGCGAACCACGTAGTCGTATTCGCTCGCGATGAGGTCAGTGATTTTGCCTTTGCCTTCGTCGCCCCATTGGGCACCGATCAGAACCGTGCTGGGCATGTGCGTGAGTCCTTTCAACGCCCCGGTTTCATCATGCGGGGCAGTCCCGTAACAACCCTTGCATTATAGTATAGTTGCGCGTTCGGCCCCGCGCTTCCTCTGTCTTTATCGAGAAACCCCATCTAATGGGCCCTTATCAGCCGCATAACCGAGAAACAGGCCGGAGTTCAGGGCAAATTACAGCTCCAGCTTGTTCAAGGTTGGATCGACGGCGCGCAGGGCCTTGACCACTTCCTCATGACAGGTGAACAGAAGCACCTGCCGCATGCGCGCCAGTTCCGCAAGGGCACGCGCCGCTCCGGCGCGACGCTCCGAATCGAAGTTGACTAGGATGTCGTCGGCCAGGATAGGTATTGCACGGCCGACGTTGTCAGCCGTCATCAGCAAAGCAATACGCAAAGCAAGGTAGAGCTGTTGGCACGTCCCCAACGACAGATGAAGGGGGTCTCGGGCGGTTTTGACTGCGTCGACCACCTGCAACCGACCCTCGGCGGTCATGGCCACCTTAACCCACGCGCCATCGGTCATAACGGAAAGCAAGCGACTTGCCTGGCGATACACTTCAGGCTGGCTCTTGCTCTCCCAAGCGCCGATAGCCGTTTCGAGCATGCGCTTCGCCAGAAGCAGGCGCGCATATTCGCGGGAGCTCTCATCGATGCGCGTCTTCACCTCTTCCGCTTGCAGCTTGAGCGCGTCGAATTCCCTTTCCTTGACGGCATGGGACAGTTCTTGCTTCAGCTCGCCGTACCGGCGGTTCAAATGCTCGCTTGTTTCCAACAGGCCGCTGCGCTGCTGCACCTTTTGAGCCAAAGCCGCGTCAAGCGCTTCCACGGTTCGCTCAGCACGCGAATCAATGCGCTCGAACAAGCGCTTGCGCTGGCGCTTCGCAAGCGCCAAGCTTTCTTCAAGCGAACTGCGCCGCGACACAAGGGCCTGCTGCCGCTGTCGATACAGGTTGGATTCGGCGCGGGCATCCTTCGCTTCATCCAGCAACGTACGAGCACGCCGAAGCGAGCCTTGTGCCTCTTCCAACCCAACCGAATCAAGCTGAGCGCGCGCCTCCCGGCGAAACGACTCCCTGCTTTCCACGCATGCTTCAAGCTTCTTCTTGTCCTGCAACATAACCCACTGCGCATCTTGAAGACGCTCTTCCTTTGCGTCGGCCTTCTTATCAGGCCGAAACAGCATCACCATCGCAGCCAGAGCCAACATGATGGCGAAAACGATCAGGCCGATGCCGCCAACGGTGAACGAAAGGCTGGTTATCTCTCGGCCGTGGATGAAAAGCGGCACGCCGGAAAGCATGAACAGGAGAGGCAAGGCGATGGACAGCACGATCTGCGTTGCGCGTTGGCGGCGCATCACCCCTTGCACAGACGTTGCGTCCTCGGACTCGAGCAGTACCTCGTACGCAGCCTTCGAAGTGGAAAAGTTATCCTGGGCAAGATCAACGGCATGCTCGAACTTCGCCTCGTCGACCGCCAAAGACTCGATCTTATCCCGCAACGCACGGTCTTCCGTTGTAGTCAAGCGAACAAGCGCGGCCGAATCCCCTCGATCGCGCAGACGATGCTCCAGTCGCAGCGTTTCTTCTTCAGCCCTTAAAGAGGCGATCTTGTCCTCCAGGTCGTCCATCTCTTGGTCGATCTTTTCCACGCTGGCGCGGCAAACCGTCAACGCCTCTATATCGGAGTTAAGCGAGTCCAAACGCGCAAGCAGCTGGTCCCGTTGCGGCGCAAGGTCGTGGAACTCCTTGTCCTGACGCTTGAACCGTTCGACCGTTTCAGCGGCGTAAGACAGCTTTTCACGCAGTTCGTCCTGCTGGACGCCTAGGTTGACCAGAGAATGTTCGATACCGGCAGCGCGCGAAGTGTATTCAGCCAGGCGATTCTGGATCAATGAGCGCGCGTGAGCGGGGGAGGCTCCGGTTCCCGACCCTGCCGTTAACAGTTTCGCCGTGACGTCCGATGTGTTCCTAAGCGTGCGAAGCTCGTCGCTCGTAAGCGAGAACATGGTTTGGAACGTTTCTTTGTCGATGTCGGACACCAATGCAGCATCGCCTTGAAGCCCGTCGGCATTACGACCACGCGAGAGTTCGATTTCGTTTCCGCCAGCCTGGAAGAACAAGGACCCGGCGCGTTCGGCGTTCGCAGGCTTGTACGTGTTGCGCATACCACGCGCGTCCTCCCACCCGAACAGAACGCCGCCGACGAACGAAGCCAAGGTTGTTTTGCCTGATTCGTTTCGGCCAAATATCACGTTAAGACCCGGCGTTAACGGCCCTACCGCCATATTGGAAAACGCGCCGAAGGACGCTATTTTCACGCGCTCAAGATAAGGCCTGGTCATCGGTCCTCCCCTTGCGAGAGAAGATCGAGCACAAGGTTTTCGGCTTCTGCGGACAACTCGTCCACAAGCCGCGTGCAAGCACTGGGCAGCTGCATGCCCTTCGCAAGGAATTCCTCTTGAAGATACGCTATCTCATCGTCGGGATTCGAGCGTTGGGCATCGGCGACCTGAAGAAACACCGCGGGGAACAGCCCTTCCCGACGCAACGCATCTTTGTCGCGCGGCTCCACCGTTGCATCAAGCAGGGCGTCGCAGAAAAACGCCGGATACGAATCGTTCAGGTGCTTTCGCAGGTCAGCGCGTATATCATCGCGCTCGAGCATAGCATGAAGATGCGTCGACCCCACCAATGTGATGCGCGAAACCATTTCCTCGCAGTGGGCTTTTCCGTTTTCGCGGAACAGCTCGCGCATGATCTTGTCGGTGACCGCCGGAAGGTTCGCGCAATCGGAAACGTCCACCCGCATGCGCTGCCATACGACGCTTGCCGTGGGAATAGGCTCTATCGTGTTCCGCGCGCCCTCCGTAAGCGTAACGTGGTAGATTCCGCGTTCGCCCGTCTCGTTGATGTCACGGCCCTGAATGCAACCGGAAAACACCAAGCGAGGATCTTCGAAAGACGGGTAAGCGTACCGAAGGTGGATATGTCCTAACGCCCAGTAATCCATCCCGGCGTTCATGAGAATGGATGGCACGACGGGCGCTTTCAAATGATCGAGATTGAGGCCCGTGTGCAAAACCCCTACCGCGAACGGAGCACTGGCAACTTCAGGGTATCTTTGAACAAGTGCCTCTTCAGCAGCGCGGCGCGTCACTCCCTCGGCAATGCACTCGTCAGCCGGCCATGTTTGGTTGTAGTACCCGCGACCCCCCACGATGCAAAGCGGGCGGCCATCGCGCTCGTACAGGGCGAATCCCGGACGATCGCCCGGTAGCATGACCGCATTCGAGGGAAGCGAGAAGCTGTCGTGCTGCCACGAGGTATACGGATCATGGTTTCCCGTGATCAGGTAAACGGGTATGCCCGCTTCCTCAAGCCTGCGCAAGCCAGCAAAAAAGTGCAGGTAGTCGCCGTACGAAGGACGGGCGTTATCGAAAATATCGCCCGCCATCACCACGAAGTCGACCTCGCGGGCAAGAGCGGCCTCTATCACGCGGTCGTATGCT
The DNA here is from genome assembly GCF_052119225.1 of Paraeggerthella sp. LCP19S3_G8. Lineage (NCBI taxonomy): Bacteria > Bacillati > Actinomycetota > Coriobacteriia > Eggerthellales > Eggerthellaceae > Paraeggerthella > Paraeggerthella sp. LCP19S3_G8. Next base: position 218,444 of record NZ_JBQKFQ010000003.1, read on the forward strand.
TCGGACAAAGCCGTGAGCAGGCGCGCTGCCCACGCATCGGAAAGCGCGCGTAAACCGCGAAAAGGAGCGCCAAGATGAAGATCGGCGGCGTGGATGAATGTCAGACGTTCGGCCATGCAAGCAGTGTACCTCGAATGCCTGCGACAAGGGAATTACATATAGCCGCCCGCGCGCGAATCGTCGATGAAATCCATGAAGCGCGTAAACTCGGCGTTGAAAGCCAGGGGGATGTCGCGCGTAGGACCGTTACGGTGCTTCGCCACAATCAACTGGGCGGTGCCCAGGTCGGGACGATCTTCGCTTTCAGCCTCGATTTCGTCCATGCTTCGGTCGATGAAGGCAACGATGTCGGCGTCCTGCTCGATCGAGCCCGATTCTCGCAGGTCGGAAAGCATCGGACGCTTCTTGCCGCGCATTTCGACCGCACGGGACAACTGCGACAGCGCAATAACGGGCATGTCCATTTCTTTTGCGAGCACCTTCAAGCCTCGAGAGATCTCGCCAACCTCGACGGCGCGGTTGCCGTCGGCGCGCGCTTTGGGCGGCTGCATGAGCTGTAGGTAGTCGACGATGATCAACCCTTTTTCAGCGTTGCGCAACTCTCGGCGCGCTTTCGCACGCAGCTCGAGGATGGAAAGCGCCGGCGTGTCGTCGATGTACATCTTCAGATTGGAAAGCTTGCTCGAAGCTTCAACGATGGCGCTCCAGTCAGAATCTTGCAACTTGCCCGAGCGCACGTTCGCAAGACCCACGCGGGCCTCGGCGCACAGGATACGCTGGACCAACTGGGAACCGCTCATTTCCAGGGACAGGAACGCAACCGTAGCGCCCAACTTGGCAGCATTCGTTGCAAGGTTCAACGCGAACGACGTCTTGCCCACACCGGGTCGGGCGGCAAGAATGACCAAGTCTCCGCCGCGGAAACCGTGGAACAGGTCGTCAATATCCTTGAACCCCGATGCAACGCCAGCGATACCGCCGTCTTGAGCGGCGATCTCCTGGATCTCCTCGAACGCATCGACCAGCAAGGTATCGATGCCGGTGAACGCCGACGAAACGCGCTGTTCGGTAACGTTGAACAGCGTTTTCTCGGCTTCTTCTACTACAACGCCCAAGTCGTCGGGGGCATCGTAGGCAAGGGCCGTGATAGACGCCGATGCACGGATCAAGTCGCGCAAAATAGACGTACGCTTAACGATTTCGACATGGTTCTGCCAGTTGGTAAGTGCGAACGTATTGTCCGCAAGCTCGATCAGATACGGTTTTCCGCCAACGGCTTCAAGCTGCCCCAAGCCCTTCAAGTTGTCAGCCAACGAGATATGGTCAATGGGAATATGCCGGGCGTACAAATCGAGCATCGATTCGAAGATACGTTGGTGGGAAGCGCGGTAAAAATTCGCGGGAACAAGTTTCGCAGCAACTTCCTCGATAGCTTCCTGAGTCAGGATACATGCAGCCAACACGGACTTTTCCGCTTCGATATTCTGAGGTTCAAGGCGACGGCGATCTTCGACGCGTTCGTCCTCAGGAGCAAAATCCGGGCTGTAGGGCGCAATGGGACCTGACATGAAATCTATCCTTTCAAAGGTATCGGCTCCCTATGATACCCCAAGCATTCTACCTGGTCATCAGTAATTTCTATGAGCCAAACACACCTAATTTCGTTATCCACCGCAGCAAAAGAAACCCCTTTGCCCGCTATCAGGGGCAAAAGGGTTTTCCTCAAGTTTCCACAGCGTCTTGCGGTGGAAAACTATTTTTCAAGCAGGCTGCGATCGCTATTCAGCGGACTCGGCAGCTTCCTCGACAACCTCCTCGGCGGGAGCGACTTCTTCAGCCACTTCCTCAACCACGGTCTCTTCGACGGCAGCCGCGTCGCCGACGAACAGCTTCACGGTGGTCTTGATTTCGCGATACAGGGAGATCTGAACCTCGTGGTCGCCAGCCGTCTTGATGGCATGACCCAGCGCGATGCGGCGCTTGTCAACATCAACGTCGGTCGCAGCCTTGATGGCGTCGGCGATCATCTGAGCGGTAACGGAACCGAACAGCTGACCCTCTTCGCCAACCTTGGCCTCAACCTTGACGACGGAGCCTTCGAGCTTGGCTTTCACAGCGTTAGCATCGGCAATGCGATTTTCCTCGCGTTTGGCAATGTTGTGCTTGCGCTGCTCGAGCTGCTTGAGGTTGCCCTTCGTGGCCAGGATGGCCAGCTTGTTCGGCAACAGGTAGTTGTTGGCAAAACCGGGAGCCACGTCGACGACGTCGCCCTCACCGCCCTTGCCCTTCAATTCTTGGAGCAGGATGACTTTCATGGTTCCTCCTAGCGCCTAGCGGCTGCGACGGTCGCCGCGACCGCTGATGGCGGGAACCGCGTAGGGCATCAAAGCCATCTCGCGAGCGCGCTTCACGGCGTTCGCGATGTCACGCTGGTGCTGGGTGCAGGCACCCGTCACGCGGCGCGGCTTGATCTTCCCGCGGTCGGTAACGAACTTACGCAGCATCTGAGTATCTTTGTAGTCGATGAACTGCGAGTCCTCCTTGCAGAACTGGCAGAACTTGCGACGCGGCTGCTTCGCGTAATCGGACATTTCAATAACCTCTTTCGTATCGCTTAAAACGGGATGTCTTCGTCATAAACCGAAGAAGAGGCATCAACCACCGGAGCGGCCATTGCGGGAGCAGCTGCCGGCGCGGAGTACCCGCCGCCCATGCCGCCGCCGTATGACGAATCGCTGTTTCGGCTGGACATGAATTCCAACTCGTCAACGATCACTTCGATCTTGCTGCGCTTCTGTCCGTCGCGCTCCCACTGGCTCCAACGGAGCTTGCCTTCGATGGACACCTTCGTGCCCTTGCTCAGGAATCGCGACAGGCTGTCGGCGCGAGCGCCGAACATCGTGCAGTCGATGAAGTTCGGGTAATCCTCCCATTCGCCGGTCTGTTGGTTCTTGCGACGGTCGTTGACCGCCACGCCGAAGCCCAGAACCGGAAGCCCGCTCGCAGTGGAGCGAAGCTCGGGATCGCGCGTCAGGTTTCCGCTGATGATCACTCGGTTAATGCTCATGGTGTCTTCCTCTTCTCATGACGGGTACCGGGTTTCGAACCGGGACCCTGCGTCGTATCCTTAATCGCGATCGGTGCGCTTGACGATCATGTGACGGACTACAGCATCGGTGATGCGCAGAACACGATCGAGTTCGGCAACGTCAGCGGGATCGGCGTGGAAGTCGATGAGAGTGTAGTCACCATCGGTCAGACCGTTGATCTCGTAAGCGAGTTTACGCTTGCCCCAGTTGTCGACGTTGTCAACCGCACCATTAGCATCGGCGATCGTGGTCTCGATACGCTTCATAACAGCGGCGCGGATTTCTTCGTCGATAGACGGAGCGACAAAAAACAGCAATTCATAAGCCTTCATCAGCTCACCTCCTTTGGACTGTACGGCCCCGGGCTGTGAAGGCGTTAACCGGGGCAGGAATTAGCCTTGCTAGTTTAGCAAAGGAGAAACGAGTTTTCCGTCACAACTCGCAGTATTCCGCCATTACACCGTTTCGCCACACTTCACAACCGTCGCGTTTGCCCAAATATCATTGTCGAACACGTTAAGGACATGATACCAAGGCGATCTAGCCAATACATGACATGCGTCCAGCGCGCAGCCATCTTCGATCCATCCGAATCTTGCACGGGTCTAGCTTCCACATGATCCCGTTCTGCTCTGAATCTAACGCAGCGCTCGCTCGAACCTTGCACGGATCTAGCAAGAATCTACGTCGATCCTAGCACAGGAGGTCAGAGGCGTAAAAAAGCCGCGACTCTCTGCAGGCCGCGGCAATCAATGCGAACAATATGTTCAGGGGAAAACGCCTTACTCGGCAACGTCTTCCTCGAGGTATTTCTCTTCGATGTCTTCATCGGCGTAGGAATCGGCATCCTGAAGCGCGATCATGAAGTTGGGAGCTTCGCCAATATAAGCCGGCTCCTCCTCGAATTTCACCTCTCCGTCTTCGGAAGTCTCGTACAGGTACCCCACGGCGTATCCGGCGTCTTCGCCGGGAATGCCGCCTTCGGCGATCAAAGCGTCCTTCACGCCGTCGTCCACTTCGATGTATCCGTCGTAGCACAAAGCGTACGCCGCCGCGCCACGGGCATGCTCGACGGTGTGACGCGCAAAGTTGAAGCACTCCTCAGCAGACTCGCCGGGATGATTCTCCAGGAACAGGTTTTCCTTCACCACCAAGGCCGTGAAAGGAATTACCTCGGATCCTTGAGCCAGTTTCTCTTTAGCTTCCTCAAGCGAGAACAGCAGAACCTTCTCCAGGGTTTCAGGAATCTCGGGAACCTCTACGTCAGCGCTCTCGACCATGCGATCAGCCATAACCTCGTCCTTTCAATGAAACGCTCGTATCTTTTCGCAAGCGTGTCTCATAACGGCAATACCGTTTTTCGCTGCGTTCAGTGTAGAGCTTGCCAACCTTAACGCGTATGACTGCTGATGGTATGCGTTGTATCTTCAGAATTCTTAGGCTTACGCGCAGGCTCTTTTGTTTCACGTGAAACGAAGGCTATGTCCGCGTCGAAGCGCATGCATAATGGAAGCTGGGAATGAAACGCATAAAAAACCCTGCACCGCCGAAGCAATGCAGGGCTCCTTTATTTTGCACAGCGCGGCTTAGTGACAGCTGCAACGATGGGCTTTGCGGCCCTTCTTTTTCCCATTGATGCCCTTGTCCTTCATGGACAGAATAAGCTTCTCGGTGATCGCGTTCAGCTGAGCGACCTCTTCCTCGCTCAGACAAGACAGGATTTCATCAGCTGTTTTATCCTGCGCGACAACGCGCTTCTGAGCAACAGCACGACCTTCGTCGGTCAGCTTTACTGCGTAGGTGCGCTCGCCGTCCGCGTCCTCGATGGTCGCGTATCCGTTGCGAACCGCCTTCTTTACGATATCCTTGAGCTCGCTGCGGCTCATGCCCATCACGCCTACCAGATCGCGCTGGGTTGCCCCGTCGTTTTCGATCAAGGCGTTCAACAATGCGCCCTGGCCGCGCTTATAGCTTTTCGGGCCGTTCTTGTGAAATCCCAGGCGCGTAAGCTTGCTGGCTTTCTTCAGTTGGTTCAACGTCATAGTAGCTTGATTCATAGGTATTCCTTCTTGCATCTTATTGATCTCTGTATGACAGAAGCTACTATACCGCTTGTTTTTTCACCTATTATATTATTCATAAATTTATCGTGATTAATAGTTTTGGCTGATTGTAAGCAGTATTTATATTATTCACGAATAAGGAGTTATCAGCTCTTAAGCACCTTCTCCAAGGGTTTCCCCTTTGCCAGCTCGTCAACCAGCTTATCCAAGCGACGGATGTTCCTCATGAGCGGATCCTCTATGGCTTCAACGCGCACGCCGCACACGACGCCGGTCACCTTGTCGGCGCAAGGATTGATTTGCGGCGCCTGCTCGAAAAACGCGGCAAGGTCGGTGTCGTCGCTCGTCTTTTCCTGCAACTCTTCCTGACCGTATCCCGTCAGCCAACGAATTGCCTCGTCAAGCTCGGTTTTTGAGCGTCCCTTTCGCTCCACTTTTTGAAGGTAGAGCGGGTAGACGCGGGAAAACGGCATGGAAAACACCTTTAAGGAATCTTTGCTCATGTCATTCACGCTCCTGCACGGTTACATGGACCGCGTCGCCGATACCTTTGCCAAGTTCGCTTCGTATGCCTTTTAATATACCCACTATATAGCAAACAGAGCCGTCTTCGTTTTTCACTCCCATGTTGACGATGCTCCCGTCGTAGGGAATCCCGTCGAACGTGACATGGGCTTTGACGCGGCCTTTTCCGAACTCTTGGCGAACGTCGTAAGGAAACGGAACGTACGCGCCGCCTTTTCCAATTTCCGATGAACGAATAACCGCATCGTATTCGTATACCGCAGGATTCATAATGGTCCCTCGCTTCGAGTATCCAAATGAATAAGGAGCATGATAAAACAAAAAGCGCCCAAAGGCGCTTGTTTGAAAACTGGCGGAGGAGGAGGGATTCGAACCCTCGTCACCGGGGTTGCCGGTGAAACGGTTTTCGAGACCGCCGCATTCAACCACTCTGCCACCCCTCCGCTTGGGGTGTCGAGGCTATGCCCCGTACTGCAAACGCGCCCTTAAAGGGCGCGGAATTAATCTGGCGGAGAGATAGGGATTCGAACCCTAGGTACTCTTTTGGAGCACACACGATTTCCAATCGTGCACCTTCGGCCAGCTCGGTCATCTCTCCGCTTCATGGAATTGCACACCTGGATCGAAACCAGGTCGTGCAGCGAGTATGTAGTATACAACAGCCCTTACGTCCCCACAAGCAATAAATTTCACCTTCACGAGCTTCCCAACCACAGCCCTCATCAATCCAAACCCATGCGCCCGGCGCGAAACAACCTTCGCTCGGCAAGCACGCCGCCTTACCCGAAAATCACGGCGCATCACCGCGGCGTGCCGCCGCACACGCCCATCGGAAGCAAGCCCTGAAAAGCAGCAAGCCGGCCGCTGCGCGCGGTCGGCTTGCTCTCAATTTATGGGAAGCACCTATTACGAAGCTTCTGCAGGCTGGCCGGAGCCTTCGCTCTTCTGCTCGCCTTCGGAAGAAGCATTGTCAGCGTTTCCGGAGTTGTTGGAAGAGTTATCGGCGCTACCTGCTTGCGCGCCCTGATCGGTGGAATTACCCGACTGAGCAGCAGATTCATCCGTCTTGTACTTCGTCACGTCCACGTTGTAGGGAACGTCAGCAGGCATGTCGTTGATCTTCACGTCAGACGCCTCGCGCTGCTCATCGACCCACTTCTGGTACGCCTCGGACTGAGCCTGAGACTTCAAAGACTGCTTGATCGTATCCAGCCAGTCGGAAGGAATCTGATCGACGCTGGTGATCTCCACCTTTTCGGTGCCGTCTTCAGCCTTGGTCTTGGGAGCCTGGTACACATCGGTACACTTGATGATATGGATGCCGTACGTGCTGGTCACCAGCCCGCTTACCTGGTCTTTCTGCAGGTTGTTGAGCGCATCTTGATACTCGGTCACCAGCTTGGAGGTCTTATCCCAGCCGATGTCGCCGCCCTTTTCGGCGGAAGCGGTGTCGTGCGAGTACTCCTTAGCAGCTTCAGCGAAATCAAGCGCGCCGGAGTTGATCTTGTCCAACACTTCCTGGGCGGTTGCCTCGGCACCGCTATCGAACAGGATATGGGAAGAGCGACGGGCGCCGTCGTAGGCAGTTGCATACATCTGCGCATACTGAAGCTGGTCCGCTTCGCTGGGATCCTCATCGACGGTGAACGATTCCTTCAGGTACTTGTCTGTGAGCTGCAGCTTGACCTCTGCGCGATAATCGTCTTCGGTCATGCCGGACTGTTCGAGCGCGGCCTGCCACTTCTCATCGTTTTCGTAGTTGCTCTTCATCTGGTCGACGTAGCCGTTCACTTCCGCGTCATCAACCGTGACGCCGCGATCAGCCGCGTGAGCCCTGATAACCTCGCGCGTTACGAATGCATCGATGACCTGCTCTCGGAATTCTGCAGGATTCTTATCGAGCTGGACAAGATACTTGCCCCAAGAATCCTCATCGGTCATGCCGTACTGGGTTCTCAAGTTTTCGATGTACTTAGTCACATCGCCTTCGGAAATCTCGACGCCGTTCACCGTGGCTGCCACGCTGTCGGTGCCGGAACCACCCGAGGATCCGTTGCCTCCCGCGCAGCCTGCCAGCCCCCAAACGCACGCAGCGGAGATGCCAACAGCACACACGGTCTTTACAAGATGCAGCTTTTTCATAAGACCCTTCCCTCGAACACGCGTGGTCTTCGCAGTTCATCTGCAAATAACCTGCATGTAAAGATACTGGGCCGTATTTTCGCATACGCACGAAATAGGGTCTCACCTTGCACAAGAAGCCCATGTTCGATTCACAGTCCCCACGCCAGGTTCAGGGAAAACCCTGATATGAAAAGCGCCGCCTCGCATGAGACGGCGCTCGGAACTGCCTTGACTGAAAAAGCCTACTTCTTGTTGGCCTTCTTACGCTCGGTAGCGGAAAGAATGCGCTTGCGCAGGCGAATGCTCTTCGGAGTGATTTCCACCAGCTCGTCGCCTTCGATGTACTCGAGCGCTTCCTCAAGCGTGAAGGTTTGCGGGGGAGTCAGCTGGATGGCCTTGTCGGCGCCCGACGAACGCTGGTTGCCCAGCTGCTTCGACTTCGCAATGTTGACCACCATGTCGCCCTCTTTCGCGGACTGGCCAACGATCATGCCCTCGTAGCAATCCTCGCCCGGACCGACGAACAGCTTGCCGCGCTCCTGCAGGGCGTCGAGCGCATACGCAACGCTCTTCTCGGTGGACATGCTGATCAGCGAACCGTTCTTGCGGCCGCCGAACTCGCCGCGATACGGCCCGTACTCGCTGAAGTGGTGGAACATGGTGGCTTCACCGCGCGTGACGTTCAAAAGGCGCGTGCGCAGGCCCATGGTGCCGCGCGAGGGAATCTTGAACACGAGGTGCGTCTGATCGCCGCGCTGGAACATGTCGGCCATTTCGCCGCCGGCGCTGCCGAACACCTCGATCGCCTTGCCGGCGTACTCGCTCGGCACGTCGACGGTTGCTTCCTCGATCGGCTCAAGCTTGCGTCCCTGCTCGTCCTTCTTGATGAGGACGCGCGGACGGCCCACTTGGAACTCGAACCCTTCGCGGCGCATGGTCTCCATGAGAACCGAAAGGTGCAGCACGCCTCGACCGGCAACCTCGACGCCGGACTTATCCTCAAGCTCTTGGATGCGCATGGAGATATTGCTCTCCGCCTCGCGCATCAGGCGCTCTTTCAACTGGCGAGCGCCCACGATGTCGCCTTCGCGGCCCACAAGGGGGCTGGAAGACGCTTCGAACACGATAGCGATGGTGGGCTCTTCAACCTGGATGGGGTCAAGGCGAATGGGGTTGTCGCGGCTGGTGACCATATCGCCGATGTCGGCGTCGTCCACGCCCACCACGGCCACGATATCGCCCGCGTGCACCTCGGGCTTTTCCTTCTTGCCCAGCTCCTCGAACGTGAACACCTGCTTGATGTTGGTGTTGTAGCGCGTGCCGTCGTTTTTGATGACCAGCACGGGTTCGCCTTTGTGGATGGTGCCGGAGAATAAGCGACCGACGCCGATGCGCCCGACGAAGCTGGAGTGGTCCACCGTGCAGATCTGCAGCGCCACAGGGCCGTTCGGCTCGCAGTCGGGGGAGGGGACCTCTTTGATGATGGTCTCCAGCAAAGGAAGCATGTTCATGTTGTCGTCGGTCGGGGCGAAGCGCGCGTAACCGTTCATGGCGCTGGCGTAGATGACGGGGAAGTCCAGCTGCTCGTCGGAAGCCTCGAGCTCAACCATCAGGTCGAATACCTCGTCAACCACTTCCTCGGGGCGCGAACCGGGGCGGTCGATCTTGTTAACCACCAAAACAATGCGCAACCCCAGCTCAAGAGCGCGCTTCAAAACGAACCGCGTCTGAGGCATGGGGCCTTCGAACGCGTCGACGATCAACAGGGCGCCGTCGGCCATGTTCAGAACGCGCTCCACCTCGCCGCCGAAGTCGGCGTGGCCCGGCGTGTCGATGACGTTGATCTTCACGCCGTCGTAGGTGACGGAGATGTTCTTGGACAGGATGGTGATGCCGCGCTCGCGCTCCTGGTCGTTGCTGTCGAGCACGCGCTCTTCAACCTGCTGGTTCTCGCGAAACACGCCGGACGTATACAGAAGACGGTCGACAATGGTCGTCTTGCCGTGGTCGACGTGCGCGATAATGGCTACGTTGCGGATATTCTCTTGTTTCATGCCTTTCTTCTTCTTTCTATTCAAGCCACACCTAGATCGGCGCGGCGATGATCCTTGCGATAGGGCCCGCGGCGGATACCGCTCCCGTAGAGGACGATTGTCGCCCGAAACGTACGTTTTCCGCCTGAATTCCGTACGTTTCGGGCGACAATGCAGGCGCTGCCGGACAATCGATGCAACAGGGAGGAACGATCGCCGGCGAAACGGCGGCTACACGTCGTCCAACTCCTCGGCGAGGCGGCGTTCTTCCTTGTTCAATTCGTCGATATGCTCGTTCAGCGTATTGAGCGTTCTCTGCGAGGAAACCACCTGCACGATGCCCCACACCGCCGCAGCGCCTGAAATAGCGGCAACGATGCCGAACAGGCCGAACGGACGCCTGCCCGTTATGAACGCCACGATGCCGCCCACGGCTGCCATAGCCATGCCGTTACGGCGTTCGTCAAGAACCACGTCGCGCTGCTTGACCAGCTGAATGCGCGCGGCAGCGATTCCCGCCATGCGCGCTTCCTCCTGGCTTCCCGTCGCGTAAACGCGATCCGACCCGTCTTGCGCGCCTCGGCGCGCTGACGTGCGCGACCCTTTGCCCTTGGTCAGGTACTCGTATGATTCTTGGAGGTTCTTGAATTGCTCGGTGGCCCGCTCTTGAAGCTTTTTGTTGCTGGCGAACCGATCAGGGTGCAGAATCTGCGCCGTTTCCTTGTAGGCGGTCTTGATGTCCTCAGGCGTCGCGTCCTCGTCAAGACCCAAGATGCGCAGTGCTTCCGTTCGGTTCATAGCTCCCCATGTGCGGTTTTCGAATGCAGCCTTCCACGAAGGCTTGGCGATGGTCGTACGAAAGAAGATTTTACCACGCTCGAGGCTTTTTCAGGGAGCGCGGCGGTGCTCTCACAGAATGGACGAATGAAAAAACGGCCTTGCGGCCGTTGAATACATGGTGGAGCATAAGGGGATCGAACCCTTGACCTCAGGCTTGCAAAGCCCGCGCTCTCCCAGCTGAGCTAATGCCCCATGTTTTGAACCTATAAGGTTCCGAACATTAATAAACGCTCCACCGGCTAACTCGGCTCACGGTGGAGCGTTTATCGCAAAAAATGGTGGGCCCGAATGGATTTGAACCAGCGACCTCACGCTTATCAGGCGTGCGCTCTAACCAACTGAGCTACGGGCCCCAAAAAAGTGCCTGGCTAGTATAACCCACTTTTGAACGATTGGTCAAGCATCGATTTTCTTAAAATTGAAAATTTTTCATCATGCCTGTTCAAAGGTGTAATATAGGCTTTTCGGACGCTGTTCGAGCGCGAAACGAGGCAGGTCCTGCAATCCGATGAAAGCGGTACCGTTATAATCGAAGAAAGAATCGCATCGAAAGCCATCCCGTGCTTCGATGCCGAGGCGAACCTTGCGAAAAGGAGCATCGATGGTACCCGTCAACGTCCAAACCCTGATAGTTTCCGCCGCTCCCACACCCTCGATCATCGTTTTGCAACCGATCGAGGAAGCCCCCCAGCAAGGCAAGTACCGCATCGTCCCCATCTGGGTCGGCGTGAATGAAGCAACCCAGATGGGCGTCGCGCTTGAGAGGGCGCGTTTCTCGCGCCCTATGACGCACGATCTGTTCTTGGACGCGCTGACGAACCTTGACGCCTGCGTCGATCACGTGGTCATCAACGACGTGAAGGGCTCGACGTTCTTCGCGCGGCTCGCCCTGCGCCAGCATGACCGGCTAATAGACCTTGATGCCCGCCCGAGCGACGCGCTGGCCCTGGCGGTGCGCCAGAAGGCTCCTATCTACATCGAGGAAGACGTGCTGGAACGAGCATCGTTTCCCTACGTGCTCAAGAACCCGTCGGGCGGCGTGCCCGAACACGAGCTTGAGGAGTTCCGCCAGTTCCTTGAAGGGATTGCTCCCGAGGACTTCGAGGTTTAGCGCAAGGGCACGCTCGAACAACCGACGGCGCCCGGGACGATAAGCCAACAAGTGTGAAAGAAGGGGTCGAACCTGTTGCCGGTTCGACCCCTTCTTCAATGTTCAAGCCGTTGAACGGCTCGTTTTCTCAGCGGGAAGCGCGTCCGTGCTAGTCCTCAGCAGGTGCTTCCTCGGGGGCAGTCGCCGCGTCAGGCGCCTGCGCGTCAGTCGACTCGTCTTCCATGTCGTCGATCTGCGACTCGTCCAGCTCGTCGGCGGAACCCGGCTTCGTGGACTTCTTCTTGCCGCGGCTCGAAATCGCCACTGCGGTCACGCGATCCTTGTCGGCCACCTTCATGACGCACACGCCCTGCGTGGAGCGGCCCAGCTCGGAAATACCCGAAACCGGGGTGCGCACGACCACGCCCTCTTCGGACATGATCATGATCTCATCGTCCGATCCGACTATCTTCATAGCCGCGAGCAGGCCCTTCTTCTCGGTCATCGTAATGGTGAACACGCCCTGGCCGCCGCGGTGATGCTCAGGGTATTCGGCGATAGGCGTGCGCTTGCCGTAGCCCTTCTCGGTGATGACGAACAGGTCGGTGTCGGGCTGCGCGATCTCCATGCCCAGCACCTTCGCGATAGGCGGCACGTTCATGCCGCGCACGCCCATGGTGTCGCGACCCATGGCGCGCACCTCGCCCTCGTCCCACATGATGGCCTTGCCGGCCGAGGAGACCATGAGCACGCGCTCACCTTGCGCAACGCGGCGCACGCTGATCAACTCGTCGTTGTCCTTCAGGTTGATGGCGATAAGCCCGTCGCGGCGCGTACGGTCGTACAGTTCCATCGACGTCTTCTTCACCATGCCGTGGGCCGTGGCGAACATCAGGTACTCGTTTTCCGGGAAATCCTTCGTGGCGATGACGGCGCTGATCGTCTCGCCGCGCTCAAGCGGCAGCAGGTTCACGATAGCCGTGCCACGCGCGTGACGCGACGCTTCGGGCAGCTCGTAAACCTTCAGTCGGTACACCTTGCCCTTCGTGGAGAAGAACAGCATGTACGAGTGCGTGGAGGCGATGAACAGGTGCTCCACGTAATCGTTGTCCTTGAGGTTCACGCCCTGCATGCCCTTGCCGCCGCGCTTCTGCTGGCGGTACGTGGCAACCGGAAGGCGCTTCACGTAACCGGACTTCGTAACCGTGACCACCATGTTCTCCTCGGCGATCAGGTCCTCGACGTCCAGATCCTTCGCCGCGTCGGACAGGAGGGTCTTGCGGGGGGTGCCGTACTTCTTCTTGACCTCCAGCAGCTCTTCCTTGATGATCTCACGCACGAGAGCCGGATCGCTCAGAACGCGCTTGTAGTACGCGATGCGCTCAAGCAGTTCGTTCAACTCGCTTTCGATCTTCTCGCGCTCCAAGCCGGTCAGACGACGCAGGCGCATCTCCAAGATGGCATCGGTCTGCTTCTTCGACAACCCGAAGCGCTCGGTCAAGCGCTCGCCGGCCTCTTTGTCGGTTTGGGACGAACGGATGATGCTGATAACCTCGTCGATGTTATCGAGCGCGACAATCAAGCCTTCCAGGATATGAGCGCGTTCCTCGGCTTTCGACAGCTCGTAGCGCGTACGGCGCACGATGACGTCTTCCTGGTGAGCGATGTAGTAGTGCAGCATCTCCTTGAGGGAAAGGACGCGCGGCACGCCGTCCACCAACGACAGCATGATCACGCCGAAGCCCACCTGCAGCTGGGTGTGCTTGTACAGCTTGTTGAGCACCACCTGCGGGATGGCGTCCTTCTTCAGGTCGATGATGATGTCGATGCCGTGACGATCGGCGCCGTCGTGGATGTTGCTGATCTCGGGAAGCTTCTTCTCGCGAACCAGCTCGCCCAGCTTCTCCAGCAAACGCTGGCGGTTCACCTGGTAGGGAATCTCGGACACCACGATGGAGCTGCGGCCGTTCTTGCCCTCCTGCACCGAGCACTTGGCGCGCACGGTCAGCGAGCCGCGGCCCGTTTCATAGGCATCCAGGATGCCCTTCTTGCCCATGATGATGCCGCCGGTGGGGAAGTCCGGGCCGGGAAGCGCCTTCATCAGCTCGGCGGTTTCGATCTCCGGGTTGTCCAGCATAAGGCACGTCGCGTCGATCGTCTCGCCCAGGTTGTGCGGCGGGATGTTGGTGGCCATGCCGACGGCGATGCCCGACGAGCCGTTGACCAGTAGGTTCGGGAAACGAGCCGGAAGCACCGTGGGCTCTTCCAAGCTTTCGTCGTAGTTCGGCTGGAAGTCGACCGTCTCTTTGTCCAGGTCGCGCAAGAGCTCCATGGCGGCCTTGTCCAAGCGGGCCTCGGTGTAACGCATGGCGGCGGCGGAGTCGCCGTCGATGGAGCCGAAGTTGCCGTGACCGTCGATCAGCGGGACGCGCAGCGAGAACGGCTGAGCCAGGCGCACCATGGTGTCGTACACCGCAGAGTCGCCGTGCGGGTGGTACTTGCCGATAACGTCGCCGACCGTACGGGCCGACTTCATGTGCGGGCGGCTGGGCGTGTAGCCGCTTTCGTTCATGGCGTACAGGATGCGGCGGTGAACCGGCTTCAAGCCGTCGCGCACGTCGGGCAGGGCGCGCGACACGATAACGCTCATGGAATACTCCAAGAACGAGGTCTGCATCTCTTTGCCCAGGTAGGCGCTGCGAACGATGGTACCCTCGCCGCCGTTGGCGCCCTCGACGATGGATCCGTGGGGGTTGCCCATGGACGACGTGTCGATCAGCGCGCGAGCTTTGTCTTCCTCGGACACGCCGGCACCTGCGACGGGCGTTGCATGCGCCTCCGCGGCTTCCGTTTCCTCGTCGGCGCTCTCCTCGGCATCGGCGTCGGCCTCAGCGCGGGCGATCAACTCGTTCAGCTTGTCGTCACGTTCGCCGGAGCCGTCGATGGGGTCGAATTCTTCAGTATTGTCTGCCACTTGCCTTCTCCTTAGATGTCCAGGAATCGGACGTCACGGGCGTGCTTCTGGATGAACTCCTTGCGAGGCTCAACCAAATCGCCCATCAGCTCGGACACAACGCGCTCGGCTTCGGCGGCGTCGTCGATGTTCACCTGCAGCAACGTGCGCGTGGCCGGCTCCATGGTGGTCTCCCACAGCTGCTCGGGATCCATTTCGCCCAGACCTTTGTAGCGCTGCACGTCGAACTTGTTCGGGTCGTCGTACTCGGCCAGCGTTGCGGACAGGGCGGACTCGTCGTAGATGTAGCGCTCGATTTTCGGGTTGCGCGAGTTCTTCTTCTTGAGGCCGAAGATAGGAGGCTGCGCGATGTAGATGTAGCCGCGGTTGATCAGCTCCGGCATGTAGCGGTAGAAGAACGTCAGCAGCAGGCAGCGGATGTGCGCGCCGTCGACGTCGGCGTCGGTCATGATGATGATGCGGTGGTAGCGCGCCTGATCAGCGTCGAAGTCGTCGCCGATGTTCGTGCCGATCGCCGTGATCAGCGAGCTGATGGTGTCGCTCGAAAGCGAACGGTGCAGGCCCGCGCGCTCCACGTTGAGGATCTTGCCGCGCAAGGGCAGGATGGCCTGCGTCTTGCGGTCGCGGGCCTGCTTGGCAGAGCCGCCTGCGGAATCGCCCTCTACAATGAAGATTTCGGACTCGGCCGGGGTCTTCGACGAGCAGTCGGCCAGCTTGCCGGGAAGCGCGAACGAATCTAGCACGCCCTTGCGACGTGTCATCTCGCGCGCTTTGCGCGCGGCTTCGCGGGCCTTGAGGGCCTGGGTGGCCTTGCCGATGATGCGCTTGGCGGGGGTGGGATTCTCTTCCAGGTACTCGGCCAAGCCCTGCGTGACCGCGTTCTGCACGAGCGGGCGGATCTCGGTGTTGCCGAGCTTCGTCTTCGTCTGCCCCTCGAACTGCGGATCGTGCAACTTCACCGAGATGACGGCGGCGCAGCCTTCGCGCGTATCGTCGCCGGACAGGTTGGAATCCTTCTCCTTGAGAATGCCCTTGTTGCGCGCATACTCGTTGATCGTGCGCGTGACGGCCTGCTTGAAGCCGTCGAGGTGCGTGCCGCCCTCGTGCGTGTTGATATTGTTCGCGAACGCCATGACCGAGTTCGTGGAATACGAAGTGGACCACTGCATTGCCACTTCCACCGTGCCGTCGGCGTTTTCAGCCTCGAAGTAGATGGGCTTGTTCAGCGTTTCCTTGCCCTCGTTCAAGAACTTCACGAAGTCGACGATGCCGCCGGCGAACTGGAACACGTCCGTGCGGGGGTTGCCGTCGGCGTCGGTTACGCGCTCGTCGTGCAGCACGATCTTCAAGCCCTTGTTGAGGAAGGCCATTTCGCGGAAGCGGCTTGCCAGGGTGTCGTAATCGTACACCGTGGTCTCGGTGAAGATCTCGGGATCGGGCCAGAACGTCACCGTAGTGCCGGTGTGCTTAGCCGGACCCGTTTCGTGAAGCTTTGTAGCCGTCTTGCCGTGATCGAAATCGATCTCGTACGCTTTTCCGTCGCGGCGCACGCACACGGCCACGCGGCTGGAAAGCGCGTTCACAACGGACACGCCTACGCCGTGCAGGCCGCCGGACACCTTATAGCCCTCGC
The DNA here is from genome assembly GCF_052119225.1 of Paraeggerthella sp. LCP19S3_G8. Classification (NCBI taxonomy): domain Bacteria; kingdom Bacillati; phylum Actinomycetota; class Coriobacteriia; order Eggerthellales; family Eggerthellaceae; genus Paraeggerthella; species Paraeggerthella sp. LCP19S3_G8. Next base: position 234,815 of record NZ_JBQKFQ010000003.1, read on the forward strand.
CGCCGAACTTGCCGCCGGCATGCAAGATGGTGAGAACCACCTCGACCGTAGGGATTTTCTCCTTCGGGTGCTTATCCACCGGAATACCGCGACCGTTATCGTCGACCGTGATCGAGTTGTCTTCGTGAATCGTCACTTCGATCTGATCGCAGTAACCGGCCAAAGCTTCGTCCACGGCATTGTCGACAACCTCGTACACCAAATGGTGAAGGCCACGAGGACCTGTCGAGCCGATATACATGCCCGGACGCTTGCGGACCGCCTCCAGGCCCTCGAGGACCTGAATGTCAGAACCGTCGTAATGGTCAGGTTTCTTTGCCACTGACATGCTCCTTTTGTAGTGCGATGCGTGAGTGAGGCGCGTCGGCGCCAACCTATAAAGTTTACCACAGGTATTCGTGGTACGAATAAAATACATCACGTTTGAAGGCTTTGAGAAGCCTTGTAAGACACGATCTTAGAACTGAACGTCGTTTTTAACGTCTTTCGATGTTTTGCGTTGCAAATCAGCAATCATGGCTTTTTCGAGCGCACGACGAACAGCGGCGTTGTCCACCATGGCAACAAGCTCCTCCACCGCCGCGGTCTCCTCGGGCGCCAAAGAGCGGCGCGCAGCAGGACGTACGGGCGCGCCGGAAGCTCCGACACCGGGCTCGTCGGCGGGATCGGGCCGAAAAGGATGCCTCGATTTCATATCGAAGCGCGATGGCTTGATGCAGAACGCCTCCACGTGCTCGCCTTGCTCGTTGAGCTTCATTTTGAGAAATTCCTGCCGCGCGTCAAGGTCGGATCGAATCATGCTGTCATCCGAATACACTACCAACACGGTGCCGCCATCCGTCACCCTCGCCGCTGCGCGCGCGTCGTCCACATCATCCGCCCGCATGACGTACACCGCGTTGATATGGTCGAGAACCATAGGCGCCGCATCTTTGTAAACGGCTTCGACGGCTTTTCGCCACATGACCTTCACCGCTGCCGCGCGACGAGCGCGGGCTCCGGAATCGTCCCCTGCGCCGAACGAAGCCATCAATTCTTTCAAGCCGCTTCCCAGCGTTTTCACGATCGATCGCCTCGATCCCCTAAGCGGACCACCCGGGCGCGTGCAAGCAGATCCTCGTCGAAATACGACAAATTCGTCGTGGTTATGAACGTCTGGATATCCCCGGCCACAAACGACACGAGTGCTCGACGTCGAGCGGAGTCAAGCTCGCTCATCACGTCGTCGAGCAACAGCACGGGCTTCTGCCCCAGAATATCCTGGATAAGCGACGCCTCGGCAAGCTTGAATGCCAGAACCACCGAGCGCTGCTGCCCTTGGCTCCCGAACACGCCCGCGTTGCTTCCATTTATGAAGAACTCGATTTTGTCCGCATGGGGCCCTACGAGCGCGCGGCGGCGCGCACGTTCGTCAGGAAGCCGCTTCTGCAGCGCGCACGACAGCGAGGCGCGCGCCTCGTCGCGACCGAACGAGTACGAGCGCGACACGCTTGGATCGTGATCTTCCCACGACGGCACATAGCACGCCGTCAAGGACTCCCGACCTTCGGTAATCTCGGAATAGTAAGAACTCATCGAGCTTGTCAGCTTCTCGAACAACGCGCTGCGGTAGCACGCCAGCTGCGCGCCGCAGGTGACGATCATCTCGTTCATGCTCTCGATGAGCAGCGAAGACGAATCTTCCTTGAGAAGATGATTCTTATGGCGAAGCACTTTTTCGTAGTCGCGTCGAATCAAGTAGTGATTCGCGGAAAGCTGAGAGCCCAGCGAATCGAGAGCGGCGCGGCGGACGGACATGGAACCCTTCGACAACTCCAAATCGTCGGGCGTGAACGTCACCGAAGGAACAAGGCCCTTCAAATCCGCCGTGCGCTTGGGCTTCCCGTTCAACAGGTGCTTCTTCTTCCCCTCGGACAGCTGGACGCCCAGAGTCAATTGACGGCTTCCGTCGGTGACATCCGCCTGCAACCGACCGAACGAAGAACCGGCGCGCACCAGCTGAGGCACCGTGGGATTCCTGAACGACGATTGAGCCGTTAGAAGCTGCACCCCTTCGATAATGTTCGTCTTGCCTGCAGCGTTCGGCCCGACGAGCACCGTCAAAGGGCCGATGTCGCTCAAGTCGAACGCTTCATAGCTCCGAAAATCGCAAAACGAGATATGAGATATGCGAAGATCCACCGCGGACGCTTCTCCCGCTTTACGAAATGCGAACCGGCATGACCAAGTAGAGGTAGTTCTCCCCTTCGTCAGCCTTGAAGATGCCGGGTTTGAGCGCGGACTGGACTTCCAGGTACACCTTATCGGTCGCGACCGACGACAAGCCGTCCAAAACGTACGCGTAATTGAACGCGATCTCGACGTCTTCCCCCTCGCCTTCGCACGGAAGGGTTTCCTGGGCAGTACCCACGTCCTGAGCCACGGCCGATAGCTGGGCGGTTTGAGATGCTATGTTGATATCGAACTTGACCGGAGAACTCGTCTGCCCCAGAAGAGACGTACGCTTCACGCCGGCCACCAGATGACCGACTTCCATGCTCACGCGCGTGACGTACGAATCAGGGAGCAGTTGGCGGTAGTTGGGGAAGTTTCCCTCGATGCGGCGGTTGATGAACACGGTGTCGTGGTAGGTCACGACGATCTGGTTCTCGGCCAACGCAAGCTTGAGCGGATCGTCGGTACGCTGCATGGACGCAATCTCCTGCAAGAACGAACCCGAGATAACCGCTTGGAAATCCTCTGCCGCCGAATCGGGAAGGTCGGCTTCCGTGATAGCCAGACGATACGAATCGGTGGCGACCATCTTGAGCAGCGTCCCTTCCAGCGTGATGAGCACGCCGGTCAGGATCGCGCGGCTCTCATCCTTCGATACCACGCGAGCCACACGCTTGACCATCGAGGCAAATTGCGAGAACGGAATAGAAATTTCCTGCTGCACGTCAACATGCGGGAAACCGGGGAAATCCTCGGCATCAAGCGTTTTGATCGAGAACGACGACGTGTCGCAGGTGATGACTGCTGAATCGTTTTCAGCATGAACATGCACGGCGGCGTCGGGAAGGTTCTTCACGATTTCGGAGAACAGCTTGCCGGGGAACACGGCTTTGCCTTCTTCCTCTACCAAAGCCGGCACGGCATACTGGATGGAAAGCTCAAGATCGGTTGCCTGAAGCGTGAGCGTGTCGCCGCGCGCATCCAGGTAAATGCCCGACAGAATAGGCAGCGTCGAGCGCGTAGCGATACCCTTCAAAACGACGGACAGGGCATTCTGCAGTTCCGTTTGGTTGATGCTGAATTTCAAGCCGCTCCCTTTCTCTTGCTCTCTATGGTTCCGGTTCAGTATCGCACAATCAATCCGTTTTCACGTTTGCCACCATGATAAAAGCTCTGCCGCGCACGGCAAGCGCACGTGAAGAAAAGGACTCGGAACACGGATCTGCTCATGTATCAAAAGTATGCTTGCAGGAAGTACGGCAGCGTTGCGTGAACATTCAAAAAGAATGGACGTTTGGAATTGAAGAGATGCGATCAAAGGGATGTCCTACACGCATGGCCGAAACGTGCATGTTTCACGTGAAACATGCACTGAGCGAGCGTACGGGTATAAGTTCTTCGTGACGCTCGCAAAGAATCATGATCTTGGGGTTTTGGGTTTTAAAGGGTCTTCCCTAAATATATATAAGGTTTTAATAGTTGTAATAATAAGGGCGGTGGAAAAGTGGATAACTATTAAAATACCAGATCAGAAGCTGAAAATAATACCTTTCTAGATGTTTAGATCCAGTACCCTCCATCAACATGAATTATTGCTTATATTATCTTTCCAGAGGGTTTCGGGGGTTTTCTTCAACTTGTCAGTCATATTTCAGTCATCTTTCCTCCGAACGTTCGTGCGCCCGCCGAATGGATTCGGCGGGCGCACGAACAAGGCTATATTTCCCTGATAATTTGCCGGAGCGTTTCAAGCTCTTCGCGAAGCTCCCGGTTCTCCTTCATTTTCGCCTCGATGTTCGAGACCGAATACATGACGGTCGAATGGTCGCGGTTGAACTTCTTTCCGATGTCGCTGTACGGTATATCGACCATTTCGCGGCATAGGTACGTGGCGATCTGTCGTGCGTAGGTAATGTTGCGCGTTCTTTTTTTCCCTACGAGATCGGCGTGGCTCACCTTGTAAAACGTTTCGACTTCCCTTTGGATATCGGCAATGGTCAGGCGTTTCGACGGGCCTCCTGAGAAATGGTTCTCAAGCAGCGCGCGCGCATCGTCGAGCTTCAGGTTCGGTTGGTTGAAAAACGTCATCTGGTAGATAACCTTCGTGACGGCGCTTTTCAATTCTCGGATGTTCGAGCTCGAGCTTTCCGCTATGTACATCTGAATGTCTTCGGGAATATTGAAATCTTGAGACCCCTCCGCATCCCGGTATTCCTGAACGAAGCTTTTCACGATGCCCAGTTTCGTCTCGATCTCGGGAGGCTGGATGTCGAACGTCCCGCCCGAATTGAATCGGCTTTTGTAACGCTCGTCGATGTCGATGTTCTTGGGAGCGCGGTCTGCGGAGAGCACGACTTGCTTTCCCTGGCTGGTCAGCTTGTTGAAGATCTGGAACACGATGTCGAGCGTCTGCTTCTTTCCTTGCAGATACTGAACGTCGTCGATCAGCAGCACGTCGGCTTCTTCGTAGCGCGTTTTGAAGTTCTTGTAGCTGGATTTCTGCTTGTCGTGCGCTGCGCTCGCTTCGGTGTATTCCGATAAGAACTCGGCCGAGTCCACGTAAATGGTGGACAGCTGGGGGATGTTCTCGCTGATGTAATTTTGGATCGCGCGCATGAGGTGCGTTTTCCCTAACCCTGATTTTCCATAGATGAACAAGGGATTTAAGTGCGCTTTACCCGGCATTTCCGCAACGGCGACTGCCATGGAGTACGCCATGCGGTTGGAATCGCCTATGACGAAGTTCTCGAACGTGAGCGTGGACGTCGGACCGTCTTGTCCGGTCTCCGCGTTCTCGCCGTCTTCGCTGGCGCTTTCCTCTATTTTAGGGGCGATGTCTTCCCCGAGCGGTTCTTCCGGGCGCAACGTCGGTGCGGGCTCCACTGCGGCCGCAGGCGTCGGCATCGGTGCAGCGGGTCGTTCCTGGCGCGGCGCGCTGCTCGCCGCAGGCGTCGGCATCTCGTCAGCGGCGGTGATGTCCACTTCTATGATGACGGTGAACGAAACATGGAACAGGTCCTCGAGCGCTTGCTTGATGAACCCGGCGTAATGGCGTTCGATCCACGTTTTGATGAAGTCGTTATCGGCCGTCAGCATGAGAAAACCCTCGCTCATCGCCTGGGGATGCAGGCGGGAGAAGAAGGCGCTGATCTGCGACGGGTCTATGTTATTGTAGCTTTTGACCTGGTCGCATACTTCTTGCCAGGTTTCTTCGAGTTTTTGGCTGTTCATACGCTGCTTCCTTGGTGGGTTCGCCCCCGCCCGGGGAGCGACGATGGCGTGCTCCCAATGGCCGTTCGCTTCGTGTTCGATTGTATATAAAACGATAGGGTCAGGCAAAGGGTTACAGGGAAATGGCTACCTGGTATCCCAGATCCGTCAGAATGCGCTTCTGCCCCGCGGTTTTCTCTATCAGTCCGGCTTGCTCGAGCTTCGTCAGCGTTACGTACGTGCTCGATTGGGGAACGCCGGTGATGCGCACCAGGTCGGTTACGCCGAGCGCCCCTTCGTTCAGGAATATAGGAAGGAAATCTCGCTCGCGTTGGGACAGGGGCGGCACCAGCGGCGTGACGGAATGCTGCGGATAACCCGCTTGAGGCATGGACGGCATCGCCGCCGTGGGGTACCCGTAGGCGGGCGCTTGCATCGGATATCCTGTCGTACCGTACGGTTGTGCTTGCTGAACAGGGTAAACGGTTCCCGGCATAGCGCTCATCGGGGCCATGTGCTGGATGGGCTGCATAGGTTGAATAGGCTGTGCCGGCACCGTGTAGCCCTGTGCTTGGGGTTGGTACGCCTGCTGTTGGTAGAGGTTTTCCTGATAAGGCTGCACGGCTTGCGCGCCCTGAGCCTGGGGCTGCCTTGCGGGCCCTTCCGCCACGGCGTCAAACAGCTCCTGCACTGCCGACTCGCTCGGCTGCAGGCTGATGGTGACCACGGATCCGGTTCCCAGGTTGTCCTCTATGGTTATGGTTCCGTGGGAGAAGTCCAGGTATTCCTTCACGATGGGAAGCCCCGACCCTACGCCGCGGATGTACTGCTTCATAGACTCGACCGCCGAGGAGAACCCCGGAAGCTGCGCCTTGTCTTTCTGGAATATCCCCGGCCCCTGGTCGGCGAAGCGAATCGTGTTTCCACCGTCCAGGATGGACACGGTCACCTCGGCGAATTGGGCGTGGATGAAGTTTTCCGACACCTCCCGGATCACCGTGTACGGGATAGTTCCTCCGCTGAGCTTCGCTTGTTCGTAAATGCTCGATGCGAGGTTTTCAATGTAATCCGCCGTCGGTGCGGGGTTGATCTCGGTGACGCGCGGCGCGCTCTTGAGATCGTCGTACAAAGCTATGCGCGCGATCGAGTCGACATGTGCATAGTCGTACAACGCCGAGTTTTCATCGGGCGTTTTACCTTGGTGATCTGCTTTTTCAGTCTGGTTGTTCAATTCTGTTCCGTTTTTCAGATCCGATATTCAGCATTTTTCAATGACTTTCAACGGCATTGTATACGTTTTCAACTTTAGAATCTATCCACCTGGGATATTCAATGCGTTTCATTGCGGATATTCCCGTTTTCCAGAAAAGAAAATCGACTATCTACGCGGCCTTTTCAGCGTTTTCCACTTTTTATTCAAAAATTGTGGAAAACTTTGAAGAAAAGAAAGAACCGAGAAGAAACCCATAGTGAAAAACTCTTGGGAAATGTTGATAGAACCGTGGTCGGGCGCGATCGAAGGGCGTCTGTTTAACGCACCATCGGCCATAGCTGAACGGTTTTCCTGAAACAGTGGATTTGTATCATCTACGTCAAAGAACGCCCTCTTCAAAAGCTAGAGCTTTATAAAACACCAGTTCAGAAGCCTAATTATTCAGTTGAAAACAACTAATGCCTGATGAGGGGCTTGTAAAAATAAGCAAATTCATATCTTGACAAAACAGCGAAATTGGAGATTTCCACAATGATGCTCGAATGAAATAAGAGTTTTCAACATTTTCCACAATTTGGTTTCTCGCTTTTGGGGATAAGTCTGTTTAGCGGGGCTCTTTTCACGCTTTCGGAAGCGATTCAACGCTGTTTTCAGCATGAGCATGGCGTTTGACATCGACGAGGGAAACGGGCGTTCTTGTTGGCAGTATGTTGAAACGCGTATTCAGGGGTCTTTTCGACCGAGTCGACGAGTGGTGAGCGTGCAGCGGGTAGGCAGTGCGACCCAGCGCGAAGACTTGAAACGGAGTTGGTTTGTTCTTGTGAGTTTCGCTTGACTACGCCGTAACCTGCGCTATACTTTCGAGGTTGCTCTAAAACCATGAAAGGGAATCAATATGAAGCGCACGTATCAACCTAACACTCGTAAGCGGGCTAAGTGCCACGGTTTCCGTGCTCGTATGTCGACGAAGGGCGGCCGCAAGGTGCTGGCTGCTCGCCGCGCAAAGGGCCGCAAGCGTCTCTGCGTGTAAAGAGAGCGAGATTGGAGACGATAAAGTCCCGCGAGGACATCTCCGATCTGTTCTCTTGCGGCAAGCGTTTGCATACGCCGTACCTTACGCTCATAGTGTTACCCACGAAGCAGCACGGCCTCAATGGTCGTGTTGCTTTTGTTGCGGGTAAAAAGCTAGGGAACGCCGTCTGGCGCAATAGCGCAAAGCGGCGTATGCGCGCAGTCTGTCATGAGCTCGGAGGGCCTTGGAAGGGCTTCGATGTGATATTTCTCGCGAAGTCGGGTATTTGCAGGGGTTCTTATAGTAAAGTGCTAGCAGCATGCGACGAGACGTTGGAACGCGCGGGGATCCGATAAGGTCGATCGATATGAAGGCTTTTGTAAAGCGCTTGCCGTGTACCATTGCGGTGATGCTGATCACCTTCTATAGGGCCGCTATATCGCCCCTGTTTCCTTCTTGCTGTCGTTTTACGCCGACATGTTCCGAGTACGGACTCATAGCGTTTCAACGCTACGGGTTTTGGAAAGGCTTGAAGCTCACGTTCAAACGTGTGCTGCGCTGCCGTCCGGGAGGTCCGCACGGCTACGATCCAGTACCGTAGGATTGTAGAAGCGGCCTTCTTTGGTATAGAGGAAGGAACAACATACAATGTGGGACGTAATCAAGGACTGGGTGTTCAACATCATCCATTTCTTCTACGATTTTTGCGGCGACTGGGGACTCGCCATCATCGTCGTTACGGTGATCTTCCGTGTGCTCATCTCTCCCTTGATGCACAAGCAGACGAAGTCTTCTTATCAGATGCAGAAGGTTCAGCCTCTGATGCAGGAAATCCAGCGCAAGTACGCTGATGATCCTCAGCGTCAGCAGGAGGAGATGCAGAAGCTGTACGCCGAGGCGAAGTTCAACCCGCTGGCCGGCTGCCTGCCGATGCTGCTTCAGATGCCTATCTTCATCGCGCTGTTCCAGGTGTTGAGCGAGATGGGTTCCCGTACGCAAGGCACCACGTATGAGTTCTACAACCTGGTTCCCAGCTTGGTTATGCGTCCTTCCGAGGCGTTTTCCATGGGATTTGGAACGTTTGTTCCCTATCTGATCCTTATGGTCGTGTTCGCTGCCGCCACGTTCTTGCCCATGATTCTCATGCAGATGGGCAACAAGGACAACCCGCAGCGCAAGCAGACCATGATCATGGCGGCCGTCATGAGCGTTTTCATGCTGTGGATCAGCTGGGGCTCTCCTGCCGGCGTGCTCTTGTTTTGGGGCGCTTCGTCGCTCATCGGCATTGCTCAGCAGCAGATCTCCATGCGCATCATGAAGAGGCGCGACGCTGAAGCTGCCGAAACTATCGAGGTTAAGCCTATCGAGGTTGACGTTACCCGTAAGGTGAAGAAGCCGCGCCCGACCAAGAAGGACACCGTCAAGAAAAGGTAGCTCGGCGGTGTTTCACGTGAAACACCCCAGCTTTTCTGTTTCGATAAAAGGAGTCTGTTATGGCTGAAGAGTTGGTTGAAAACGTTGAGGAGTGCATCGATCCCTCTGAGATTGATTCCACCGAGTTGACCGATGAGGAGCTTGATCGTATTGCTGATACTGCGATCGGTGCCCTGCAGGATATCCTCAAGTATTTCGACGTTGGAGAAGTCACTATCGATGAGTACGAGGGTGACGAAGGCGAACTGATTCTTGATATTACCGGTGACGATCTGGCCGTGCTTATCGGTCGCCACGGTAAGACGCTTGATGCTCTGCAGTTCTTGGTGTCGGCGATCACGGTGCGGACGATCGGCTTCCGTTATCCGGTTATCGTAGACGTCGAAGGCTATAAGGGGCGTCAGCGAGAGAAGCTTGAGTCAATCGCTCGTTCTTCAGCGAATCGCGCTGCAAGTCAGCACCGCAGCGTCAAGCTTCGTCCGATGACTCCTTACGAACGCCGAATCGTTCACATTACGCTTCGTGACGACAAGCGCGTTGAGACTGCTTCTGAAGGCGAGGGAAGCGCGCGTCACGTAGTGATTCTTCCTCGATAACGGCACGTTCCTTGTTTTGATCGAAAGCCCGCATCTTCGGATGCGGGCTTTTTCATGTTTGAAAGTTTCACGTGAAACATTCCTTTATACTACAGAGGACATCTTATGAAGGAGCATGCATGCACGAAGATCTACTGAAGCGACACCTCGAGCTTGTTATAGAGGCGAATAAAACAACGAATATCACTCGTATTTCAACATGGGACGAAGGTATGCTCCTGCATGTGCAGGATTCTCTCATAGGTCTGCCGGAGTTGAACGATGCTCCCGAGGGTTGGTATGTGGATATAGGATCGGGTGCGGGATATCCGGGAATACCGTTGGCAATAGAAAGCGGGAGAAAGACGCTCCTCGCCGATTCAGTAGGCAAGAAAACCGCTATACTTGACGGTATTATTGCTCAACTTGGCCTTAGCTCAGTAGAAACCTACACGGGGCGAATAGAGGACCTCGCACGAGAGCATCCGGGTGAATTCGCTGTAGTCACCGCTCGTGCATTGTCTCGAGTTTCCGTGCTTATGGAATTCGCGTCGCCTCTTCTGCAAAAAGGCGGCCGCTTAATCTGTTATAAAGCCCGTATGGAAGATGATGAGCTAGACCACGCGCTATCGTTGCAGGAAACGCTAGGTATGACTCTCGTGTCTGATCGAACGCTTGAATTGGAAGATCGGTGTCGTAGGATCATGTGCTTCGAGAAAACGGCGAAGCCAAAGATTAAGCTTCCCCGTAAAACAAGTTTTGCCCAAAAACGTCCTCTCTAAGGGTGTTTCACGTGAAACACTGGCAGAGTAGAGCGGTTGTGGGAATGCTCCGTTTCAAGGGGAGCGCTTTATATAAGATGCAAACAAGGTATACTGTCGTTGCGGTTAAGAAAGGGGGTCCCTGTGGGACTATTCGATAGTCTTAAACGAGACAAAAAGCCAGCCGAGACTGTCAAGCGTGACGAAACCATACTTGTTGAGGATGATTTGTCGATCGATCATATAGAAGTGGTTGAGCGAGAGGTTCCCGCTAAAGTGGAGGAACCTGCTCCGCCGAAGCCTATCAAATCGTTCAAGGATAAGGCTCCGGTGAAGCATGTGGTTGGTCAAACCAAGGTTATGGCCATTATCAACCAAAAAGGCGGCGTCGGTAAATCTACGACGGCGATCAACCTTTCAGCCGCTCTAGGAGAGCTTGGCAAGCAGGTTTTGCTCGTTGATTTGGACCCTCAAGGGAATTCCTCAAGCGGCTTGGGCATCGAGAAGAGCCAGGTGTCCAACTGTATTTACGATGTCCTGCTCAATGATGTGCCTATCGAGAACGTGATCATTCCCGATGTATGCGACGGTCTTGACGTTATTCCAGCTACCATCAACCTTGCTGGCGCTGAAGTCGAGCTTGTCTCCGAGATGGCACGAGAGAACCGTTTGAAAGACTCCGTTGGAAGTCTGCGCGGCAAGTACGACTACGTTTTCATAGATTGTCCGCCTTCCCTTGGGCTTCTTACCGTGAACGCATTAGTAGCTGCGGACAAGCTGCTTATTCCTATCCAGTGTGAGTTCTATGCACTGGAAGGTGTGACAAAACTTCTTGATTCAATGAAACGTGTCAAAACTCGCCTTAATCCTACTTTGGACATCTTCGGCGTGCTTTTGACTATGTACGATGGACGTACCACGCTCTCGCGGCAGGTGGTAAGCGAGGTGCGCGGTTATTTTGGAAAAACTGTCTTTACGACATTGATCCCTCGTACCGTTAAGTTGTCCGAGGCACCAAGCTTCGGGCAGCCTATTACGCAGTACGACCCGTCGGGAAAAGGTGCTCAGTCGTATGTGGAGCTTGCAAAGGAAGTGATTCAGCGTGGCTAAGTCGGCGAAAAGTGGTTTGGGACGAGGTCTGAACTCGCTGCTGGGAGGTGCTTTCGAAGAAGCGGCTCCTATCGAGTCCGCTCCGAAGCGGGTGTTGGTGGAAAATGAGCAAGAGGAAGCCCCCCGTCCTCCTCGTTCGGCACCGAGCGAACCGGCGCGTCCTCTTGACGATGCAAGCGTCAGAATCACCTCTTTTCCTGCTGAAGGCGAATCTATCGTCGAAGAAGGAAGCCAAGTAACCATCAAAAGCGTGGTGCAACGTAATACGGACGAAGTTGCTATCGAGTCCATTAGCCCGAACCCCGATCAGCCTCGTACGAATTTCAAGCGCGAGGAATTGGAGGAGCTTGCTGCTTCCATCGAAAAAGACGGGTTGTTGCAGCCTATCCTGGTAAGGCCGCTCGGCCAGCAAACGTATCAAATCATAGCCGGAGAGCGCCGTTGGCAAGCGTGCAAGCTTGCTGGATTGAAGAAGGTTCCCATTCGCATCAAGGAAGCTGACGACGATCGTTCTTTAGAGCTTGCGCTTGTTGAGAACATCCAGCGCTCCGATTTGAACCCTATAGAGGAAGCGTACGGGTATCGTCGCTTGATGGAGCGCTGCAACTTTACTCAGTCTGAAGTTGCGCAAGCTATGTCGAAGGGTCGCTCGACCGTTGCGAACGCGTTGAGGTTGCTTGAACTTCCTGAAGAAGCGCAGCAGCTTTTGTTCGAGGAGAAGATTACGGCAGGCCATGCTCGTGCGATTCTATCCATTCCAACCAAGGAAGGCCGTCAAAAGCTCACCGATAAGATTATTGCGGATAAGTTGACGGTGCGGGAAGCTGAAGCAATCGCGCGTTTGATGTCGGGTAAGAAGAACGAATCCGTTCAGCCGAAGGCTCCGCTGCCTAAAACTTACAAAACCGTCGCTCGTGCTTTGAAAGATGTTCTGCATACGAATGTAAGGGTTAAGTCGGTCAAAGGGAAGAATAAGATAGAAATCGAATTCAAAGACGAAGAGGATCTTGAAAGATTGTTCGAGGAGCTGCTTTCTAAGCCCTCATAATGATTTAGACGAGTCTGTACTCAAGAAACACCAATATATGACGTCAGAAGGGCTTAGAAGAGTTCTTCTGACGTCATAGTACTTTAAATAGGTTATCTATCCCTGGTTTTTGCGATACGTATTTTTTAACTGTCCGCACGCTCCGTCGATATCGGAGCCGCGAGAATCACGCAAGGTGGCTTCGGTACCGTGCTTCTGAATTTCACGGAGCCAGGTTTCAATGGTTTCCTGATCGCTCGGTTGAAAAACGGAATCGGGAACGGCGTTGATGGGAATCAGGTTGACATGGCAGTGAAGACCGGAGCAGAACTCTTTCAGTTTGGAAAGCTCTGCATTCGAATCGTTCACGCCTTCTATCATGATGTATTCCAACGTCACGCGACGGTTGGTTTTCTCGACGTACGACTGTAGCGCCTGCTTGAGGTTTTTAAGCTTGAAGCGATCGACTTTCGGCATAAGCAAATCGCGGGTGCCTTGTGCGGCGGAGTGAAGCGATACCGCAAGCGTGAACTGCTCGGGCTCCGTGGCGAACTTCTCTATACCGGGAAGTATGCCGCAGGTTGAAATGCTAATGTGGCGCGCGCCAATTCCGACTGCCTTCGGGTCGTTGAGTATGCGCAGCGCGGCAAGCGTATTGTCGTAGTTAAGGAACGGTTCGCCCTGTCCCATGCCCACAGCGTTCGTGACCCGCGTTCCCGTGTCCTTCTGGATCAAGAGTATTTGGTCCACCATTTCACCCGGAAGGAGGTTCCTGGTGAACCCTTCCCTTCCCGTTGCGCAAAAGGCACATGCCATGCCGCACCCAGCTTGTGTCGAGAAGCATACTGTCAAACGATCTCCGCTTCTTGAGGGTATGGCAACCGTTTCGACGAACACGCCGTCTTCGTACGATATAAGGTATTTTCTGGTGCCGTCGCTCGATATTTGACGGTCAACTACCGAAGGAGCATCTATCGAGAACTTTTCGGCAAGAGATGATCTGAACGCTGCAGGGAGATTCGACATTTCGTCAAACGACTGCACGTTGTGTGTATAGAGCCATTCGTAGAGTTGCTTTGCGCGGAATGCCGGCTGTCCCAGGTCTTTCACAATCTGAGTAAGACCGTCGAGTGTATAAGCTTTAATTGAAGTATTCATGCCGGTCATTATACATGTTTCACGTGAAACATTGCTCCTCTCGCACCATGGTTTTCGCTCGGTGTTGCTCGTTTTGCTATACTGCTGACGTTCGTATCCATAGGGTGAAAGAAGGACGCATGTCTGAATGCTTCGATCCGCGCGAGTGTCGCGTGGCGTTGCTTGCCGGGGGAAAAAGCGGGGAGCGAGAGATATCGTTGGCTTCTGGAGAAGGGGCTTCCCAAGCTCTGAAAGAAGCAGGATTTAACGTGACCGTCCTTGATCCTGCTGAGAAAGAGGATTTGAAGCGTCTGATCGACGAACCTTTTGATGTTGCATTCCTATGCTTGCACGGAAAACTTGGCGAAGACGGCACGGTGCAGGGCTTCTTGGAAGTTATTGGGCTTCCTTATATTGGCTCAGGGGTGTGGTCAAGCGCCTTGGCCATGGATAAGGCGAAAGCGAAGTTGTACTATCAGCAGCACGATATTCCTACGCCTCCTTCCGTGACGGTTCGCGCAGGCGACTCCGTTGACGCTCGTCAGGTTATCGCTTTTCTTGGGGATCACTGCGTGGTGAAGCCTGGTACGGAAGGCAGCGCGCTCGGCGTGTTCATCGTCGAGGGAGAGCAAGCTATTCTGGATGCGGTGGAAAAGGCGCTCGAGATAGACGACGAGGTTCTTATCGAACGGTACGTCAAAGGCACCGAGCTGACTGTTGCGGTTATCGGAGGGGATGATCTACAGGCTCTTCCGATTATCGAAATCGTTCCGAAAAGCGACTTTTATGATTTTGAATCGAAGTACGCTCCCGGAGGGTCGCAGCATATCTGCCCTGCTCCGCTTTCTGACGAGACGACGAACATGGTGCAGAAGCTAGCTATCGAAGCACACAAGGCCCTTGGATGCGATGGTGTTTCGCGCTCCGATTTCATTTTGGAAGAAGACGGGTCGTGCTGGATTCTGGAAACCAATACGATTCCCGGTATGACCGGCACCTCGCTTTTGCCGGATGCTGGCAGGGCGGCGGGGATTTCCTTCCCTGACTTGTGCACGAAGTTGGTACAGTACGCGCTTCGCGCCTAAACTTTCAACGGTGGGGTAAAAAATAGGGCGAGGTCACGAACCTCGCCCTATTTTTTCTGCAAGCGTTTACAGCATTCCGCAGGATTTCAATCCGAACAACGCTAAGGCGACGATTGCAAGAAGGAATATCCAGCTTACCGCATAGCACCCCTTGTTTCCCTTGCGCCCTTGCTCGATCAGCTTCTCGCTCATTTTGCGGCGGCTTTTCATAATGACGGTTCCAGGCTTTTTCTCAGGAAGCGGCACGGTGTCTTTCGGTTGCCATGATCCTTCGCTTTCGACAATCTGCTGCACTGTTTGATCGCCGAATGAGACATCGGGGCGAACCCCGTCCGCCAAGCGCGCCGAGATTCCCTGTATGAAGGAACCCATAGGCTGCTCAAGCTCTTTCTCGTAGCAAACGAGCGCGACTTGTCCCCAGTAATGGCCTGGATCGGGCGCGTCGGTGAACGCTATGAAAGACAGAATCGCCTTGAGGTTCCACCCGCGAGCAACGAGGATGCTGAGCGTGCGAGAAGTCTCTTCGTCAAGATATCCGATAAGCCCGCCGAAACGGTTCTTCAGCCAGGCAACGTTCTTCTTGTCCTGAACGATGAACTCTAGTTCGAACACATCGCCAACCAGGTTGTCGGCGCCAAGCAGTGCCGCTGCATCCTTCTTGGATTTTGTCTCGAATCGAGCGTATGTTCCGAAATAGCGTTCCGCCTGCATCTTTTCTCCTCTACCATGGTATAGCTCAGGGTGTGTCGGGCGTGTAATCACCGTGTTTTAGGTTTGTGCGATCCTATGATAGATGATAGGCTGATAGCTATGGATAATCAAAGTATGCTCAAGCAGGATACCCTGCAAAGTTTCATAAGCGATGGAACACCCCAGTCCGTGTGCGACCGTTACGCATTGCTCCCTTCGTGGGCGGAATCCCTTGATTTCGGCGAACTTGACCGTAACGTGGTTGTGCTTGATACGGAAACGACGGGGTTCTCGTACAATCACGATGAACTGACCCAAATTGCCGCTGCTCGCTTCGAGCAGGGCGAGATAGTGGATTGGTTCATCACGTTCGTGAATCCGGGAAAGCCTATTCCGGAAGAAGTGGCTCGTCTGACCGATATCCACGATAGCGATGTTGCTGAAGCCCCTTCCCCTGAAGAGGCGCTTGCTGCACTGGTGTCGTTCGTCGGCGATGCGAGCGTGGTTGCTCATAACGTTGATTTCGATCGCACGTTCACGACGCGTCATCCCAGCGGGTATCCGCTTCTGGAGAACACTTGGATCGACTCTCTTGATCTTGCTCGCATAGCTTTACCGCGCTTGAAGTCTCATCGGCTTTTAGATCTTGTGCGAGCTTTCGGCGCACCGCTTTCCACTCATCGCGCCGATGCGGACGTGGCGGCCACCTGCGCGATGTATCGCATCCTTCTTGCTGGCGTGGCGGCTATGCCTCCTGCGCTTGTGAGGGAAATTGCTCAAATGGCAACCCCTGACCAGTGGTCTACGCAGGTTGTGTTCGATCGTATTGCCGATCTTCAATCGAGCTCAGCGTACAGCAAGGTCTTTTCCAGCCTTTGGAACGATGTTTCACGTGAAACATCGTCGAATGCTGCCGTTGAACCCGGTGATGTTTCACGTGAAACATCACCGCTTGATGCAAAGCATCACTTCTCCCTTCGTGCTTTGAGAAGGGATCGACTGGGTAAAAAAGAGCATGCTCCCAAGGTGGATGCAGACGATATAGCCTCCAACCCCCAACGAGAGCTTGTGTTTCCTTCGCAGGAAGCTATCGACCAAGCGTTTTCCGAACAGGGACTTGTTGGAGCTTTGTACGGCGATTTCGAGCCGCGCAAAGAGCAGCGCATTATGGCCGAAGCCGTGCGCGATGCGTTTGCCAGTTCGGAAAATCTTATTGTCGAAGCGGGTACGGGTGTTGGAAAGTCGATGGCTTATCTGGTGCCGGCTGCGCTTACGGCGCAGGCGAACAACATTGCGGTAGGCGTTGCGACGAAAACCAACGCACTGCTTGATCAGCTGGTGTACCATGAGCTTCCTGCGCTCGCCGAAGCGCTTCATACGGTGAATCCCGAGATGCCGCTGTTGACGTATGCTCCGCTGAAGGGGTTCTCTCATTACCCGTGCCTGCGGCGCATAGATCGCATTGTGTCTGATGGCCCTCAGATGAGGCTTGTGAATGGTAAGGAGCAAACTCAGGCTCCGGCGCTCGCGGCTCTTCTTTCTTATGTGGAGCAAACCTCGTACGACGACATGGACGGGTTGAAAATCGATTATCGAGTACTGCCCCGTCGAGCGGTAACCACGACGAGCCATGATTGCCTTCGCCGTAAATGCCCTTACTTCGGAACGTCTTGTTTTGTGCACGGGTCTCGCCGGCGCGCCGAGGCGGCCGATATCGTTGTGACCAACCACAGTCTTCTCTTTTGCGATTTAGTGGCCGATGGCGGGTTGCTTCCCTCTATTCGATACTGGGTGGTGGACGAGGCTCACGGGGCTGAATCGGAAGCGCGCCGAGCTTTTTCGGTTTCTCTGGCTGCTGAGGATATTACGCGTCTTGCTCATCGCGCCGGCGCTGACGAAGCTTCCCGTAACGTGTTCGTTCGAGCCGAGCGCCGCGTGGTGGTTTCCGGAAGCGAAGAAGGAGGCTCCCTGTTCTATGCGTTGACCAGTAAAGCTCGAGCTGCCGGGAAAACGTATGCCGAAGCTGCGCAGGAATTCGCTTCCCACATGAAAGACCTGCTGTTCTTCGATCAGAACAAACGAGGACGAGGGTACGAAACCGTAGAGCTCTGGATCAATAACTATATTCGCAACAGCGCTACGTTCGGTCAAGTTGCATTGCTGGGGCGGACTATGTCGGACGCTGCGGAAAAGCTGGTGGCGGCATGCCAAAATCTGGTTGCGTATCTGGAAGAGGTTGACGGGGCGGCTGAAATTCAGCGCGAGATCGCATCGATGGCTATCGAGCTGAAAGAACAGATCGATTCCGTTGACATCATATTGACCAAAGCGCCCGAATCCTGCGCATACTCCGCAACAATCAATCGCAAGAAAGACCGCGTTGCCGAAAAGCTTGAAGCGCTGATGGTCAACATGGGCGCGATTATGAACGAGACCTTGTTCGCGAAAACCCACTCAGTGGTGTTTGCTTCGGCTACGCTGTCGGTTGATGGAAAATTCACCGCGTTTGAGAACTCGCTCGGGCTGAACGAAACCGAATTCTCGCAATCCAGGACTTGCAAGCTTGATTCGAGCTACGACTACGACGGCCATATGACAGTGTACGTTGTTGACGATATGCCCGAACCGAGCGACGCAGCCTACCTTTCTTCGTTGCAGCGCCTTCTGGTGGACGTTCATCGTGCGCAGCAGGGGTCTATGCTGACGCTGTTCACGAATCGTCGCGAAATGGAGAAGTGCTTCGACGAAGTTAGTCCGCAGCTTAAAGAAGACGATCTCCGTGTTGTCTGCCAGAAATGGGGCGTGTCGGTAAAGGGACTTCGCGATGATTTCCTTGCCGACGAACATCTAT
The DNA here is from genome assembly GCF_052119225.1 of Paraeggerthella sp. LCP19S3_G8. Classification (NCBI taxonomy): domain Bacteria; kingdom Bacillati; phylum Actinomycetota; class Coriobacteriia; order Eggerthellales; family Eggerthellaceae; genus Paraeggerthella; species Paraeggerthella sp. LCP19S3_G8. The sequence goes on from NZ_JBQKFQ010000003.1 coordinate 253,134, forward strand.
CGCTGTTCGCTCTCAAGAGCTTTTGGGAAGGGTTCGATGCTCCCGGGGCTACGTTGAAGGGCGTGATTATCCCCAAGCTGCCGTTTTCCAAGCCTACTGACCCCTTATCGTGCGAGCGCGCGGCGCGCGACGATCAAGCATGGCGTCGTTACGTGCTTCCCGCTGCTGTCCTTGAAACGAAGCAGGCGGCAGGAAGGCTTATTCGCAAGGCCGAGGACGAAGGCGTGCTTATTCTTGCTGATAAGCGATTGCTTACCAAGAGCTATGGCAAGGCTTTTTTGAATTCTCTACCAAGCCGAACTATCAAAATCATGTCCGCGCGCGAGATAGCGGACGATGTGCGGCGCGGTCGTGCGTGATCTAAGCTGCGACGGGGTTGTATGGCCAGGAGAGACGACAAGCTAACGCGAGCTGCACATATTAAGAGGCATACGAAGGGCACGTCGAACGAGATTTCGTTCAGCGTGCTCGATGCCGCTCGAGAGGCTCTTGACGGTGGCCGCGCAGAGAAGGAAAAGCGCGGCCCGTTCGGTCATGTGTCCTTGTTTACGCTGCCCGCGCGCAGAAAAAAACCCTCAGGGACCCCCACTAAGGAAAAAGGACTCCCTCTTTCGACTGGTGACTTCGTGTCGGTGGACGACAAAGAGGTTTCTTCGCGCTTCGATGCGTTCGATTTTGCAGCTCCAGCGATGGGGGGCGCTCAGGCTGCATCCTCGGACAAGACAAGACGTTCGAGGTCGTCTTCGTCGGCCTCCTCTGCACCGAGGAAAGCATCGAGCCCTTCTAAACCCGTTTGGTCTCCTGAAGAGGAAATAGCCCTGCGCAAAGCCCGCCGCAAATTGAGCAAAGTGGTGGCTGCTGTTGTCATATCGCTTACGATGGTGGTATTGCTGTCGCTTGGCGGGATGTATCTGTACAACGATCTTAAGAGCCATCAGAGCAATGTCGCGCAATTGGACGAGGCGCTTGATTTGGTGAATCAGGCTGACGAAGTGATCGTGGAGCTCGATGATGTGGTCTCGCATCCTTTTGACGAGGGGATGGCGCAACGGCGCAAAGACGTGTACTCGCAGCTTGAAGCCGCGTCCCTTCAATTGAATCAGGCTGACGAAAAAGCCCGCGCTTCATCGCTTAATCTGAACGAATCGCGCGATAAGGAAGCGGCTAATCAGACTGTGGCCGCTATTGCCGCTCGTCGGTCGCTTATTGAATCGGGTACAGAGCTGCTTGAAGAGTCTTCCAGGGCTGAAACTGCCGCTATCAATCTTCAAAATGCTTGGAACGAGGTTCTGAAGGCAGATAGCCTCGCACGCGACGCGGCTAAACTGGTAAAAAATACGACAGCTGAGAATGTTCAGGCTTCGAAAGATAAGACCAACGAGGCTCTTGCTGCGTTCAATGACGCCTATAGCGCTCTTTCCGAGGTGCAACGTGCCTACGGTGAAGCCGATATGAGCGCATTGCTCTCTTATGTGGAAAAAAGAATAGAGTCCCTTGGCTATGCGATAGCTTCGGATGACGCGTTTTTAGCTAAGAACAAAGAAGAGGCGTCTGCTCAGAACGAGGCGTACAACGTTGCCGATGCAGAGGCGGTCGCTCTTGCGAAGGCTATTCCCGAAAAACCCGAAACGCTTGTGTACGAAGCATACGAACAGGTCGTGTCCAGCATGGAGGAGTCGTACTCAACAGCTCGTTTACAAGCGGGGACGGCCGATGCTTTTATTCGCGATTATTTGGGCGCGGAAAGCAAATAGCGTATACTTGCGTTATATGTGCCTTGTAGAAACACCAGGGAACGAAAGGCAAAGCTAATGCCGGAAATAGTAGATCACGTTGCGTATCTGTCCCAGGAAATCGGCCCGCGTCCAGCGGGAACCGAAGAGGAGCAGCAGGCGGCGCTGTACATAACCGAGCAAATGCAGAAAGAAGCTGGCCTTTCCGCAGTGATCGAGGATTTTAACGGCTCTCCGGATGCCGATATTCCCCGCATGATTTGCTGTGGTTGCTCGCTGGTCATCACGGTCGCGGCTTTGTTCGTGCCTGTTCTGGGAATAGCCTCGGTGGTTGTTACATTGATAGCAGCGCTTTTGTTTGCAGCGGAGGCGTTCGATCGACCGGTTCTGTCTAAGGTTTTGGCGCGAGGCGTCAGTCAAAACGTGGTGGCGAAGTACGATCCGGGCTATTCTGCTGAAGCGGGCGGATCTCGTCGGCGTAAAGTCGTCCTGGTGGCTCGTTATGATAGCGGCAAGGTGCGTGCCGAGCTGAACGGTCCGCTTGCGCAGGCGCTTCCTGCCATTCAATGGACGACGTTTGGGGCTATGGCCTTGCTGCCCGTTGTTTTGCTGCTGCGCAACGTGGTGTTCTTGAACGACGGTGGAATGGTTTCCACGGTTCTTAACGTGATTGTCGTCATCCTGCTGGTTCTTGCCTGCATTCCTTTGGTGACCGGCGCTCTTCATAAATTCGCCGCTTACAACGAGGGCGCGAACAGCAACGCTGCGGGTACGGCCGTACTGCTTGAAGTGGCGCGCCGCGTGGGTCGCGGCCGCGTAAGCGAAGCTGAACTGGCCGAACGTGGAGAAGCTGCCATTCATGGCGAAGATGCGGCCCGGGCTGCTGGATTGGTTCCCGAGGGAGTCGAGCTGGTATACGAGGCCGAGAACTTGAAGCCGCCCGCGATGGCTCCCCAGACGCCCGAAGCTCGTTTGGCGGCTGCAAAAGCGGCCGTTGCGGCTTTGACCGGAAAACCTGTGGCGGGTGCTGCTGCCGCTGACATAGCGCAGAATCTCGTCCAGATCAAAGAGCCTCCCCTGCCTCGTCCTTCCGATGAAGATTATCACGAGGTGCGCGGAGAGGTTTTGGAAGCGTTTTCCACTATTCCCCCCGATACCATGCAGGAAGCGCTCGCTAAGGCTGAAGCCGCTGCCCAGGATGTTGAGGGAATCGTTGCAGCCGGCGATGCTGCCCTGAACGTGGTTTCGTCGGTCGAGCCTACCTCGTACTCCACCGCATCGACGGGTGGAGTTCCCGACTGGTTCAGGAAAGCACAGGAAAAGGCAAAGAAGCCCCGCACCGTTGAAAAGCCCGTGCAGCGTTCTCGTTATGCGAGCGCGCTCGATGCGGCCGTAAGCGAAAGCGCTGGTCATTTTGCCGAGGCGAACATGGCTGTTGAGCGCCGCTTCGAGCAGCAGATGGACGCGAACCGCGATGGCATTCGCGAGATAAAGGCCCCTCAGTGGAACGTTTCCCCCGACCATGCCGAAGCTCCTGGCAATGCTTCCAAGGACGGAGAAGCGGTCGACGGCGCTGCTTCTGCTGCCGAACATGGCGTTGAGAACGTGCATTCGTCGGACCCCTTCGACGGATCTGCGCCTTCCGCTCCGCAGGATGCGGAAAACGATCCGCTGTCCACCACCGCGATGGCTCCTATCGATGTAAGCGGCCTTCGACCGGGTGATCTACCTTCCATGCCGGAACTCTCCATGCCGTCGTTTTTGGATCCTCGCAAGGTTCAGGAAGAGGCTTTGGCAACGCGTCAAGACGAGCACCGTACGGATAACCGCGTAAACGTGACCGACGGCGTTTCTGAAGAGGATGAAGCGGTGTTCGGGCTTGCTCAGGATACCCCGCTCGACGAGGCGGCGCGTAAGCCCATCGTGCTGCCCGATATCGGCGTTTCTGCGGCGAAGCCGGCTCCTATCACCGAGCTGCCGAAACAGCGTGCTCCTTTAGCGGACGTTGAAAGCGCTGGTAAAACTGCTGCGAAGAGTCTGCTTACCATGCTTCCTTCCATCAGTTTGGGATCTTCCGACGAAAACGACGGATCGGGATCGACGTCTGCCGAAGGTTCCCTATCCGAAAAAGGCGCTTCCCTTCGCTCTATGCTTCCGTCTTTGTCGGGGGCTATTGCACGCACAAATGCGCCCGAGGCGAAAAGCTCTAACGTAAATGCCGCGGGGTCGTTCGCGCCTGCTGGAGCTACCGGCGCCTTCGCTCCTGTTGGCGATGAACTGCTCGACAACGTGGATCCCGACGACATCTATGTCGACGATGCTGATGACTCGGCATACGATGCTAACTTTACCGAAACGGGCGCTTTTGCCGGGCCTGGGTACGTGGAAATGCCGAAATCGCGCGTCCGTCGCTTGTTCGATCGTTTTCGTCGCAAAGATAAGGAAGAGGCGCCGAGCGCTCAGGAGTGGTTAAACGTAGACGACACGTTCGATGCACGCACCGTGGGAGCCGAGCGTGGCGGATGGGAGAGCTTCCGCGAGGAAGATGAGTCCGCGGGCGGCGTTGATCCTTCTGCAACTACGCGTATGGATGCGTACGAGGGCGATTATCTTGATGAGTCGTTCGATACGTTCGACGAGAACGCTTTTGTTGGCCAAGGTGATAGCTTTGAAGCCGATGGGTTCTACGACGAGGAGCTTGATGTCGAGGATGACGAATTCGACGGCTATAAAGGCAACGCCTCTCGCCCTTGGAACGGCGGCGCGTTCTCGGCCCGTCGCGTAGAGAACGCGGATTTCGATTCTGAGAGCCTTGCGGAAGAATCGGCACAAGCTGCTGCGTCTGAAATCGAGATTTCGGACGAACTTCAGCAGATATACCAGTTCCGCAACCCTGATATCAATACGGAAGTATGGTTCGTCTCGCTGGGATCCGAGCTTACTCAAAACAGCGGTATGAAGGCTTTCTTGGCAGAGCACCAGCAGGATTTGCGCGGTGCGATCATCATCGATCTCGAAGCTCTGGGTGCAGGCGATTTGAGCATGATTGAACAGGAAGGCCAGTTCAAGACGGTAAAAACTTCTTCTCGTATGAAGCGTTACGTAAAGAAAGCTTCTCAAGCAACCGGAGTCAGCGTGTCGGGCGGGCGTATTCTGTGGCAGGACAGCGCTGCTTCGTTCGCTATCAAGCACGGCCATCAGGCAATGCACCTGGTGGGCATGGCGGGGTCCAAGCCTGCTTACTTCGCCCAAAGCGACGACGTTTTGGAAAACATCGATGAAGAAACGCTGTCGTCGAATGCAGACTTTGTTATGGAGTTGTTGAAGAATATATAGTCACCTGCGGATATACTCTTCAAGCATGTTCCAGGTGACCTATAATGGGCAATTGCGCATCTTGGGATGCAAGTTTACAACCTTGATTTAAGAGACGGGCTGCTTTGCGGTTCGTGAGAGTACAGGACAGAGAGGTGTTTTTCAGCCATGGCTATTGAGGCATATTGCGTGAAGTGCAAGGCAAAGAAAATCATGAAGGATCCCGTTGAGAGCACGACGAAGAACGGTAAGCCCATCACGAAGGGCAAGTGCCCGGACTGCGGCACCACGATCTGCCGTATCGGTGCTGCGAAATAGCCACCATCTCTTTTAAGAGTATTGAATGCCCGTCGTAGGACGGGCATTTTTATATATACCGAAGGTCTCGTATAATACTCTTTCACCATGGTTTTCACCGATAACTCCCTTTGGCTCGTTGTGCGGAAGGTTGTTGCGCTTTATCATGGTAAAGACTTCATTCTCCACTCTACAGGTACGCAAGGCCGTCGTTTCAGATTGGCCGTATCCGCTTTATCGAAAAGCCGTTGCTGCGGCAGGAAGGATGCGCTATGGGAGACGAGAAAAAAATCGCGCTGTACGAAAGCTTCAAAACCATTAACTCGATTGATGTCGATAATTACGATCTATACGACGTTAAGCGCGGTTTGCGCAATGCTGATGGCACGGGTGTCGTAGCGGGATTGACCAATATTGCGAACGTTCATGGCTACGTGATTTCGGATAATGAGAAAATAGCCGATGACGGCATGCTCCGATATCGCGGCTATGATATCTACGACCTGCTTGATACCGATGCTATTGATCGTCGCTTCAACTACGAAGAAGTTGCTTACCTTCTTCTAATGGGAGAACTTCCTACGCAGGACCAGCTGGATCGTTTCGTTTCCGTTTTAGATGCTGAGCGCGAGCTTCCCGATGGGTTTACCGCGTCGATGATCATGCGCGACACTCCCCCCGATATCATGAACGTTCTTGCGCGCACTATTCTGCTGCTGTATGCGTACGACCCCGAAGCCGAAGATCGCAGTGCTCATCACGAGGTTCATACGGCTATTTCCCTCATATCGCGCCTGCCTCGTATTATGGTCCTTACGTATTACGCCAAGCGTGCGCGTTACAACAACGAATCGATGATTATGCATCGGTTCCTGCCGGGGCAATCTACTGCAGAGACCATCTTGTCTATGCTTCGCCCGGACCGTGCTTTCACGCCCGAAGAAGCGCGAATGCTCGATATTATGCTGTGCCTGCACGCCGAACACGGCGGCGGCAACAATTCCACGTTTACGACGCGCGTTTTAACTTCGGCGGATACTGACGCGTATTCCACGTATGCGGGCGCAATTGGATCGTTGAAAGGCCGTAAGCACGGCGGTGCGAACCATCAGGTTTTGGCTATGCAGAAGGAAATCAAAGACCATGTTTCCGATTGGTCTGATGAGGGCCAGGTTGCAGATTACCTGGCGAAGATCGTCAATAAGGAAGCATACGATAAGACGGGGCTGGTATACGGCATGGGCCATGCCGTATACACGAAGTCGGATCCGCGTGCCGTGATCTGCAAGAAGTTTGCGGAGAAGCTTGCTCGAGGAACGGAATACGAGGCGGAATTCCAGCTGCTTGAGAATATCGAACGTCTTGCTCCTGAGGTTATCTTGAAGGAAAAGGGTACGCGCAAGGATATGTGCGCCAACGTCGATATGTACTCAGGCTTCGTGTATTCGATGATGGGCATTCCTGAAGATCTGTTTACTCCCCTGTTCGCTTGTGCTCGCATGTCGGGATGGGCTGCGCATCGTTTCGAGGAAATCGTTTCGGGCAAGCGCATTATTCGTCCGGCTTACAAGTCTGTACGCAAGGGCAAGCGCGACTACGTTCCCATGACGGATCGTTAAAGATTGCAGCACTACTCAGGAAAAGCCGATGTTTCACGTGAAACATCGGCTTTTCTTTTTTGGAACGTATCGCTACTTGCTTTACGAGGATAGGCGATAGATTGGTTTTCATGCGCTGTGCCGTTCGTGTCTGAACGTCTTGAGGTTAAGATGTTTCACGTGAAACATCTTAAAAGATCGGGCATTGACGAAGGCGATTGGTTGCAATCGAGGTACTTTTTTCTGTGCAGGTGTGCAGGTGTGCAGGTGTGCAGGTGTGCAGGTGTGCAGGTACTTCGCGTCAAACAGATAAAGGGCCAGTTCGCGAGTTACCGTGATACTAAACCCCGCTACTCTTAAATATTATTAAATAAATTATAAATAAAAATACGAAAGCATACGTTCTGGAACAAACGCTTTCTCAGTCCCGTTTCCCCCGTAGCGAAAATCGCCACCGTGTGGTATCGCCTTTCATGATACGTATTTGATCAGGTAAAACAAGAATATCAAGCTAACGATTATTGCCATCTTGACGCTTTTAGAATCGGTTTCGTACACTGGCGCAACCGGTAAGGGGAATCTGCAGATCCTTCGCAATCGAACATGTGAAACAGTCGTGCTTTGGAAAGGATCGGCCATGGAGGGCATGAAACGTACCGTAGAGGCAAACGCTGCAAAACGATTTACTCGTCGCGAGGCGTTGTTCGCTGGCGGCGTCGTGACAGTCGGCGCGTTGGCGAGCAGCTTGCTTGGGGGTTGTTCAGGCGCGGCGTCATCGTCGTCCGCAGAATCATGGGATAAGGAAGCGGACTTGGTAGTCGTAGGCGCTGGGACAGGATTGTACACTGCGCTTCGAGCACGTGAAGAAGGACTGAGCGTTATCGTGCTGGAAAAGGGTGCGAAGCCCGGTGGCTCTACCCTGTACTCGTCCTCGGTGGTTTGGGCTCCTGCGAACAAGCTTATGGAGCAGAACGGTGACAAGGATTCGAAAGCGGACGCACTCGCGTACCTTGCAGCAGGATCGGGTGAAACGTACCTTCCTGATCATGCTGAAGCTTTCGTAGACAATGTGAACATCGCTCTAGACAACGTGACGCGCCTAGCAGGCGTCGAATGGGTGTATTGGGCACCCGGTATCGACTACCGCTCTGATCTGCCGGGAGGAAGGACCATAGGGCGCTCTCTCTGCCCCAAGGTAGAAAAAGATCAGGCAATCGCCGGAGTTCTGGGCGGCGCCCTTGTATCGAGCGCGGAAAAAGCAGGCGTTGAAATCATGGCGAAAACTCCGGCAACCCAGCTTGTCACGCGCGTTTCTGACGATGGTTCCACCGAAGTGCTTGGCGTGGTCGCAAAGGACGGCAAGAGCGAAATGAAAATTCGCGCCAAACGGGCGGTCGTCATGTCGTCGGGAGGGTTCGATTGGAACGAATCGATGATGAAAACCTATCTGCGCGTCCCCGCGTTGTATAGTTGGGGCACGCCGGACGGCACCGGCGACGGACAGCGAATGGCTATGAAGGCGGGCTGCGATCTTAGCTTCATGAACGAAGCTTGGCTTTCGCCCGGGTACAAGGTCGAGTACGAAGAAGCTCGGGCTATGGGAGCGAGCAAGCTTTCAACGGCTATTCGCGACGATTGCAAGCGCGGGGTGATCTACGTCAACAAGCACGGAAAGCGATTCACGAACGAATGCTCCAACTACGATTCCGTAGGCAGGTCGTTCTGCGCTTTGGAGAACGGGGTTGAGCCTCGCGGTTGGCAGAACCTTCCCGCGTTCGCGATAGCCGACCAAGCTGCGGTCGACACGTATGGGCTGAACGGCGGAAAGCCCGGTCAGCCGGGGGCGGCGTTCAAGCAGTACGGCTCCATCGAAGAACTTGCCCAGGCATGCGGCATCGATGCTGCGGGTCTTGCCGAGGAGCTTGCCCAATACAACGACCATGCGCGGAACGGTTCGGATCCCGATTTCGGTCGCGGGCAAGACTACTATGGACAGCACTACGTGGGTGGCGACTCGAACTACGAAGGAGCGGCTCGCACGCTTGCTCCACTGGAAACCGGTCCTTTCTGGGCGGCTGAAGTGGTTCCCGTTGTGCTTGGAACCATGGGCGGGATGAAAATCGCCGCAAACGCTCGGGTTTTGGATACGGACGGTAACGAGGTTAAGCGTTTATTTGCTCATGGCAACTGTGCGGGGGTTGGCTGTGGAGGGGCATTTTATGCAGGAGGCGGCGGCACGTTGGGCCCCTCTCTGGCGTTCGGTGAAATCGCCGCGGCCCAGCTTTCTTCGCTCGAAGCCTGGTCGTAAAAGTTACTGCATGCCATGGGAGGTGCAGCCCTCCCATGGCATGAGGGAGCGGAGGGGTCTGTGTCTTTGGGTTTTTTAAGCAGTCCGGAGTTTCAGCTTCTGCTTTCGGCAACGGCGCGCCGCCCCATGCTGAAAAGCGAGCTTGATCGCCGGTTCGTACCGGACGGTTATACAGCGGACGAAATATGGGAAGCGTTGACGGCCATCCGACGTGGCCAGGCGTTTTACGGGCCGATCGTCGAATTCACTCCCGAGGGAGTTCGTAAGAACTGGCATACGGTTCCAGCGACGTTGCAGTATTCGTTACGCCAGATAGCTCGTAAAACGCAACGGGGATCGTTTCTTGATCTTCTTATATCGGAGCGCGCCGGGTGTCGCTTTGTGACGCAGTATTACATAGAGGAAGCCGTTGCGAACTTAAAGCACGATGGGTTTGAAACGGACTACGAGAGCGTTCGTGCGGCAATATTCGGCGAGCGTGCATGCATGACCTTCGCGGAGCGGCTTGCGGTGAACTTTCATTCTATTATGAGGGATTTGCCTGCGTACGAAGAGCTCCCCTTCGACGAATCGGTCATTATGCGTTTGTACCAGGACCTTACCGAAGGGCTTTCGGATGAGGATCTTCCTGCTCCGGGTACGGTGTCCTTGTTGGATCAGCATGCTGTTTCGGCTCGAGACAACGGCGTGCTGGATATTATCGTTGCCACCGGAAACGACTTGAACACCGAGCCGGTTCAAGATCCCATTATGGTGTCGATGCTGGTGAACTGCCATTTCTGGAGGCTTTCACCGCTTCCGTCGTGCAATAACCTCATGGGGTGCATAGCCAGCCGGTTCTATCTGCTTAAAAAAGGGCTTCCTGCGTTTCGCTTCCTTCCGAAAACGAAGATTCTGGAAGATTGGAGCATGGGAAGCAGTTTTTCAGGAAGCGCTCGCTACTCTTTGCGAGAGTCGATTGTGGCGGACGGGGCTGCTACGGATTGGACGGCGTACTACGATTCGTTTATGTCCATCATGTTGCACATGCTTCAGCTTATGGAGGAATCCCTTGCAAACCTCAAGGAGTCAGACGATTTGATCCTTGCGCGCATTGCGACTTCGGATGGATTTAATCATCGACAGAAAACCCTGTTGAAACGCGCGGTTCTTGCACCCGAGACGGAATTCGCCATATCGGAACATCGCGCTGCGCATGGAATCGCGTACTCGACAGCACGGACCGATTTCGAAGATTTGGTTGCTCGGGGGCTGCTTGTTCGAACTACGAGGGCTACGGCGAACGTGTACTTGAGCGCACCCGACTTGCGGGTATCGTTCGCTCGGCTGATCGAGCGAACCGCATCGGAAAAAGCTGCGTTGTGATTTGGGCGATCAGCAAGAATAGCAATGGCGGAGGCGGTAGGATTTGAACCCACGAACGCGTGAACGTTAACAGTTTTCAAGACTGCCGCCTTCAACCACTCGGCCACGCCTCCGCATTTTTGGTCCTGGGGCTTTGCGCGATTGGTTTGGCGAACGCGTTTAGGCTTACTTGTTTCACGTGAAACAATGATATTTGAGCCGCTCCAGCATTCTGGCCATGCGAAAATCGCGTTGAATCCCTGAACGATTGGTAGGATACCATATAATATGCGACATGACCGATGAAGACTACATGCGTATGGCTCTTGCCGAAGCGCGCCGTGCCGAACAGTTGGGCGAAGTTCCTATCGGCGCCGTTGTCGTATACCAGCCTATTGATCCCGCTACCTGCAAGCCGTTGGCTGATCCGGTGGTTATTTCTCGGGCTTGCAATATGAGGGAAACGACGAAAGACCCAGCTGGACATGCAGAGTTTTTGGCTATGAAGCAGGCTGCTGAGTATCTAGATGCATGGCGTCTGACGGGTTGCACGGTGTACGTGACGCTCGAACCCTGCATTATGTGCGCTGGGCTGATGCACCAAGCGCGCGTTGATCGGTGCGTCTTTGGCGCTCCTGATCCGAAAGCTGGTGCGACGGGCACGTTGTACTCCGTCAACGCTGACGAACGGCTTAACCATACCTTCGAGGCGACTTCCGGCGTCCTTGCCGACGAATGCGCCCAGATACTACGCGACTTCTTCGCAAGCAAAAGAAAGAGGCGAACGAAACCTTTATGACGAATACGACCGAACTTCCGGAATCCAGGCCCGTTTCTCCAGGTGCGGAAGGGCCCTCTTCTCGTGCAAACGACCCGCATGTTGTTGATATGTTCGAGGTTGCGTGCATCGCTCAGGGGGTGGATGTCGCCTCGTTCAATGCCTTCGGATCCGTTAAGCTGGTTGCTCCTGCGAAGGTGAACCTGTACCTCGATATAGGCGAACAGCGCGCGGACGGATACCACGAGGTTACTACCGTCATGCATGCGCTGTTGCTGCATGACGTCTTGCGCATGAAAACCGCCCCGGCGGCGCCGGGTGCGGGATTGGCGGTTGATCTGGCTTCACGCTCGTGCGAGGGACTTGCGCCGCTCGACGTTGCCCCTTCAGACAATATCGTGAGCAAGGCTATTCGCCGTTTCGCCGCCGCGCTTGGGCGGCAGCAAGACGAAACGATTGTGGTAAGTATCGAGAAGCACATTCCCGCAGAAGCCGGTCTTGGGGGCGGGTCTTCCGATGCCGCTGCCGCTTTGGTGGGCGCGGCGCTCTTATGGGGCGTTCCGACCGACGATGCTTTGATTGAGGAAACCGCTCGGTCACTCGGTGCCGATGTGGCGTTTTTCTTGCACGGCGGCTGCGCGTGCTTGACCGGCGTAGGGGATGTGCTTGACCATAAGCTGACGCCCATGAACGGGCCGGTGGTGTTGATCAAGCCTGAAGGGGGCGTTTCGACGGCCGCTGCTTATCGCGCCTTTGATAAGAACCCTTCGTTCGTTTCAGCCGATCAACGTGCTATTGCATTACGTGCCACGCGTGCGCAGGATGTCCCCTTGATCAATAACTTGGTGCCGGTCTCCGAGGATATGCTTCCGGCTCTTGCGGATATTCGAACATGGGCAAGCTCTCATGAGGATGTGGATGCCTCGCTCATGTCCGGCAGCGGATCCGCCGTGTTCGCGATGTGCAAGTCGATCGATGCCGCAACGCGCGTGGCAGCGCAGGCTCGAAGCCGGGGTTGGTGGGCTCGCTCGACAACCTTCGGTCCTTCGCGTGCGGCTTCCGTTCCGGTGAGATAGGTTCCCGGCCCGCTTGATGCGGGACTGGGGCGATTGATCGGCGAGTCTTACCGTAAGGGAACGGTTACAGAATAGTGGCGTACGATAGTCTCGTTTCCAGCGATGGTAGAATGAGCCGTACGCATTAGCAAAGGAGAGCTATGGACATCGTATGGATCGTCGTGCTTGTCATTGTCGTTGTGCTTGCTTTGGCTGTTATCGGGTTGTACAACAACCTGGTCAAGCTGCGCAACATGGTGGACAACGCCTGGGCACAAATCGACGTTCAACTGCAGCGTCGTTTGGATCTTATCCCCAATCTTGTTGAGACCGTCAAGGGTTATGCTTCGCACGAGCGCGGTACGCTCGACGAGGTCACGCAGGCTCGCACAGCCGTCATGAACGCCGGCACTCCCGAAGGGAAAATGCAGGCTGATGGCATTTTGACCGGGGCCCTGAAAAGCCTGTTCGCCGTTGCGGAGGCATACCCCGACCTGAAGGCGAACGTGAACTTTCAACAGCTGCAAGCAGAGCTTTCCAACACGGAAGACAAGATCAGCTACATGCGCCAAAGCTATAACGACACGGTCATGAAGTTCAACACCGCTATTCAGACGTTTCCTGCCGTGCTTATTGCCGGTATGATGGGTTTCAAGGAGCGTCAGAGTTTCGATGCCGCGTCGGGCGCGGAAGTGGCTCCCCAAGTTCAATTCTAGCAAGGGCAGCCCCTCGTTTCGTGTCTGGGACGAGGGGCTTTTGTTCTATACCGGGATCGTGCTGCTGAGTTTTGACGATTGACGGGGTCCGGTACAACGACCCGGCTCGATGCGTCCTGCTCCCCTTCCCTGGTTTGTCAGACGGAGCGGTTTATGGGCAAGCGCGAAGATCGACAATCGAAAACGTTTGACCGCCTTCTGGATTCCTCGGGCGTCTTTGCCGTTGTCGCGTTGATTCTGGTTGCGTTTTTGGTTGGCTTCTACGTTGTTCTGTCTATAAACATGAATGAGATAGACCAGCGAACCGAGCGGTTGAAAGACCACCCCTACGCGGTGACGCTGGCCGCTGGTCGGGCTGAGACGTATCTGATGTCCATGAGAACGCTCGACGATCGCCTGGGTTTCGCGCGCACTCCTGAAACCGTGGAGAGCGTTCGGGTTGAGTTCGAGGAAATCGACCAGCAGATGATCAAAGAGCTTGAGCAGGTTTCCGATCGGTTCATCGCCGCTCCTGAACTTGCCGTCGAGCTCTCGAACCGCTACGAAGAGTTCCGTCTTCAACAGCAAGAGCTCATCGATATGAGCTTGGGCGATGCGAGCGATCATGATGTAGCTCGCTTCCTTTCCGACAATATCGACCCGCGCATCAACCACATGCTAACGATCAACACCGAGATCATCGACGTTGCGTCCGAATCGTTTGACAGGACGTACGCTCAGATAGCCGATGCCCGGAAAGAGGCTATAGACACGGCAACGGTTCTCTTGAGCGTGTTCGTCGTTGCGCTCATCCTGTTCATCATTGTGATCATGCGGAAAAACAATCAACAACGTGCGCTCCAGGAAAGCCTGAGCTGCGCGCTTGAAGCTGCGCAGGAAGCCAACGAGGCGAAGTCGAGGTTCCTGTCGAACGTGTCCCACGACATTCGCACGCCCTTGACCGCGATCATCGGGCTGGCGAACATAGCCAGCGAGCACGAGGATGACCGCGAGCGCGTGGGGGAATCTATCAGCAAGATAAAACTCTCCTCGCATCATCTTTTGAACCTGGTCAACGACGTGCTGGACATGAGCAAGATAGAAAGCGGGCAAATCGATCTAACCCGCGCGACGTTCAACGTGTGCAATTTGGTGGAGATGATGGTTTCCATCGTTCGCCCGCAGGCCGATACGAAACAACTTTCGTTCGAGGCGGTCAATTGCTCGCTTGGGCGCACGATGGTGGTTGGCGACGAGATGCGCGTAAGTCAGATTTTGGTCAACTTGCTGGGCAATGCGGTGAAGTACACGGAGCCGGGCGGTCACGTGTGGTTCTCGGCGGCCCGTATGCCGTTCGGCGAAGTGGCGGAAGAGTTGAACCTGAACGAGCAGGATGCCCAGAAAACCTGCGTAGTTCGCTTTGTGATCGAGGACGACGGCATAGGGATGTCGTCGGATTTCGTTGAGCGCATGTTCGATCCGTTCGAGCGGGAGGAGCGCCCATCGCGTCTTGCGGTGGAGGGAACGGGTTTGGGGATGTCTATCGTGAAGAACCTGATCGATGTTATGAACGGGTCCATTAAAGTGGAGAGCGTTCAAGGGAAGGGTTCGAAGTTCACGGTGGATCTTCCCTTCGAGATGCAGGAGGAGGCCTCGGCGGACGCCGAAGATCTTTCGACGGCGCCAGACGACGCAGAACTGCCTGATGGCGGCCGTTCGGCTGATTGGGCGCGCGTACGGGTTCTGCTTGTTGAGGATAACGACATCGTGGGAGAAATCGCCGAGGAGTTCATCAAGAGCACGGGCGCTTCGGTCGATCGCGCTTGGGACGGTCTTGAAGCGGTCGAAACGTTGAGGTCGGCACCGGAAAACTATTATGACCTGGTGTTCATGGATATACAAATGCCGCGCATGGACGGTTTGGAGGCCGCTCGCGCAATCGTGGAGGAAAGCTCTTGCGCGCATCGTTCGCATCCGCCGATTATTGCCATGACGGCCAATGCGTACGTCGAGGACAGAAAACGTGCTTCCGAGGCGGGGATGGACGGCTATGCGGTCAAGCCAATCGGAAAAGACGAGATCGTACGGCTGCTTGAAACGCACGTGAAGCCACGGAGCGCCCGTTAGAATCGATGAGCCTTCGCGCGGCCTCTTGCGAGTCTGGTATGATGCGGAATCAAGGAGTTCGTACAAGCAAGGCGCTTGCTGTTCTGAGAGAGGAGTTCCGTCATGATCGCCCGCTTATCGCGCATCGCTGTGCTGTTGGTTGTTTTGGCGGTGGTCGCGCTGGTGGTCTATCTTGTTGCCACGTATCGCTACTCGCCAACCCGTGCGAAGGAAATCCTCATCAAACTGTTCACGGCTATCACGGGCGTTCTTTCCTCGTTCTTTGGATTGTTCAGCCTGTATGCGTGGTTCGAGCACAATGTGGGCGTGTTCGATCTGGCGTTTAGCTTTTTACTTACCGCTTTGGTTGCGCTTGGCGTGACACAAGTATGCCGCGCTGTTTTCCTCAAGCATCATCCGGCGTACCGCAAAAAGCCGATGAAGGCGAAACGGATCGGCTCGCGCTTCAGGGGCCGCCGAGGCTGATCGGCTGTACTCGTTGGTATTCGAGCGGACCTGCGCAACAGCGGGTCCGCTTGTTTTCCAACCCATTCGTAACTGCTCTTTTTCGATCCGCCTTCCTTTTCGTACTGGCCCCTGTTTCGATCGGGGTCAGTCATACGATGGCATTCGTGCAACGTATGGTTCCGGCGCTTGCCGGCGCTGGCGATGGGAAAGGAAGGGTTCGCATGAGGTACACCAACGGCAACTACGAAGCGTTCGCTCGGCCTAGAAAACCCAAGGGAGTCGATGACAAGTCGGCGTATTTGGTAGGCGGCGGCCTTGCCGGTTTGGCAGCTGCGGTGTTTTTGCTACGCGACGGACACATGCAGGGCAATCGGATTCATGTATTTGAAGAAACGGCTGTTCCGGGAGGATCTTTAGACGGTAAGGCGGTGCCGCTTGACGGATTTGTGACGCGCGGCGGCCGCGAGATGGAGAACCACTTCGAGTGCTTATGGGATTTGTTTCGATCCGTTCCATCGCTTGAGGTGGAACATGCGTCAGTGCTCGATGAATTCTACTGGCTTGATCACGACGATCCGAACTCCTCCAACTGCCGCATCATTCACGATCGCGGGTGCCAGGTTGAAGACGATGGCGACTTCACGCTTTCCAAGAAGGCGAAAAAAGAGCTGATCGAGCTATGGATGGCTTCCGAGAAATCGCTCGAAGGCAAGCGCATAGAAGACGTTTTCACCGAGGAGTTCTTCAAATCGAACTTCTGGCTGTACTGGTGCTCGATGTTCGCGTTCGAGCGTTGGCATTCCGCTATAGAAATGCGCCGCTACATCATGCGCTTCATTCACCACGTCAAAGGGCTTCCTGATTTCACCGCGCTTAAGTTCACGCGCTTCAATCAATACGAATCGCTGGTCAAGCCCCTGGTTTCGTACTTGAAGGAGAACGGCGTCCAGTTTGAGTGCTATGCGCGGGTCGTTGATGTTCGCGTTGACGTTTCCGACGACGCGAAGGTCGCCCGCGAGCTGGTGGTGGACCGCAGCGGTCGCATCGATCGCATAGGGCTGACGGAAAACGATCTGGTGCTGATCACGAACGGATCCATAACAGAAAGCTCCACGCAAGGCAGCCATTTCGATCCGGCTCCCGTCACCCATGAGCTGGGCGGCAGCTGGACGTTGTGGAAGCGGTTGGCCGAGCAATCGCCCGAGTTCGGCAACCCTGACGTGTTCTGCGAGAACCTGCCCAAGGAAAGCTGGTTCGTTTCCGCAACGGCTACCTGGCAGAACAGCAAGATCGACCCGTATATAGAGCGATTGACGAACCGGGGCCTCAGGACCGGAAAGGTTGTGACCGGCGGCATCGTTACCGTGAAGGACTCCAACTGGCTTATGAGCTTCACGATACATCGTCAGCCTCATTTCAAGGAACAGCGTCCCGACCAGACGGTCATGTGGATCTACGGCCTGCTATCGGGCGTTTCCGGCAACTACGTCAAGAAACCCATCGAGGCGTGCAGCGGCCAGGAGATCGCGCAAGAGCTATTGTACCATTTGGGCGTTCCTGAATCTCAAATCGAGGCTATGGCGCATGATGATTGCACGGTGATGCCCGTGTACATGCCGTTCATCACGTCCTACTTCATGCTGCGCAAGCCGGGGGATCGTCCTTTGGTGGTTCCCCAGGGCTCGAAGAACCTTGCGTTCATCGGCAATTTCGCTGAAACCGAGCGCGACACGGTTTTCACGACCGAGTATTCTGTGCGCACCGCCATGGAGGCGGTGTACCAATTGCTCGACGTGGAGCGCGGCGTGCCTGAGACGTTCGCGTCTGCGTACGATGTGCGCGCCCTTGCGAGCTCTCTGTACTATCTGTCGGATCGCAAGAAGCTTGTCGACATGGATCTTCCCTTTGTGGAGCAGCGAATTGTCGATTCGTTCGTCAAAAAGACCGAGAACACTTACATCGGCGATATTCTCAAGAAAAGCCATTTGGCGTAAGCGTTCGGCGTATACTGCGTTGCTTGCCGCTCGGCTTCGCTTGGGCCAAGCATCGTGCGGCCGGTTTGCACCTGAGGAGCGGTGCACTGGTACCTATCCGTTGCCGTAGGGAAACCGGTTGGACGATATAATGAAGCCCGGCAGTTGAAAAACTGTCGGGCTTTTGAAGTTGGTGGCGGAGAGCTGGGGATTCGAACCCCAGACACCCTTTTGGGGTGTACTCGCTTAGCAGGCGAGCACCTTCGGCCTCTCGGTCAGCTCTCCACAATATAATAGGTGCGGTTTGCTATGATACCGTGACCACCTCCAAGTTGCAAGGAGCATGATTGTGCAAAACATGAGCGGTACGCAACTCCACATTTCCTTCGCTATGCAGCGCAGGCGATTCGCGCTTGCATTCGCCTGCCTGATCGCCTTAGCCGTGGGCGTTCTGGCGTGCTCGCCGGCCTATGCCGACGCGAAGTCGTACACCATGCCTAAGGTTGATATTCAGGCGCAAGTTGAAACCGATGGGTCCTTGCATGTGGTGGAGCAGCGCGCATTCGACTTCAGCGGCGATTTCACGGCTGTATGGTGGGAGCTCGGCAGCGGTCTTCCGTCGAACGCGTCCATCAAGATCAACGGCATGCGCATGGGCCAGCTTGGCGCCGACGGATCCATTTCGGGCGAATGGACAACGCTCAAAGACGTGCCGTTCGTGCTGGGCTGGCGCGAATCGGGCGGACCTGGCACGGATGCGTACTCGTTCGACGAGCCGAAGAACACCGTGTACGCGTTCTTCAACCAATCCGATACGCAGGCGATGATAGAGCTTGACTACACGGTGGTCAACGGCGCGCAAGCCTATGGAGACGTGGGAGAGGTGTACTGGAAGTACATAGGGTCCCAATGGGCCGAAGCGTCCGATAACGTGACGATGACCCTTGCGCTGCCGGTGCCTCAGGGAACCGAGGTGAAAGCGGGCGATAACGTGCGCGCTTGGGGCCACGGCCCGCTTGACGGATCGGTGTCGGTCAATGCGGATGGATCCGTTACGTACAAGGTCCCCCATGTGTCGGCCGGGCAGTTTGCCGAAGCGCGCGTTGTGTTTCCCGTGAAATGGCTCACGAACCTTTCAGCAAAAGATGCCGCTGCGCACGGTGGGGCCATGCGTCTTGATACGGTGTTGAAAGAAGAGCAGTCGTGGTCTGACCAAGCGAACGTTCAGCGCACCATGTCGCTTGCATTCATCGTGGGCTGCGGTGTGATAAGCGTTTTGCTGCTGCTTTGGGGCTTGTGGTCGTATCGTCGGTACGGTCGCGAGCATGAACCTGACTTCAAGGACGAGTATTGGCGCGACGTTCCCGATTCTGCCGTGCACCCTGCGGTGATCGGTCGCCTGTGGCGTTGGGATCGCGAAAGCCAGGATGATTTCTCGGCTACGCTCATGCATCTGGCTCATATCGGTGCCGTGCGCATCGATGCCGGCAGTTATGACGAGCCGGGTTTGTTCGGATCGTCCAAAACGAAGGGCGACTACTATATAACCAAGCTGCCCGCCGCCGACGCGGTGGCCGATCCTATCGACCGTGCGGCGCTCGACCTTCTGTTCGGCCGGGTTGCCGAAGGCCGCGACTCGCTGTGGTTCGGCACGATCGAAACGTACGGCAAAGACCATCCTCAAGAATTGCTTGACGCCATGCAGTCGTGGCAGGGAACGTTGTCCGCCGCAACGAACAGCCAGGATTTCTTCGAAGCAACGGGCAAGCGCTATCAGGGGTATTTGATTGCTCTTGCCGTAGTGATGGCCGTTGGCGGCGTGGCGATTTGGTTGATGATGGAGAACTTCATACCTCTCATCTTCATGCTTCCCGTGGCTATTGCCTTGGGCATTATCGCCAACTACATGCCGCGCCGAAGCGTGCGCGGAAACAACCTGATCGCGCGTTGCAAAGCGCTGCGCAACTGGTTGCGCGATTTCTCGTCGCTTGACGAGCGCCCGCCCACCGACGTTAAAGTGTGGGGCGAGTTCATGGTGTATGCGTACTTGTTCGGCGTTGCCGACCAGGCTATCAAGCAGCTGCAAACCACCATGCCTCAATTGTTCGAGTACGACGGGTCCTTGGGCGTGTCCTACATGCCGTGGTGGTTCTGGTACACGGGCGGGCATACGTCGACCGGCGTTGCCATGCCTGCGGTGGGCGATCTGTTCCAATCGTCCATGGCTAACACCTTGTCGTCGGCTCAGGCCGCCCTGTCCGCTGCAAGCGGGGACTTCTCAAGCGGCGGCGGATTCGGTGGAGGGTTCTCGGGCGGCGGAGGCGGCGGCTTCGGCGGAGGCGGCGGTGCGCGCTAGAAAGGCCGTGCTACAATGCGGATGAAGTTGTCAGCTAGGGAGGAGCCAGTATGGCGGAAAAAGACAATATCGTTCTGATCGGCATGCCCGGTGCGGGCAAGTCGACGCTGGGCATTGTGTTGGCTAAGATCATGAACTATCACTTTATAGACGCAGACCTGGTCATCCAGAACCAGTGCGATAAAACGCTTCAGAAGCTTATCGATGCATGCGGGCCCGAAGGGTTTATCGAGGTTGAAAACGAGATCCTGCGCGATATCGAAGCGTCCAAGAGCATTATCTCCACGGGCGGTTCCGCGGTTTACTCGGATGAGGCCATGCAGCACCTGACCGAAATCGGTACGGTTGTGTACTTGCAGATATCCTACGACGAACTGGTGAACCGCTTGCACGATTTGCAGGAGCGCGGCGTGGTTCTCAAGGGCGGCATCGGCATGAGCCTGCGCGAGCTGTTCGACGAGCGCAAGCCGCTGTACGAGCAGTACGCCGAGATCACGGTCGACGTGAACGATTTGACCATTACCGCGGCGGCCCGCAAGGTTGCCGACGCGATCAAGCAGGCGCAAGCGTAGCGAAGGAGGCTCCATGGTCGAAACGATAGAAACCGCTCCCGTGAAACCGCTGATCACGATTGACGACTTGGATAAGCTGGATATTCGCGTCGGGCATATCGTGCTGGTTGAAGACGTGGAGAAGTCGAGCAAGCTTATAAAGATGACGGTGGATTTCGGTGGCTTTACGCGCACCATTCTTTCGGGCATGAAAGAGGAGCGAGAAGATCCGAAGGCCGAGATCGAGGGCAAGCAGGCTCTGTTCGTGGTAAACCTTGCTCCGCGAAAGATGGCGGGCGAAGTGTCCGAGGGCATGATCTACGATATCGGATACGAAGACGGCATCCTGCCGGTTCTCGCCGTCCCTGAACGCGACGTGCCGAACGGCGTGCGTCTCGGCTAAGTGCGAAACAGGGACGGAGCGCGCAACTTGCTGGCTCCGTCCCTGCTGGAGTTCCCTGGTCTATCGGGGCTGTTGCGCTTCGACGAACGCGCGAATCACCGAAACGGCTCCTTGCGCATCAAGCTGTCCGGAGTTGAGGCACAAGTCGTAATTGGAGGCTTGCCCCCATTGCTCGTCCGTGAAGTAGCGGTAGTAGCTGGCGCGCGCTTTGTCTACTTTGGCGATGCGCGCACGAGCTTCTTGTTCCGACAGGTTGTTGCGGCGCATGACGCGCTTGACGCGGGCGTCCATCGGGGCGCTGACGAACAGGCTGACCAAGCCCGGGTGCTTTGAAAGCACGTAATCGGCGCAGCGGCCTACGATGACGCACGGTCCCTCGTCCGCTATGGATTTGAGAATGCCCACTTCCGCTTTGTAGATGCGCGCCGCGACGGGGTGCTCGATGTCCGTCCCGCAAAAAAAGTTGTTCGGGTTGAGCAGCAGCGGTCGCAGGGGCTTTTCGTCGAAGTCCGCGATAACGTCCCCGTCGAGGCCGCTTTCCTCGGCTATGCGCTTGAGCAGCAACTTGTCGTAGTAGGCGATGCCCAACTCGTTTGCAAGGTGCTCGCCTATCTCGCGCCCTCCGCTGCCGTATTCTCTGCTGATTGCGAATATCAGATGCTGGTCCATGCAATCCCCTTCTTGCGTTTCGAGCGCGGACGTCTGTGGTATGCCGCTCATTGTACCAGTTCGGGCCCGCGTGCTGCGGGCCCGAACCAAGGGAGGGAATATGCTCGGCCGCTGCGGGAGCGCTGCGGCCGAGCCGGATGGACCGACGGCGCTATGCCGAGTAGGCAGCTGCGTTCGTTCCGGCAATGCGTCCGAACGTGTAGATGTCGGTCATCGAGCAGGAACCCAGGCGGTTCGTGCCCATCTTGTGACCTGCCACTTCGCCGGCTGCATAGAAGCCCGGAATGGGCGCGCCCGTCTGGTCGAGCACCTGCGCGTCGGTGTTGATGTGCAGGCCGCCCATCGTGTAATGGACCGCGGGCTTGCAGGCCATCAGGTAGTACGGCCCCTCTTCGATGGGGTTCATCGTGCCGCGGTAGTTGAACTCGGGATCCTTGCCGTCCTTGCAGTACTGGTTCCAGGTGTCGATGGTCTTCTGCAGTTCGGCAGCGTCAACGCCCATCTGGCTGCACACGTCGTCGAGCGTGTCGCCCTTTGCGATGACCTTGCGAGCCAGAATGTTCTCGTACTCGTCGGCGTGCGTGACCAGCAGTCCTGTTTCGTCGGCGCCCTTCTGGTTGAACAGCAGGTAGCCCTTGCCGTCGCTTTGCTTCGTGATGGCGTTGGAGATGACGTCGCGGCGGTCGAGTTCTTCCACGAAGCGATCGCCTTCCTTGTTCACCATGATCGCCTGGTATTCCAGACGCACGTCGCCGACGTACAGCAGCGCGCCGGTCGAGGGGTCGCATACGGGATACGTCTGGATGTACTCCATGTCGATCAGGTTTGCTCCGGCTGCCTCGCCCATGGTGATGCCGTCGCCCGTTACGCCTACGGAGTCGGTGGACAGGATCTTGTCGTCCATGGCCGGGTTGTACTTCACGCGCATCTCGATGTTGGAGCCGAATCCGCCGCTTGCCATGACCACGGCTTTGCAGGCAACCGTGCTCTCTTCGCCGGTCACGGTGTTCTGTACCTTGACGCCGCTGATGGCATCGCCGTTTTTCACCAGCTCAACGGCGCGCGTGCAGTCGACCAGCGTAATGTTGTCGATCTCGTTCACGCGCTTGGTCAGCTTGGTGGTCATCTCGGACCCCGAGTGCGTGATGGGGATGATGGAGCGCTTCGTGTTGTGCCCGCCGAACTGCATGAGGTCGTGCTTCCACGACACGCCGCCTTCGAAGGTGAGCCATTGCGAGCTTTCCAGCGCGCCGTCGGCGATCACCTGCACCAACGCCGGATCGCCCGCGTTGTCGCCGCCTTCAAGCATGTCCTTCGCCAGGGCTTCGGGGCTGTCGGCGATGCCCTCCTTCACCTGGATCCAGTTGCCCGGAACGGCCATCTCGCCGCCGGAAAGCGCGGTGTCGCCGCCCAGTACGCCCATTTTTTCCATCAAGACGACCTTCTTGCCGGCGTTCGCTGCGGAAATAGCCGCTGCGAATCCTGCGCCGCCGGCCCCGATGACCACCACGTCGGTGGATTCGGGCAGCGTCGTCTCGTTCGCGTATTCGGCCTTGTCGCGCTTCTGCCATTCGCTCGACTTCTGCCCCAGGTCGTCCAGGGCGCTTGCCACGGCGCCGGTGAACGCCATGCTGGACAGCGTGGCTCCTGACACGGCGTCAACGTTGAGCGTCTGATTGTCGATGATCAGCTTGGTGAGTTTCTGCATGGCGACGTCGCCCATGCCCGGCGTTTCGCGCGAATCGAGCACGGTGATGCGGTCGATGGCTCCGTCGGTTACCGACACCTCTACATTGAACTCGCCATGCTTGCCCATGCCCGACCCGATTGCCGTGCTGGTTGCGCCGTCGCCGGCTGATGCGTTCTTGGAGCCTGCCGTGCCGCTGGGCGCGCACCCGGCGAGTGCCAAAGTGCCGCCGAGCGCCGCTACGGCGCCGCCTGCAATGAACTGCCTACGCGAGAATCGTTCCATGTGTATAGTCCTCCCTACAAATCCCGTCCCGCTGCTTCGCGGGTTGCTCCTTTTGCATGCGGGTCCGTCGGATGTTGCCGAGCGTTGGCCGCACACGCCCGCCTCAGCTTGGCGAACGTTCGCAACCGTGCCGCAATGCCTCTCCAAAATGCCGCGATGAGCCGCGTCGCGCAATTGTCCGCGTAGGTTAAATGCGTAACCCTTGCTATAACCCTCTTTCGCCATCAGGTTCTTTTGGCTATGATGAACCGCGGCTAGGGAGTTGAAGCTGCACTGCTTCGCCGCCCGGGCGCAGGGGCGCCGAAGCCCTTGGACGTTTCACCGGTTGGTGCTGCATCGCACCGCCGTTCCACTTGTTTGGGGAGGAAACCGTGGAAAGCGTGGAGAAGCAGGGGTTCGCCCAGCGGTGGAAAGCCATATTCGGGCGCGTGGCGATCATCCCGTTCGTGTTCTTCGGGGTTGGCCTGTACCGCGCGTGGATTGCGACGCTTTTCCGCTACGAGGCGTTTCCCACCATTACCGTGTTCGACTACTTTTTGTTCGAAGCCGCTATTGGCGTGGTGTCGTTGGTGCTTGCTTTCGCTGCTCGGCGCGTGGCGCCCCTCTGGGCGAACAAGCCCGCCGTGATTGCAACGGGCGCCAGCATGACGGGCGGCTCGGCTCTTGTCGTGATCGCTTGCTTCTTCGTTCCGTTCGAACCTTTGAAGGTGGCCGGATTGCTGCTTGCCGGTGGCGGTTTGGGATCCCTGATTCTTATGTGGGCGGAATTCTACGGGTCGCTCAATCCGCTTCGCGTGGCGTTGTACCATGCTATCGCCATCTTCGTGGGCGAGGTGGTGAAGTGGCTGTTTCTGGGGATGTCCGTTCCGTACCTGGCGTTTTTCGCCGTGATCTTGCCGCCGATCTGCTTGGCGTGCGTCCGTTCGAGCATGCGGCGGCTGCCCGATCGCGATCTTCCGCGCGCCGTGCGCGAAGGCGATGTGAAAACCATCCCCTGGAAGCCCATCTTCCTTATGGCCACCTGCACGTTCGCAGCGGCATTCGGTGCGCTGCCCATGCAGCCGCTGGTCCCCGGCAACGTCGTGGGTGCGCTGTTCGTGACGGGGCTCGTGTTCTTCGGCGTGCTGTCCGCCTCGCGCTGGTTCAACTTCGACACCATTTACCAATTGGCATTTCCGCTGTTCATCGTAGGGTTTTTGTTTGTTATGCCCTCGTTTGCCGGTAGCGCTCAAATTATGGCGCTGTGTTACGACGCTGGATACACGATGCTGTCCATGTACATCATGATCGTCATGAGCAACATCACGTACCGCTTCGGCGTGAACGCGGTGTGGATCAACGGCATCGAGCGCGGCATTCGCTACCTTGTCGAGCTTTTGGGGTGGCTGACGTTTGCGGGCGCTTCGGCGTATCTGGGCAGCGCCGATACGAGCATGGTGTACAACGGGATCGTGGTGGCCGTCGTGGTCGCGTTTTTGGTGATCTTCTTCACCGAGCGTGGGCTTTCGGCGAAATGGGGCGTCGCCCTGAACGACGACCAGATGGAAAGCGGCCCCGCCGAAGGTCGCACGGCTATGCGCGTGTCGGACCTTTCTCGCGTGTACAGCTTGAGTCCTCGCGAAGAAGAAGTGCTGCAGCTTTTGGCCCAACGCGCCACGGTCGCGGAGATCGAAGAGGCGCTGTACGTGTCCCAGGGCACGGTGAAAGCCCATATCAACCATATTTACCGGAAGCTGGGCATTCACAGCAAAGCCGAATTGTTCGGTTTGCTTGACAGCCCTGAAAAGCCGGCCAGGCGCTAGTCGGCGGGGGTGTGGGCCTGGCGGGCGATGGCGGCGTCGGCGCTGCGAGGCGCCGCCATCGCGGAGTGCGAACTGGCGCCCCGCCCCGCTGGGCCGGCGTCCTATGCGAAAGGCCCGCAACGTGAGCGGGCCTTTCGCGGAAGTGCGGAGAGTTTTAGCGAGCTAGTTCTTCGATCCCAGACGATCGGTCAATGCGTCCAGGGGCGGGATGTCCCAGTTGTCGCCGATCAAGTGAGGTTCCATGCCGTCTTCGTCACCCGCGGCTTTCAGGCGCGCGAAGTAATCCTTCGTCTCCTTCGCCACCACGCCGGACAGGGCGATAAGGGCGATCATGTTCGGCAGGGCCATCAAGCCGTTGAAGATGTCGGCGATGGTCCACACGGCGGCAACCGTCATGTACGGGCCGATGAACACGGCGGCGATGTAGAGCCAGCGGTACACCTTCACGGATTTCATGTTGCCGTTGCTGAAGTACTCCAGGCAACGCTCACCGTAGTAGTCCCAACCGAGAATAGTGGTGAAGCCGAACAGAACCAGACACGCCATCAGCACGAACGACACGATCTCGCCCGGAATGAACGGCAGGCCGGCCTGGAACGCTGCCGTGGTAACGGCGGCTCCCTCAAGGCCGGGGATCTGGTAGGCGCCCGTCATGACCAGGGCAAGGCCCGTCATGGAGCACACGACGATGGTGTCCAGGAACGTGCCGGTCATGGATACGAGGCCCTGACGTACCGGCTCTTTCGTCTGAGCGGCCGCTGCGGCGATCGGAGCGGAGCCCAGGCCGGCCTCGTTCGAGAAGATGCCGCGTGCGATACCCTTCTGCATAGCGATGATGATGGCACCCAACGCACCGCCGGCAGCTGCCTGCAGACCGAACGCGCTTTCGAAGATGGTCACGAACGCGCCGGGAACCTTGTCGAGGTTCGTGAAGATCAGCAGCAGCGAGAAGCCTACGTACAGCACCACCATGGCGGGAATAACGCGCTCGGAAACCTTCGCGATGCGCTTGAGGCCGCCGATGACCACCAGGCCCACCAGCACGGCCAGCACGAGCGAGCCGATAACGGTGAAGATGGAGTAGTCCATGCCCAGGATGCTGACCGTCATGGACTTATTGGGATCAAAGAAGCCGGTGATGGCCGTCGAAATCGAGTTCACCTGCGTGAACGTGCCGATGCCGAACAAACCAACGCACATGCCGAAGAACGCGAACATCTTGGCGAGCCAGCGCCAGTTGCGCCCCATGCCGCGCTCGATGTAGTAGAACGGACCGCCCAGCACGTGCCCCGTCTTCTTGTCGACGCTGCGGTACTTGACGGCAAGCAGGCCCTCCGAGTATTTCGTCGCCATGCCGAACAGCGCTGCAAGCCACATCCAGAACATCGCACCCGGGCCGCCGGCTACGATAGCCGTGGCCACGCCCACGATGTTGCCCGTGCCGATGGTGGCCGAAAGCGCGGTGCACAATGCGCCGAAGCTGGTCACTTCGCCGGTGCCGTCTTTTTCGTTCTTCACCATGTAGCGCAGCGCGCGGGGCAGCTGGCTGAACTGGACGCCGCGCAGGCGCACCGTCAGCAGAATGCCTCCGAACAAGATGAGCACCATGAGGGGAACGCCCCAGATGAAGTCATCGATGGCGACCAACATATCGTTGATCGTGCTGAAAAACCCTTCCACCAGTTTCCTCCTTTATGCATGTACGTACGTGCAACTTCTGTAGCCTCGCAACAACGCGGAACAAGGCCGAACAGGAGGATATGCAAGGGGAAACCAAGGAAAGCGAGCGCCGCCTAACGCGACGAACTCGTAGCTTAGCTCTGTCCTTTTGCCTGAGAGTTTCAACGGTGCCGCGCGTGGACCGCGTCCACGTTCGCGTATGCATTCCGCCTTGCCCCTTCGGCACCCGATAGCCGGGATTCTCCAGAGGCCCCTTCCGCGTCCTGTCTCGTAAGATTCAGGACGTATCAACGGGGTACGCTATGAAATTGTGGGCACATTGTAGCAGGTAACAGTTTGGTTGTGAACGAAAAGAAAGGCTTGCGACCTGAAAATTTGCGCTGTGCGGTTGGTCGGAGCCTTTGAATCAACGCATCTCGTGTTGGCGGCAGCTTTTCGAACTTCCCCTAAAACACCAGTTCAGCAGCATCCCCCGCAGCGGGGCAGGGCATCTTCCTCCGAAGTTCTTTCGCGGTGGGTGATTTCCCGACCGCGCGGGAAGCGCTGATTGCAGGCGCGTGCACCCGGGTGACGTCCAGGCAATCCCGCCGTTCTGTCAAAACGGACGAGTTTTGCTGGTCCTCAAGCAAGGATAAATGCTCCTTGCAGTTCTGTGACCTGGTGCGATGTAAAACGCGCTTGGGGAAAGGTGTCTTCGAAGGCGGAAAATCGCCGCAAAACTCGCTTGTTTTGACAGAGCGGCGGGAGCGGCGGGTCGCGACGACCGCCGAGTGGGGATGGCGCGCCCTGCGGCCTCGAGTGAGGCATGCGTCTGCGGCCATGGGTTGGGCGGGCGGCCCTGGACGCGCGCGGCGCGGCGACGATCCGCCGCGCCGACAACGCGGGTTCCTACCAGTGGCTTACTACGACGTCGCCGCCCTGGACTATCGCGTACAGTTCCCCCGCCTTGTCGGGAGGCAGGTTGACGCATCCGTGGCTTCCCAGGCCGTCGGCGTATTTCGTGCCGCCGAAGCCGCTCGTCTGCCATTCCGCATCATGCAGGCCGATAGCGCCTCCTACGAATGGCATCCAGTACTGAACAGGGGTTTCATAAATCTGGGTGTCGCCGTCGTAGCCCTTCAGCGTAGACGGGCTTTCCTTGCGGTTCATCCAGTACACGCCGTCGGGGGTGTCGTGCGTCCCGTCGGGAATGCCCGTGATGATATCGGACTCCCAAACAAGAGCACCCGACTCATCGTAGAAGCGCGCATGCTGCTCGGACAGGTCGATGTCCAAGTATCGTTTGCCCCAGTCCTGCACACCGGGGCCCTTGAATGTTTCTCCGTGCGTGACCGTAGGTACGGCGATCTCCTGCGTGCTTCCGGTGGAAACGCCTTCCTTCACGGCTGCGAGCAATGCGTCTCGGTCGATTTCCCAACCGTATACGCCGCCTTTCACGGTGATCTGCTTTCCGTCGGCACGCGTGTACGTGCGCGCGCTGCCAACGGTGTTGTTTGCTTGAACCAGTTGATCAACCCAGCTGCCAAGGGCGGTTTCGTCCAGTGTGGCTTGGGCCTCGTCGTTCACGGTGATCCACTGAGCAACCAGGTCGGCGTCGACTGTTGCAAGGGGATAGTCGTCCATGGTCAGGGGGATGTTCGCGGCGATCATTACGTTGGCGGTTTCGATGGCCGACTTCAGGCGCTCGTCGGTTTTCAGGATGGTTGGCTGCTGCAGCTGGTCCGTCGTGATGGCGGCGCGGCGATTGAGCGCGGAAAGCGCATCTTCCGCCACTTTGACCACGGCATCTGCATCGAGGGCCGTACCCACCGATTCCGGTTCGATATTGAAGGTTTTCGTTGCCTTGTCGAACGCGAGCGTCGCGTTTTTCGGCGGCGTGGCGTTTGCATTGACCTGTTCGACGGCGGCTTTCACGGCATCTTCAAGGGCGGTGCCGCTGGACCCCGCTACCAGTTTGGCGGACTCGTCGTGCTGCGCTCCAATCTGAAACGGCCAGAGCCAGGGATTCACGTCCGACAGCATGTCGTCTATGACGGCCGACGTGTTGACGGCCAGGCCAGCTTCGGATGCGGTCAACTTGAGGTCGAGGCCTTGTCCGCTTACGGAAAGCGTATAGTCGTCCAGCTTGTTTTTTAGGGATTGCTCGGCCTCTGACGAGGACATGAGAGACAGGCTCATGCCTCCTGCCGTCGTGTTTGGCATGAAGCGTCCAGAAAAGTACAAGGCAACGCTGACGTATACCGCTAACAGCAAGGCCAAAGCGCAGGCCAGCATGATGCCGATGACTTTAAGGGGGTTGGTGCGGCGGTGTTCAACGTGAAAGCCGCGCGGGGCGTTTTGATACTGGTTCATGTGCGCGTCCTTGAAAAGGTGGGTTGAAAATATAGTCCAGTATAGGAATAGGGTCCAGCCGGTGCAATCGAACCCGCGAAAAACCGACAATCGGCAACCCGAAGAAACGGGGGCGGCGATCGCCTTCGGCCGCAAGCCGTAAAGCGATTGCCGCCCCCGTTTCTTCGGGTTGCCGCTACTTGCCGGAAATGGATTCGGCGTTTTCCTTGAGCTTGGCCAATACGGCAACGAAGGTGTCGAGATCTTCCTGGTCAACGCCTTCGACCAGGCGCTTTGCTCGGTCGAACGTGATTGGCTCGGCTGCTTTCAGCAGCGCGCGCGCTTCGTCGGTGATGCTGACCGCATGAGCGCGTCGGTCGTTTTTGTCGCGCGTGCGAACAACAAGACCCTTGCGTTCGAGCAGGTCGAGGTAGCGCGTGATGGTTGCCTGTTCTTTGCGGGTTCGCTCGGCAAGTGCTTTCTGGGAAAGCTCGCCAGCTCGGTCGAGCTGGTTGAGCAGGTTGAACTGTCCGGGCGTGATGCCAAGTGGAGCGAGCGCCGTTTCCAGGGACTTATAGATGGAGCGTTGGGCGTCGTACACTTTGAAGCCGATGAGTTGATTGTGCTCGTTTGCCATGGATGTCCTTCTTGTGAGCGTATGGCGGCAGGAGAGACTGTGTGCATTGTTATACAGAGTATACATAACCACAAGAGACGATCCTTCGTCAAGAATCATCTCTCGTGGGGTTGAATTTGTACGCACGTGGGCGGGCGCGTGCTGCCTGGTCGGTCCTCTATACGCCGGCTATTTTATCCTCAAAATAGGAGAATTTAACTTGTTGAACTAATAATTACAGTAAATATAATTAGGTATGCAAGTAAATAGCGGGGATCGAGGGTTCGGGCTTCGGAAGAAGGCGCCCATGCACTGCTTGCTGCGTACCTTGCGCAGGGCGTTCAGAGAAGTCCTTCGGCTCCTGCTAGAAAAGGGAGAAGCGGGAAAAGGAGGAGGAATGGCACTGAAAATGAGCCGCCGCGGCTTCGTGAAAGCTTCGGCAGTTGCGACTGCGTCCACGCTTTTGCTTGGGTCGCAAAGCGGCACCGCCCTCGCGGACAGCGCGCAAGGCGCGTCGGACGCGGCGCGATCCGACGACGTGAAGAAGATTCCCAGCGCCTGCCGGCAGTGTTACGGCCGTTGCGCGCTGTTCGGACACGTCAAGGATGGCCGCGTGGTGAAGATCGAGGGAAACCCGGACCTGTTCAGCGAGGGAACGCTGTGCTCGCGCGCCTTCGCGATTCCGCAGGAGCTGTACAATCCGCTGCGCGTGCGCTATCCGCAGAAGCGCGTCGGCGAGAAGGGTTCCGGCCAATGGAAGCGCATCACCTGGGAAGAGGCGTACCAGGAAGCGGCCAACCGGTTCACCAAGATCGGCGAAGAACACGGGTGGCACACCATTGCTCACCAGTACGGCACCGGCCGCGACATGCTGCAGTTCCAGGCCATCAACAAACTGTGGCTTGAGCTGGGAAGCACGGCTACGTTCGGCGTGGGCAACCTGTGCTGGGTGGGATCGTACTTCACCAGTCAGCGTTTGTACGGCGACGAGACGCAGTACACCGGATGGGACGGCAACAACACCAACTGCATCCTTATCTGGTGCCGCCAAGAGCGCAGCCGCGGTTACTACGACTGGCTGACCGTCAAACGTGCTCAGGAGCGCGGCGCGAAGGTCATCTGCGTGGATCCGCGTTATACCTGCACGGCCAGCAAGGCCGACCTGTGGCTGCCCATCCGTCCCGGCTCCGATATGGCGCTGGTGCTGGCCTTCATCAACGAGATCATTCACTCGGACAAGTGCGCCACCGATTTCGCGCGGGCGTACACCAACGCACCGTTCTTCATCGACGAAGCGGGCACGGGCTACCAGTTGCGTCAGTCCATGATTCAGGAAGGCGGCTCCGACGAGCTGTATCCTGCTTGGGACGAGGCGCATGACCAGCTGATCTTCTGGAGCGGCGACTGGCAGAACAAGCAGAACCTGGGCGGCCCGAAGGCGTTCCAGTGGCTGGACGCCGAAGGCAACATCGTGCCCGACGCGAAGCCGGCCCTTTCCGGCAGCCGCGAGATCAACGGCAAGACCTACCGCACCAGCTGGGACATTCTGGTCGAGCATGTCACGCCGTGGACCGTCGAGCGCGCCGCCGAGTTCTGCGAACTGCCCGAGGACAAGATTCGGGAAGCCATCAAGATCTACATCGACGCCAGCCCTGCGGCATGCTTCTGCCGCGGTCAGAAGGTGGAGTTCTCCATCAACACGTCCGGCATCTCGCAGGCGTTCACCATCATGATGGCGCTGGCCGGCAACTTCGACACGAAGGGCGGCCAGAACATCGGCCGGGAACCTGCCACCGGTTACGACTCGTTCATGTTCGACGTGGTTCCCAACAGGGAAGGTCGCATGGGCAAGCGTCGCATGGAAACGGCCAGGAACATCAAGAAGCTGTCCGTGTGCCAGAACACCGGCTACCAGCAGATTCTTGTGGCCGACGACGCTACGGGCGAGCTGAAGGAAACCACGCAGAACTCCGGAGGCCAGGTTATTTACGGTCAGCAGGGCGGTTTCGGCGCGGCCACCACGAAGGCCATGGCCAAGGGCGACCCGTTCCAAATCCATGGGTACTGGCAGCAGACGTCCGAGCCTATCCTGTCCATCGAAAGCGGCCACGAGATTGTCGAGGGCTTCAAGAACCTGGACTTCTTCGTGAACGTGGACATCTACATGACGCCTTCGGGCGAGCTTGCCGACATCATCTTGCCGGCCGCTCATCCCAACGAGGTCGATCGCGTGGAGTGGGCGCACTCCGGCCACGGGTATCCCACCAGCCACACGTACCTCATCCGCCAGCCGTTCCATAAGCCGCTCGGCGAATGCAAGGACGACATGGACATTTGCTTCGAGTTCGCCAAGTACATGGACGTGGACATGTACTGGAAGGACAAGTACGAGTTCTTCGATTACATGGTGAAGGGCCCTGAGACGCTGCCTCCGAAACTGAGTTGCGCCAGCTTCGAGGAGTTCCGCGAGCGCATCAGCGTGACCGGCGTCCAGATGACCGACGTGAAGGGCGCGCCGAAGTACGAAACGGGCTTCATGCGCAAAACGAGCGACTTCCGTCCCGGCTTCAACACCATGTTCCGCGGCAACAAGATGGGGTCGGTGTATCGCTTCCCCGGCACGAAGACGCCGGACGGCAAGGTCATCCCGCCGCATCCGCAATCGGACAACGGCAAGATGGAACTGTGGTCGGAGGACCTGCTGCTGTACGGCAACGGTCCGCTGCCGCTGTACATCGAGCCGCCCATCACGCCGCTGGCTCGACCCGACTTGCTGGACGAGTACCCCTACACCCTGATCACCGGCGGGCGCAGCCATGCGTTCTTCCATACCGAGTATCGCAACAGCCCGTGGTTGCGCGAGGTCCACATGTTCCCGACGATGGACATCAACCCCGTCACGGCTGCCGAGCACGGCATCGAGCAGGACGATTGGGTGTACATCGAAACCTACGTGGACAAGATCAAGCAGCGCGCGAACCTGACCGAGGCCATCAAGCCCGGCACCATCCACGTCGAGCATGACTGGTGGTTCCCCGAGCGCGAAGCCACCGACGACCTGCACGGCGCGTACGATTGCAACTGCAACGTGCTGTTCGAGAACAACGGCCCTTACGATCCGGCCGTGGGCACGGACAACTACGGCGGCCTGTGCAAGGTGTACAAGGCCGAAGACGGCGCTCCTGCGAACATCTGCATGAACGAAGAGGACCTGAAGATATTCCTGCCGCTTTCCGCCGAAACGCTGGCCTCGGACGACCAGGCGAACGGCGTGGCGCAGGTGACGGTGAAGGGAGGTGCGAAGTAGCATGACCCGCAACATTATTTCCATCGATCTGGACAGCTGCATTGGATGCCATTCGTGTGCGGTTGTCTGCAAGCAGGAAAACGGCGTGGGCCTGGGCACGTACTACAACAAGGTGCTGACGGTGGGTCCGTCCGGAACGTATCCTGACCTGGAGATGTACTACCTGCCCGTATCTTGCCAGCATTGCGACAATCCCGAATGCGTCAGCGTGTGCCCCACCGGCGCAAGCTACAAGCGCGAAGACGGCGTGGTGCTGGTGGACCACAGCAAGTGCATCGGCTGCCAGTATTGCGTCATGGCGTGCCCGTACGGCGTGCGCGCATACGACGAAGGGCGCGACAAGGGCGTTATCGAGAAGTGCACCATGTGCGCGCACCTGATCGACAAGGGCGAGCAGCCCGCATGCGTCAAGCATTGCCCCGGCCAGGCTCGTTTGTTCGGCGATTTGGACGATCCCGAGTCCGCGCCGTCCAAGATGCGCGCGTCGAAGAAGACCTACAAGCTGACCGACGTAGGGAACCATCCGGGCGTGGACTACGGCTTGGACAAGTTCTCTTGGAAGGGCGGTGAGTAAGCATGGAGATCCAGTGGCCCCTTTTGATCTTCAGCGTATGCCTGGGCGTTACTTCGGGAGCGTTCGTGTTCCTGGGCGTGGGCGAGCTCAAGGGCAAGTTCAAGGACGTGCGCTTCCTGGGAGCTTTGATCGCGTTCGTCTGCCTTGCGGTCGGCGGCTGCGTGTCGGTGCTGCACATGGGACATCCCGAGCGTGCGACGCATTTGCTGGGCAACCTGGGATCGGGCTTGTCCAAGGAGCTGTTCATCGTCGCCATCATGGGCATCGTTTCCTTTGCCTACCTGATTCTGGCGAAGAAGGACTATCCAGGCGCGAGCAAGGCGCTTGGCGTGGTCGGCGGCGTGTTGGGGTTGGCGCTTCCGGTGGTTGCCGGCATGTCGTACTTGATCGCGGCGCGTCCCGCATGGGACAGCATCACGCTGCCTCTCATGTACCTGGGTGCGGGTTTGGGCATGGGCATGCTGCTCATGTGCGGGCTGGTGCTGCTGCGCGGCAATGCCGCTGAAGAAGGCGGATTCGCGCTGCGCTTGGCTCTGGCGGGCGTGGCCGTCATGGTCATCACGTCGCTGGCGTACGTGATCTGGATTGCCATGGCGCCCTACCAGGCTCCGTCGCGTTCGATCGAGCGCCTGATCTCGGGCGATCTGGCGTTGCTGTTCTGGGGCGCGGTCGTGGTGATCGGCTTGGTGGTTCCGGCGGTTTTGACGGGCTTGGCCTGCATGAAGGCCACGAAGGGCGACAAGGGGTTGGGCGCAACCGATCCGAAGAAGCTGGCTTGGTGGCTGCTCGCGGCGTTCGCCTGCTCGGGCATGGGAGCTGTGGCGTTGCGCGTCATCATGTACGACTTGGGTACTAGCGTGGAGTCGTTCATTTACTGATGAAGCCGACAAGGCGGCCGGAACGACCTGTTCAGGGTCGTTCCGGCGCCCCGCCCTGGATCGTCGATCGTCCCTCGTGCCGGATCGAGGCCCCCTCCCCCATGCCGCGTTCCGGTACGAAGGACGACCAACGAACGGATGTCGAACCTCCCGGCGTCATGTCGGGCTGCCTTAGAAGGAGAAGCATCATGAGCGAGAATTTGACCAGCGAGCTCACCGAGAACTTGATCGAGTTTTGCGAGAGCCGCAAAAGCGTGTACGCATTGCTGTCACGCTGCTACGAGAAGGAGCTGGATGCTGCATTCGCGAGCGATTTTGCCGCAGCTCCGGCGTTGATCTCGGATGACAAAGCGCTCGCGGAAGGATTCGCTCTTTTGCAGTCCGATCTTTCGAACTGCGGCGAGGATGACCTCGAGCGGTTTGCCGTGTCGTTCAACCGGGTGTTTTTCGGCATGGGCCCGCGTACTGCCCAGAAAGCATTCCCGTACGAATCCGTGTACACCAGCTCGTCGGGCCTTATGATGCAGGACGCATACGCCCAGGTGAGAACTTTGTATCACGCCATGCGCTTTGCGAAAACCCCCGACTTCCCGGAGCCCGAGGACCATCTGGCCGTGGAGTTGGCGTTCATGGCGCGCTTGTGCGACGTGGCGGTGGATGCTTTGCGAGAGGGTGACGCCGCGGCCGCCGAAACCGCCCTGTCCGCTCAGCTGTCGTTCTTGCGCGACCACCTGTTGAACTGGATAGACCGGTTCGTCGTCGATGCGAAGAAGGCCGACGACGGCGGGTTCTACGGGGATTTGGCTGCGTTTACGCAGGCGTATTTGGAGGCCGACGTTGATGCGGTGGCGGAGGTTGTCGAGTAGAGCGTGCGGAGGCGAGAGGGATGACGGAGCAAATTACCCGACGAGGATTCTTGGCGGCCGGCGTTGTGGGCGCGGGTCTTGTGGGGCTGGGGGGATACGGTGCCTTGACGCGGCAGGCCGACGAGGCGTTCGTGCGCCCGCCCGGCGCGCAGTCGTCTTCGGACCTGGTGGCTGCGTGCGATCGCTGCCAGCGATGCCTGCAGGCATGTCCGTATGAGATTGTGACCCCGGTCCCGCTGTCCCAAAGCTTGGTGGCCTACGGCACGCCGATGCTTGCATTCGAGAACGGGTGCTGCGATTTCTGCATGAAGTGCACGGAAGCGTGCCCGACGGGCGCGCTTTCCTTCGGCGGCCCGCGCGAGCGGGATCTGGGCGTTGCCGTGGTGGTGAAGGACGCGTGCGTGGCGTGGGACTGGGCCGGATGCACGGTGTGCGTTGACGAATGCCCGGTCGAAGGCGCGATCGAGCTGGACGGCAACGACCGTCCGCTTGTGCACGCCGACTATTGCGACGGCTGCGGCAAGTGCGAGAAGGTGTGTCCGTCGGCTTCGCTGCGAGCGTACAACGCGGGCGTTGCGGACAAGGGCATCGTAGTGGTTTCGCGCGCCAGCGAAGCGGCTCAGATGACGGGCGCGGTGGATACGGCCACGCTGGAAGCGGGTAAAACCGTTGCCGTGACGCGCGGCGCGGAACTTGCCGCGCATACGAAGGGCGTCCATCCCGACGGCCCGGATAAAACACGCGAGGCGGGAGGGCTTCGATGAAGACGCGCGCGAAGATGGTTCGTATTGCGGTGGCTTCGGGCGTGCTGGTGCTTGCCGTTGCGCTTGCTCATGTGGGGGGCGTTGCGGCTGCGGGCACGCTTTGCGCGCTTTGCCTGGTTGGCTTTGCGCAGATCGCCGCGGCGTCGGGCTCGATTCCTTGGGGGCTTGCGCCCGGCGTGCTGGCCGTGCTGGCAATCGTGTTCCTGATCGGCCGGGCGTTTTGCTCGTGGCTGTGCCCTTCGCAGCTTTTGAAAAACGTGTTCGGCGGCCGTTCGCCTCGCGGCATTCTAGGTCGCAGCGGGAAGGCGGCGAACGGTCGCGCGCTCGAATCGTGCGCGCCGAACGACGATGCCGCGGCGCCTGCGCATGGGGGCTGCGCGTCGTGTGCGGAGGCTTCGGGGCTCGGCCTTAAAACGCAGGGCATCGTGCTGGTCGTGCTGTTGGTCGTGTCGTTTGCCGTCGGGTTCCCGGTGTTTTGCCTCCTGTGTCCGATCGGGCTTGTGTTCGGTACGCTGTGGGCGTTCAATCGCGTGTTCGTGCTGTTGCAGCCGGGCTGGGAGCTGATCGTGTTTCCGCTTATGCTGGTGGCCGAGCTGTTCTTGTTCAAACGCTGGTGCTCGTCCGTGTGTCCGCTGGGATTTTTCTTCGGGCTTGTGGGCAAGCTGCGTGCGAAGCTGGGGTTCGGGGTGCGCCCGGTTGCCGACTGCGCAACCTGCCTATCGCGCGAGGGCTGCCGCACGTGCTCGACGGTGTGCCCCGAGGACATCGACGTCTCGGATTCCGGCAAGACCACGCTCGAGCACTGCACGTTCTGCCTTGATTGCGTGGAAAACTGCCCCACGAAGTCCATCAAGCTAGCCGTGAAGGAATCTGCGGCCGACGCCGATCGATCTTCTCATTAGGTGTGATGCGACTAGTTTTCCGTGCCGCCCGATGCTCGCGCTTTCCGGTATCATGGCTGCATCAAGTGCGATGAAGCTTGCCGCGCGGTAGCCGTGCGGGCAACAAGGAAAGCGAAGGGAAGTCGATGAAGTTCACGATTGTGGCGGTGGGCAAGCTCAAGGAGCGGTTCTGGGCGGACGCCTGCGCCGAGTACCTGAAGCGTTTGCAGCCGTACGCGAAGACAACCGTGAAGGAGATTCCCGATGTTGATCCTGCGCGCGCCGGCGGCGTGGACGCCGCGCGCGAGCGGGAGGGCGCGGCCATCGTGGCGGCGATTCCTCCCAGCTCCCATGTTCTGCTGCTTGCTATCGAGGGCAAGCAGCATTCAAGCGTGTCGCTGTCGAAGCGCATCGATGCGCTGGCGTTGGGGGGCACGAGCGACCTTTCCTTCGTCATCGGCGGATCCGACGGCGTGAGCGCTGCGGTGCGCGAACGCGCGAACGAAACGCTCTCGTTCGGCCCCATCACCTTGCCGCACAACTTGGCGCGCGTGGTGCTGCTCGAGCAGCTGTACCGCGCTCAAAAGATCTCGCGCGGCGAGCCTTATCACAAGTAGCGCGCGTTGCCGGATCGGTCGGATAGCCTCTGTCGCCGCGCGGCCGCCGCTGCGCCGCCAGCGAGCATAGCGAGCGCGCCTACGACAAGCGTTGCCGCTGTTGCCGAATCACCGGTTGGCACCAAGGCTTTCGGGTCTTCGGGTTTCGCTGCGCCGTCCTTGGCCGGAACGTCCGGCGCAACCGGCGGGGTAAGCGGATCGCCCGGCTTCTGAGGATCCACGTCAAGGGGCGTCGTGATGTTGTAGAACAGGAAATCGCCCGGCCATGTGTTTTCGCGCCCGCCTTCGTTTGCGCCGGCGGGCGAGCCTTTAGGCCCGAACAGCGCCATCAGGTCATGGCCTATGTCCAGCCACCTTCCGTCTGCCAGCCAAGCGCCCGTGCACACGGGCGCCGTGGACAAGGAAGCCGTTCGATTCATGGTGGCATCAAGGAATTGAACGGTGCCCCTTATGGCTCCTTGAGCTGGCAAGGGGCCGCGCGCAAGAAGCGCGATGCCGCCGTTCTTCCCAACGCGCATGTGGCTGAAGGCGTCTCCTGTTGCGGCGTCCATGCTGATGTCGGCGCGGGCGATTTCGACGCCCTTGTCGTCGAAGCGGACGAGCAAGCCGTCCTCTCCCTCTGCTTGAGGGTCGTACGGGACCGAAAGCAGCACGTAATAGTCGCCGTTAGCGCGTTGCACGTCAAGGAGCGACCGCCCGACTGCAAGGGGGAGCGTGGCGCTCATGACGTCGGAGGTGCACGCGTTTCCTCCATCGCTTGCGTTTTCGGGGCTGTACGTGCTGTCGGCAAGCTTTCGAGCCAAGTCGGTTCCGGCTACGATGCCCACTTCTTTCAATGCGCCGGTTTCGTTGTCGATGGTTCCGCAGGCGATCGCGTCGCTTCCCGCGAGGGCGGTCACGTCGAACGATGTCCAGCCGTAGCGTGCATCGGTCGTTTTGTCCGCTTGGAGCGTCAGCTTGGTCAAAAGGTTGCCGGCTCGCCATCCTTGCGGAGTGTGCCCCGGGTACGCGGACAACATGATGACGCTTTCATCTGCGCTTATGATCCTTGGATGGCTTTCGCTGCCAAGGGAACACGTTGCTTCCACCACGCCGCGCTCAAGATCTATCCAGTAACCCTCGCATGATTTCGTTTCGTCGTTCGGCGTGGCCAGGAATGCGCGCTGGTTCGACAGCGGCACCGCGGTTAGGGTCTTCACCACTTCCCCGGCGGGCATGTCGGCCCCTTCGACCACGACGGTTTGAAGGTGCCCGGGGCTTTGCGGATCAATCGTGTGCAACTTGAGCTTTCCGTCTGCCACCTGGAAGAACTTCTGAGATCCGTCAGAGGCTGAAAACAGGTCGCTGGCAGCGGTTTGGCTGTCGTGGTATTCCGTTTCGAAATACTGGCCCGACTGCGAGATCGTTGCCATGTGGGCATCGACTTCAAGGGGGATGCCCACTTCGGGGGACAGGACGTCCTCATCGTTTTCCCGTGCGATCACGAACGTGCCTGCGGGAAAAACTATCTCGCATGTCGAGGTCGGCTTCAGATCGGCGGGGTTCACGAAGAACGGCACGGTTATCTTGGTTCCGTCTATTTTGATGTCGTAAAGGGGTGCATGCTCCCCGTCTACGATAAGGGTGGGCTGGGGTGTTGGGCCTAAGGGAAAGCTTGGCGCGCTCGACGCCTCGAACACCAGGTTGTTCGCGTTCGACACCGTGCTGAACGCAGGGGTCAGCGTGAAATCGCTCGGAGCTGCGGGCTTGTCTTCGGAAGAGTAGGAAACGGAGAATTTTCCTGCGCCTCCCCCTGTTTCGGTTGCGGTTATGGTCAATCCGGTAAAGCCCAGGTTGACGTTCTCGAAGAAGTTGGTTGACGGAAAGCTGCGCGGGGAGACCGTGTCCCCTTCGTATAGCATGCAGCCGTAGCCCGTTCCGTTTACGGCTGAAGAGACAAGCCCGCCGCCGCCGTTGGTGTGGATCTCGTTCATGTCGGGATCGACCAGCTCTATCAGCTGGTTGTACACGGTTCCGTGGCTGTTCGTGTGCGCGTAGTTCTCTCCGTTCGCGGTCAGCTCCCCTTGCACGCGGAACAGGCGGAAGCCCGAGGGCAGCGGCATCTTTCCCTCGGAAGAGCTGCCGTAGTAGACGCTTTGGTTCCCGGCGAATTGGTCGTATTCAAGCACGTAATACGACGAGAACATGCCTTCGTCCTGGTTCGAGACGACGGCTATCCGGCCGGCTTTCGTCGGATCGTTCGAGGTGAAAGGCTCCAGCGCCTGCTCGACGGTCGCGTTGCTGGGCGCTTGCTCCACAACGGTTTGCCCCTGCTTGACCGTGATGCCTTGCTCGTTGGCGATCACGCGCGTGACGTCTTCGTCGGCTATCCACCCGAGCAGCCATTTGGAAAAGCCGTTGTGGTCGCCTTGGTTGTCCATCATCATGTCGAAGGTGAGAAGCCCCGTTCGAGCATCGGTGCTTCCCTGCTGCGCCGCGTACTGGTAGTAGTCGGGCAGACCCAGAACGTGCCCGGTTTCATGGATGAGCGTTTGCGCGGCGTGTGCGTCGTTCGACGGCTCGGCCAGCGTGACGGTGTTCCAAAGGCGCACGCGTCCGTTTTCGTACGTTTCGGTCGAGCCGAAGGCGGTGCTTTCGTTGCTCCACCATACCGAGCCCCATCCGGTGTCTTTCCCGGCGAATCGCAGGTACACGGCGTCGATCTTCCCGTCCTCGTTGGCGTCGAAGCGCGTTAGATCCACGCTGTCGTCGAGCGACTTGAGCGCTTCCTCGAACAGGGCCGTTATGTTGGTCGAGTAGTAATCCCGGGGGTGTTGCGCGCGGTACTCGAACGTCTCTCCCGTAAGGGAGAGCTTGCCGTACGACGCCCGGTAATAGTACGCGCTCAAGCTTTCGTAGGGAAACGATGCGGCTCCGGGATTGGCGGCGGCTCCTTCGGACGTAGGCCCGATAAGCGCCTGCAAGGCTTGAGCCGTGTCGCCTGCTTCGAAGGAGCAATCGGGAAACGTGACGTGCAGGGCCAGCACGTGGGCCTTCCCTTGCGTGGCCATGCCGCTTGCCCAAACGCTGGGAACCGATCGCTGGGCAATGCCGTCCTGGGCATTCTGGCGTGCGAGGGCCTGCTGCACAAGCGCGTCGTTCGGCTGGTCGTTTTCGAGGGCTTGTTCGAACGCCAAGCGGTTTTCGAACGAGCCGTCGGCAAGGTAGGCGGCCTTTTGCTCCGCGGTGGGCGTGCATGGGGATTCGCCCGTTTCGTGCGCGAGCGCCCAGCCCGGCGCAAGGAAAAGCGCACATGTCAGGGCGATGCCTGCGGCAAGCGCGACCGCAATGCCGTGCAGTCGGCGTTGTTCGGGCGTGCGCTCGAGCGGCAGGGCTGTTTCGTGGCGGGCGAAGCGGTCCATGCGGTCCTCTTTTCAAGAAAGAATTCGATAGCCCGTATAGTATCGGTTTGCTTGACCGGGCACCACCTTTGCCGAGCGCGAAGGTTACATTTTCCCGCGGCAGGCTTCGCGCGCGCTTCCGCTATACTGGACGCGATCAATTCGAGGGAAGGATTCCCATGCGCTTTATATCGTGGAACGTGAACGGCTTGCGGGCTGTGCAGAAAAAGGGCTTCGAGGACATCGTGTCCGAACTTGATGCGGACATTGTGGCTTTGCAGGAAACCAAGCTTCAGGAAGGTCAGGCAACGCTCGATCTGCCGCAGTATCGCGAGTATTGGAGTTATGCGGAAAAGAAGGGCTATTCCGGCACCGCCGTGTTTTCCAAGGAGGTTCCTTCTCGCGTGATTCACGGCATTGGCTCTCCGTATCTGGATACCGAAGGCCGTGTGACGGCGCTCGAGTTTCCCCAGTTCTGGTTCGTTGACGTGTACACGCCCAACGCTCAAAACGAGCTTGCGCGCATCGATCATCGTATGGAATGGGACGATGCGTTCCGGGATTTCTGCAAGGGGCTTGAAGAGGGCGTCTTGCCTGCCGGCGTGCCGGTTGAAAGCCCTGCTCCGGGAGAGGGGCACGTTACCATTTCCGAGCTGCCCTTGACGCAGCCGGGCGATAGCGCCGATCCGAAGCCCGTTGTCGTGTGCGGCGATTTGAACGTTGCGCACCAGGAGATAGACCTGAAGAATCCCGGCCCGAACCGCGGAAAAGCCGGATTCTCCGATGAGGAGCGCGGCAAGTTCGACGAGCTGCTTGCGGCGGGCTTCACCGACACGTTTCGGCATTTGCATCCCGACGTGACGGGCGCGTACTCGTGGTGGAGCTATCGCTTCAAGGCGCGCCAGACGAACGCGGGATGGCGTATCGACTACTTCTTGGTGAGCGATTCCCTTGCGCCGAAGATTACGAGCGCGTGCATATACGACGAGGTGTACGGCAGCGACCACTGCCCGGTCGGGTTGGAATTGGACCTTGCCTGATAACGCACGCCCCTCCTTGGCGAGGCGCGGTGCTTTGACGGGCGGCTGGGTTCGGGCGTGCGCGTGCGGGGTTGTTCGTCGTATGCGCCGCGAGCCGGTCCTGTGCGTTGCATTTCTGTGCGCAGCGCTTTCCGCGCTGTTCGTTCCGCTTGATGCCGCCTACGCTTCGTACATTGACGCACGGGTGTTGATCTTGCTGTTCTGCTTGATGGCAACGGTTGCAGGCTGCAAGGCAAGCGGCTTGTTCGACATGCTTGCAAAGCTGTTGCTGCAAGGGGACCGATCGTTTCGCGTGGTGTCGTTTACGCTGGTCATGCTTCCGTTTTTCGCATCTATGCTGGTGACCAACGACGTTGCCCTGATCGCGTTCGTTCCGTTTGCCGTGCTGGTGCTGACGCATGCCGGGCGCACGCGCTCCTTGGCGTGGGTCGTGGTCTTGCAGGCCGTGGCTGCGAACTTGGGCGGCATGGCCACGCCTGTGGGCAACCCCCAGAACCTGTACCTGTTCCTGCGCTACGACGTGGGGCTTGCTGAATTTCTGGGGCTGCTCGCTCCCTACGTGGCGCTTGCCTTTGCGGCGTTGGCGGCAGCGTCGTTGGCGTCGGGGTCGGGACGCGCTCGCGTGGTCGTGCCCCTTGCGGCGAAGGGCGTCGACGTGCGGCGCGTGGCTTTGCACGGCGCGCTGTTCGCTGCGTGCTTGCTTGCCGTCGCGCGCGTGATGGACGCGTGGCTGCTTTTGGTTGCGGTGGTGGCGGTGCTGCTGCTGTTCGATAGGCCCGCGCTCAAGGCGGTCGATTACGGATTGCTGCTCACGTTCGTGTGCTTTTTCGTGTTCGCAGGCAACATTGGGCGCATCGACGAAGTGCGCGCTGCACTCGAGGGGCTTATGGACCAAAGCGCCTTGGCGGCATCGATTGCGGCGAGCCAGGTTATCAGCAACGTCCCGGCCGCAGTGTTGCTTTCGGAGTTTACCGCCGATTGGCGAAGCCTGCTGCTCGGCGTGGACATCGGCGGGCTGGGAACGCCGGTCGCGTCGTTGGCCAGCCTTATCGCGCTGAGGATATACTTGCATTCCGAAGGGGCTGGCATCGGGCGCTTCCTTGCTACGTTTGCCGTGGTGAATGTAGCATTTCTGACGTTGCTGCTTGGCTTGTGGGCATGCATGCTATGATGCTGGGACAAAACGACGAAGGAAAGCTTGGTATGGATAGAGCGAAAATAGAACAAGGCGTACGGCTGATTTTGGAGGGCATGGGCGAGGACCCTGATCGCGAGGGCTTGCTCAAGACTCCCGAGCGCGTGGCTAAAATGTACGAAGAGGTATTTTCCGGTTTGACCGAGGATCCCTCCGAACATTTTGAAACCACGTTCGACGAGCACCATGAAGAGATGATCCTGGTTCGGGACATCCCCTTCTATTCCATGTGCGAGCATCACCTGGTTCCGTTTTTCGGCTTGGCCCACGTTGCCTACATTCCCGCCGCCGACGGCCGCATTTGCGGGCTGTCGAAGCTGGCGCGCCTGGTTGACGTGTTCGCCAAGCGCCCTCAGGTGCAGGAGCGCCTTACCTCGCAAATCGCCGACACGCTGATAGAGGAGCTGCATCCTCAGGGCGTCATCGTGGTTTTGGAGGCCGAGCACATGTGCATGAGCATGCGCGGCGTGAAGAAGCCGGGCACGAAAACCATGACGAGCGCCGTTCGCGGTGCGTTTGAAAAGAGCCAAGCTACCAGGGCCGAAGCGCTTTCGCTTATCTTCGCGCGCTAGAGCTGGTGGCGCCGCGCACGTGCTTCACGTGAAACATGGCCGCGCGGTCGGGTATTATGGGTGCG
Source organism: Paraeggerthella sp. LCP19S3_G8 (assembly GCF_052119225.1). Taxonomy (NCBI): domain Bacteria; kingdom Bacillati; phylum Actinomycetota; class Coriobacteriia; order Eggerthellales; family Eggerthellaceae; genus Paraeggerthella; species Paraeggerthella sp. LCP19S3_G8. The sequence goes on from NZ_JBQKFQ010000003.1 coordinate 297,323, forward strand.
AGCAGATTGTGGATGCAGGCGAGAAAGGGATTACCTTATGAAGTGCGTAGTTTCCGTTTTGGGCAAGGATCGCAGCGGCATCGTTGCAAAGGTTTCGATGGCCCTTGCCGAGTGCGGCGCCAACATCGACGATATCAGCCAGACCATTCTGGACGACATCTTCTCGATGACGATGCTCGTCACGCTTGATACTAAGGCCGCTGATTTCAATACCGTGCAGGAAAAGCTCGAGGCGGTCGGCGAAGACCTGGGCGTGCAGATCATCATTCAGCGAGAAGACGTGTTTCAGTTCATGTACAAGATTTAGCTTCGAAGCTAAATAGTCGCAGGGCCGATGCCGCTGCGATTGCAAACGTGCCGTCAGAATTTCCTGGCGGCACGTTTCGTTTGGTAACGTCATGGTCTTCGTCGCGGGCTTTCGCATTGCTTGGCTTACAATGTGCTCGCGTACGTGAGCTTCTTTGCCGAGCTTGTCCATCGAGCAAAATGTAGGTGATACATGCATCGCGGAAAAGAGAAAAGCCCTAAAGCGCTGCGCCTTGTGAGCGCGCTCCTTCTTGTCATTGCGTTGTTGGGGCTGGTTAATGCGTTGGTCCTGCTTTTTAACGTCGACGCTATCATCCAAGACCCCGAAAGCGTCAGGCAGTTGTTCGACGGGCAGGCCCTTGATAACGAGACCGTTATCTTGTTCGTGGCGGTAATCGCAGGCATAGGCATAGCGGAATCCTTGCTGCAGATTTTTTCAGCTGCGATGGGTTTTCGCGCCGCGCATGGAAAAGCTCCTGCCGAAACGTGCCAGGTTCTTGGTTTAGGGCTGATTGGCGCCGCGCTGATCTCCTCGTTGGCCACGGGTCTGCTTTCGGGCTTTACGTACCAGCATATTGTTTCGTCTGCGGCTTCCGTGATCTTGCCCGTTCTGTATTACGCGGCGGCTCGTCGTGCCACCGCGGAAACGTTTTGGCAGGGCATCAAAGAAGAGCAAGACCATGAGGACGAAAAGGCCGAAGCCGATTCGGCGGCGTCGCATGCTTTCGAAGCTCCTTGCTCGTACCGGCTTGAAGGGCGGCTGGTTCCTGTTGCCGATTCCGACCAGGCGGACGTGTTCATTGTGGGCAGGGATCCCGCCTTGTGCGGCGAGGCGTGTTCGTCTGACGACTTTGCAGAGAATCTCGTGCGTCATTGTCATGCGGACGTGCTGCCGTCGAACGTGAGCGGAACCCTTTTGCTTCCGGTTGACATGCTTCCCGAGGAGGTGAAGAAGCACGCCGCGCGCCCCCTTGAGGCTGCATACGTGTTGGACGAGGGGCACTTGGTTTTTGCGACCGAGGATCCGTTGTTTCCCGTGCTGTTCAAGCTGTACGTCGATCGGCAAACGTTTGAAAAGACCAGTTCAGCCGCAGTTCTATTCGAGTTTTTGCGCTATCTCATCGGAAACGACGCAACGTATCTTAACGAAGTTCTCGAGCGTTTGGACAAGCTTGAGGAGAACACGTCCGAAGAGGTCAACGAGATACCGAAAGACTTCGAGGAATTCGTGATGTCGTTGCGCCGTTCGCTTCGGGAATTGCTGCGCTTCTACAAGCAGTATTCTCACATGGGGCGAACCTTGGCAACGGCACGCAGCTCGGCGCTTACCGAGGATGATCGTGCGCTTTTCACCATACTGGCCGATCAGTCTCAACGGCTTGCCGACGACACGCAGGATTTGCTGGACTATGCTCTGCAAATCAAGAACCTGTACCAGGCGAAAATAGACGTACGGCAAAACAAGGTCATGCAGATTCTTACCGTGGTCACGTCCATATTCATGCCCTTGACGCTGATAACGGGATGGTACGGCATGAATTTCAAGGTTATGCCCGAACTGGGCTGGAGCATGTCCTACTTCGTCTTGATAGCGGTGGCTATCGTGATCGTGACGGTGGAGATAATCATCTTCAAGCGCAACAAGTGGTTCTAGCGGTTTGAGTTGACTGGCTCGGCGGCGTTCTTGTGCAGGCTGCGCGCCCGGCTTGGAGCGGGCGGGGTTGCTGCAAAGCCCCGTCCCCTCCAAGCCGGGCGCGCTTTCGCTTCGGCGGGGCGCGCCCGGAATTTACTTATCGGCCTTGCCGTCCTGGCTCATGATGCCGCCAGCTGCCATGAATCCTCCTACGAATGCAAGTCCCAGATCGGCGTACATGCCGGTGAGGGGCTTGCCGGCGGGGTTGCCCTCGCCCGAAGAACCGCCTGCGGTATGCCATCCTGCGTACAGGCCGGGAATCGGCTTGCCATCCGTGCTTACCACTTGCATGTGCGGCGTGATGCGCAAGCCGGTTTTCGAGCCGAATACGTGCCCGCCCAGCTTCGCTCCGTAGAACGGGGGCTCGTCTATGGCGATCATCCACTCGGGCGGGTACGGATAGGTTGCGCTGTAATCTTCGCCTTTCGCGCACGCTTCGTTCCATTGCCGTACCGCATCGGTGAGCACGCCTTGCCTGAGTTCAAGCTTTGCTTCCAGCTCTTCTATCGTGTCGCACTTGAAGACGGCTCCCCCGTCGATCATTTGCTGGAATCCGGTGTGCCAGTCGCGCAACCATTCGGGCACGCGGTCGATGAAGGGGTCGTCGGCTGCCACTATTTTTGCCTTTCGGCAAATAACCTGCCCGAAGAAGTTGTCCTGCACCAGTTGGTCGAATTTCGAATCAAAGCAGCAGTACGTTTTTCCGCCCGGTTGACTCATCTCGATGGCGGCCGTGTCGCACAACCCTGCCGACGACGGAGGGGCGTCGGTGGCGTACGGGTAGCTGGTGGCCGACGTGGATATGAAGGGTACGCGCTGGCCGTCGCGGTTGATGCGCAGCCAAGGCTGCCTCAATGCTTGGTTGCCGTCTTTGTTGATGTGGGAGTCCATCATGGTGTCGAACTCGTCGTAGTCGCGCCACCACACGCCTCCGTCGAACGCACCGGTTGAATCGTATCCCGAAAGGTCTGCGCCTACGCCTTGTCCCATGCGGATGCATTCTCCGGTGCCGTTCGGCGGGGTGGCGATGTTCGCTATGCCGGGCAAGCAGGTGGCGGAGTACTTGGCCATCATGGCGCGGTTCATTTCCATGCCGCCAGCCGTCAGCACCACGGCGCGCGTCGCTCGGACGAAGCGCTCCTCTTTCCGCTGCGTCGTCTTGACGCCCAGCACGCTTGTCCCGTCGAAAACGAGCTCGTCAACGTTGCAGCCGACGCGGATGTCGACGCCCGCGTCCCGAGCGGTTTTCTCCAGCTCTTGAAATGGGATGAGGTTGACGTTGATTCCGTTCGTGGGTGTGGACATGCCTTCCCATTCCAACAATCCGTTTCCGGCAGGCGAGGGATTCATGGGCACCCACTTTGCGTTTGCCTTTTCGTTCATCCAGTCGATGCATTTCGGTCCTTCGGCGGCCATAGCTCGAAGAAGATCGGGATCGCCCGTCATTTGCTGGCAGTCCATGACGAATTCTACGATGTTGTTCACGTCGTAGGGGTACGACGGGTAGGCCCAGTGAGCAGCTTCGGCTTGCTTGTGCCCACCGAAGTTGGAGAACACCGACGAGTGCTTCGAGTTGCCTCCTGTTTCTTCGTTGCGCTCCAGCATGAGGACGCGATAGCCTGCTTGCGCCAATCGAATGGATGCGTTCATTCCTCCCGCGCCCGATCCCACCACGACGACCTCGGTTTCCTCGTCCCATGTTGAAGGGGGCTCCACCGGGTCGATGGGCGCTGCGGCTGCTTCGAAGTTTGCTTGCGCTCCCGTGCCCGCCGTAGTTGCGGACGTGGAGGCGCCGCCCTGCGGCGAGCATCCTGCCAAGCCTGCAAGCGCGCCGGTTCCTCCCAAGATCGCGGCGCCTTTCAGAAAGCTTCTACGGTCAAGTTCCATGGTCGATCCCCTTTCCCTGCGTTGTTCGGCTCCCCAGCCGAGTTGAAGCACGCCGTCCTATTCGCGGGTCGAGCGAGTTTGCTTTCGATGCCGCACGGCGCGTATCGCCATCGTATGCCCGGTTCCTCGCCCGCACCTGAAGCCTTTTCGCATAGGGCGAAGGTATTTTTGGGGCGCTGTCCAAAACGGGTAAGAGGGTGTAAAATTTTCTTTACAACTGTTCGTCGTTGGACCAGGGAGGGGACACCGATGGATACACGGTATGTGGAAGAGTTTTTGGTTTTTGCCGAAGATGCGAACTACTCGGCGGCTGCAAAAAGGCTGTTCATCACGCGTCCGACGTTAACCGAGCATATTCACGCGCTTGAAGACGAGCTTGGGTGCTTTCTGGTGGGGAGATCCCAAGGCAAGGTGGTCTTGACTCCTGCGGGAAAGCAATTCGTGCAGTCGGGAGCGAAGCTTCTGGACTTCGTTCATGCTCTGGTGGACGACTATCAAAACATGGCCGACAATCTTTTGACGGTTACGGTTGCCCAGACTAATCTGCCTTGGCTGGAGACCATTTTGTACAAGGCGCGCTGCGAAGTGCAGCGTCGCTATCCTATGAAGCGCATCGACATCGTGACGGTTAACGGACCGTGCAGCACGGTCGAGGCGCTTAGGGATGCAACGAACGACATTGTGGTTGCAGGCGCGAAAAGCTATGTTTCCAAGGACGATCGCGGCGCGTATCCCGAAGGCATCCAGGGATTTCGCTTGGGGTCAGAGGAAATCCGACTGCTTGTTACGCAGGGAAACCCGCTGTTCGATCAAGATGTTGTTCGCGCTCGTGACCTGGACGGGATGGCCGTCATGCTGCCTCCCGACATCTACCGGGGCTATATCCGCGATGGGGTGGCGGACCGGTTTCGTTTGCGCGGCGCCGACGTTGATCTGAAGACCATGGGGTTCTCCGACCATTTCGAGTACTTCACGTACGATTTCAAAGACAGCATCGGCGTGGTTCCCACGACGCTCGTTCCCCGGTTCGGGCTTGACGAACGGGAAGAATGCCGCACGTTCGTCTTGGAGGATCTGCCGCTGCGTACCGATTTCTACGCGCTGTATACCGATGAATTCGCTCGCTCCGAAAACGGGTCGCTGTTGGTGGCCGCTATGACCAAGCTGGCTGCCGCGTCTGCTCGGTAAAGCCCCCTTGCTTCAATGATACTCTTTTAGTAGCATATACGAATGCACGACAACCTCACCGCATGAGCAAAAAGGAGCACACGCATGACTCAGGCAACCAAGCAGACCATCGACGGCGTTGACGTCTCGATCGAATACGCGAGCGCATCGGACGCCCCGGTTACCGACGCGGAGATTCGCGCCTACATCGATCGCGGTAACGCGCAGCACCCGAACAGCTCTGTGACCAGCCTTGATCTTGAAGTTGATGGTCAGGATGTGGGCATTCGCTACGGATTGGCACCCGTTCCGTTCGATCGCATTCGTCGCATTACCGGGTACTTGGTGGGCACCATGGACCGCTGGAACGACGCGAAGTCTTCCGAAGAGCACGATCGCGTGAAGCACGGTGTCGCGCGCGACGAGCGCTCGTTCGCCTGCGCGAACGGCTGCTAGCAATTTCGTACCACGCTGCGCGCTCGGGGTTTCCGGCGGGCGAAAAAATCGTATTCGTTGACGGGTCGCGACATTTGTTTGCGACTCGTTTCGTATACTAAAGCAATGACCGCGATGAAAGATACCACTGTGAAAACCCCGCAGCCTTCAGACGACCGAGCCGAGCGGCGCGAGCCGATCGGATCTTCCGAAGATACGACGGCTCCCGCTTGCTTGAGCGGCGATCCTTCGTGCGCCCCTACCGAGCGCATCCTGGAACCCGAAGTGCGCGGGCACCATCGCCGGCGTCGCAAGCTTTTGGAGTTCACGCACTCGTCCACCCGGGCTACCATGCTCATGTTGGCCGCTGCCGTGGCCGCGCTCGTTATCGAGAACACGCCCATCCTTCCGTACTTCGCCGAGTTTTGGCATTCGTTCAATATCGGGTTCTCGCTGGGCGATTTCGCGCCTCATCTTACGCTGGAGCACTTCATCAACGATTTCCTTATGGCGATCTTCTTTTTGCTGGTAGGTTTGGAAATCAAGTTCGAAATGACGGCGGGAGAGCTGACGAACCCCCGCAAGGCGCTGCTTCCCATCGTTGCCGCTGCGGGCGGCGCCGTGCTGCCCGCGCTTGTTTACTTGGCGGTGAACGCCGGTAGCGGCGCAATGCAGGGCTGGGGCGTTCCCATGGCCAACGACATCGCGTTTTGCCTGGGCATCCTTGCCCTTTTGGGAAATCGCATTCCATCGGGGCTGCGATCGTTCCTGTCTACGCTGACCATCGCCGACGACATGATCGCCATTTTGGTCATCGCCGTGTTCTATACGGCCAATCTGAACATCGTGTGGCTTGCGGGCGGCTTGGCGCTGTTCGCTGTGCTCATCTTGTTCAATCGCCTGCACATCTACGACCTGCCTCCCTACCTGCTGGTGGGCTTGCTCATGTGGGTGTGCTTCCTCATGTCCGGCGTGCACGCCACTATCGCGGGCGTTTTGCTCGCCCTGGCCATACCGGCGCGCTCGCAGGTCAAGCTGGATCGCGCGCCAAGCTGGTTCGAAGCCCGCGCGCGACGCGCCGACGAGCGCTACGACCCAGGCGAGCCCGACATCGTGCAGAAGGAGTATCTGAACGAGCTCAAGGAAATCGGCCGCGTTTCGCGCCTGTCCATTCCGCCTGTCACGCGGCTTGATCATCACCTGCACGTTCCCGTGTACTTCTTCATCCTGCCCCTGTTCGCGTTCTCGAACGCCAGCGTGGTGCTGGTGGGAATGGATCCGATGGCCATCATTACGAACCCGGTTACTATCGGCGTGTTCTGCGGTTTGCTGTTCGGCAAGCCGCTCGGGATTTTCCTGGCAACGTGGATTACGGTGAAGCTGAAGCTGTCCGATCTTCCTCGCGGCGTGAACTGGGGTCACATCGTTGGCGTGTCGGTGCTGGGCGGCGTGGGGTTCACCATGGCCATCTTCGTAACGAACCTGGCGTTCGTTGACGCCGCTACCATCGCGGTGGCGAAGGCGGCCATTCTGGCGGCGTCGCTCATTGCGGGCATCGTGGGCTTTCTGGTGCTGCGCAAGGTTACCGACGAAGTCGAGGTTGAATCCGAGGTTGAAGGGGCGTAGCGCGCGGATCTTGCGCGCCCTGCGCCCCGTTCGGCGGTTGCCTTGCGGTTGCGGAAGCGGCGCGCGATGCGCCTACTTTGCAACGATGGTCGGTTTTGCCGGCTCGGGCAGTTCTGCGGTGCAATGGGCGCAGCGGGTTGCCCCTTCCGCCACTTCTTCCAGGCAGTACGGGCAATGCGGGGCCTTCGTTTCCTCGACGGTCTTCCCGCGCTGCGCAAACGACTGCATCTTGTTCAGCGCCTTCACAATAAGGAACACCACCAGCGCGATTATCAGGAACTGGATAACTGCGCTGATGAAGTTTCCGTACGCGATGGCCGAATCTCCGGCACCCAGGGGAATGAACAGCTTCATGTCGGAGAAATCGACGCCGCCGATGAATGCGGACACGATAGGCATGATAAGGTCTTGTACCACGGAGTTGACGATGGCGGTGAATGCGGCGCCGATAACCACCGCTACGGCAAGATCCATCACGTTGCCCCTGTTGATGAACTCCTTGAATTCCTCTAAGAACTTCTTCATGGTTGTCCTTTCTGCTGAAAAGCGGTAGCTTGCGTGACTCTGCCAAGCGCCTTCCGTCAGTATAGAGGGGTCGTGCTAGAATGCCATGGTTGTAGCAACAATGAAGCAGGTCCGAAACCTTTTCGGATAGTCACGGATGGAGGCGCCATGACGCGGGTTTACTCGTACACGAAGCCGATCGAGGCCGATATGGTGGATGCGTTTTGCGTGCTTCAGAAGGGGTTCACCGATCAGTTCGTGTATTACCGCAAGGATCGACCGGTTCGTTTCATGGGACTGGGCCGGTGCATTGCGCTGCCGTCGCTGGCTGACGTGGAGTGCGATCTTGAAGGTCCCGCAGCGCAGCAACCCGTGTTCTTTTCCTTCAACCGTTTCGATGCCGAGAATCCGTCGCCTACCGACGAGCTGTTCGAGGCCTTTCCTCGCTTGCGGTTCATGTTGCCGGAAATCGTGCTGATAGAAACCGAAGAGGGCGTGCATTTGCAGGTGAATTCGCTCGGCCCCGTGTATGCCGGGCGCATCGAGCGCTTCGAGCGCCAGGCTCTTTCGGCCCCCAAGCGCCGCCGCGAAACCATTCCCTATCGCGTGGAGCCCGACTCGCGCGAGGCATGGCGCGAAGCCGTGGGCGCCGGCCTGGCTGCTATCGAGCAAGGACGCGTGGACAAAGTGGTGCTGTCCCGCCGACAGAAGCTGGTTGCCGACCGCCTCTTTTCGTCAAAGGATCTGCTGGTCAATCTCATTGACGGCGAGGCTCGCGGCACGGTGCTCCTGTACCGGTACGCCGACGTGTTCTTCTGCGGCTGCACGCCTGAACTGCTCGTGCGCAAGCGCGGTGCCGAAGTGGAGAGCATGTGCCTGGCCGGTACGTGCCCGGCCGGCGCGACGGAGCAGGAGCGCGCCCATCTGGCCGATGCGCTGATGGGCGACCAGAAGAACCGGGCGGAGCACGACTACGTGGTTCGGTTCATCCGCGAAGTGTTCCGCCGCACGTGCTACGACGTGGACGTGCCCGCCAACCCGGGCATTCTGCCGCTTACGCACGTGCAGCACCTGTTCACGCCCGCGCGCGCTCGCATGCTCGAGGGCGTTGACCTGTGGACGATGATGGGCGACCTGCACCCAACCCCGGCGGTTGCGGGCACACCGGTGGGCGAGGCCCAGATGCTCATTCGGCGCATCGAGGAGTACAACCGGGGCTTTTTCGCGGGGGCGTGCGGGTACGTTGATGGTGCAGGCGACGGCGAGTTTTCCGTTGCGTTGCGCACGGGCGTGTTCGACGGCGAGATAGGCTGGGTGTACGCTGGCTGCGGCATCGTGGCTGGTAGCGATGCCGACGATGAGTACGATGAGATCGGCATGAAGCTGAAGACGGTCCTCAGCGCCTTTGAAGGGAGCCAGGCATGAGCGAGGCGAAAGGGCGGGGCCAGCGCCTCGTTTCGTCCGAGTATAAGCCGGCGGCTTCGTCTTGCTATCTCGGCGGCGTGGAGTTTTTGGCGGCGTTTTTCGACGAGCTCAGTTGCTGGGGCGTGCGAGACGTGGTGGTGAGCCCCGGGTCTCGTTCTACGCCGCTTTCGATGACCGCGTACGAGCTGTCGCGCCGCGCGCCCGAGCGCATGCGGGTGTTCGTCGACGTCGATGAGCGCGGGGCTGCGTTTTTCGCGCTTGGCCTGGCGAAGGCGACCGGCCGGCCGGTCGCCGTGGTGTGCACGTCGGGGTCGGCGGTGGCGAACTACTATCCCGCCGTCCTTGAGGCGGAGTCCTCGCGCGTGCCGCTGATCGTTTTAACGGGCGACCGCCCGCCGCGCCTGCAGGGATTGGGCGCGCCGCAAACGTGCGACCAGCTCAATGCGTACGGCAGCCATGTTCGCGCGTTCAGGCAGATGCCCCTGCCCTCCGCCGACCCTGCGGCCGTGGGTTTTGCCCGCCAGGCGGCGCGCGAAGCGTGCATCGCGTCTCTGGGCGAAGGGGTGCTTCCCGATGAAAGCCCCCGATTGGCGGCAGCATGCTGGGGCGGCCCCGTGCACCTCAACTTTCCGTTCGACGAACCGCTCAAGCCCGACCTTTCCACGGAAGGGGTGTTTGACGTCGGCAGATCTTTGTCGGAGGCGTTCGGGGTCATGCGTCCGCGTGCATCGTTCGGCATGCAAGATGCCGCACGCGTTTCTTCGTTGCTTGCCAACCGCCGCACGCTCGTGTTGGCGGGGGAAGGCTCGTGCGCAACGGAGTTCGAGGCGCGCAAGGTGCTTGCGTGGGCCGAGGCGTTCGACCTCCCCGTTTTGGCAGATCCGCTTTCCGGCCTGCGCTGCTTTGCGGATAACGTGGTGATCGACAACTACGATTCTCTGTTCGGCGTTGGCGGGTCGGTCCCCGAAGAGCGCGCTCCGCAGGCGGTTATCCGCTTCGGGCGCTTCCCGGTGTCGAAGAAGGCGACGCAGATGGTGGCGTCGCTTCGCCCGATGCAGATTGTCGTCGATCCGCTTGAAACGCGCGATTGCAATGCGGCCACCGATCTGTTCGTGCGTTGCAAGCCGGTCGAGTTCGCGGGGTCGTTGCGCGTGGCTTGCGACCTGGGGACCATCGATCATGAGCCTTCGGATCGGCAGCGGGATTTCGCAGGCGCTTGGAAGGCCGCGAACGATGCGGCGCGAAGCTGCTTGCTTGCGGCTGACTCCGTCGAGGCGGGCTTCGAGGGCGCGTTCGTGCGGCGCGTCGTGGAGCTTACGCCCTCCGGATCGTGCCTGTTCGCAGCCAACTCCATGAGCGTGCGTGCCGTGGACACGTTCTGCCTCAAGGGCAACAAGTCCTTGACGGTGCTGTGCAATCGCGGGTTGAACGGTATCGACGGCACGGTGTCCACGGCGCTGGGCGCTGCTCAATCGTTCGCGCAAACGACGCTGCTCACGGGCGATCTTACCCTGCTGCACGACGTGAACGCCCTTGCCCTGCAACGCGAGCTGCGCGTTCAAGCGGCGCAGGGCGGCGGTTCGCCCAGCATCGTGATCGTGCTGCTCAACAACAACGGCGGCGGCATCTTCGACATGCTGCCCCAGAAATCCGACGAGGACTACTTCGAGCGGCTGTTCCTCACCCCGCAAGACGTCGATTTCGCCGCCGCTGCGCAAGCGTTTCGCGTGCCCTATCGACGCGCCGAGACCGTTTCGCAGTTCGACGAAGCGTACCGGGCATGTCTTGGCGTTCCCGGTATCAGTCTGATCGAGGTTCCGGTTCCCCTGGAAGGCCTGCGGGAGCGATACGCGCCGTATTGGAATCTTTCCTAATGGGGGCCGATGCGCGTGCGCTGCGCCGGTCCAGCCTGTTGAACCGGTTCAGATGCCCGCTTGCGCCATGCGGTTCGGAGGTGCGATGAGCGAAGTCTTGCAGCACGAGTTCGGAGATGCGATGAGCGGGGTTTTGCAGCATGAGAGCAGCTTCGATGTGCGCGGCGTGCGCTACCGCTACCTGATCTGGACGGGGGCTTGCCGGTCGCTTCCCCCGGTTATCTTGCTTCATGGGTTTTCCCAGAGCGCCGACTCGTGGGATCAAGTTGCCCCCTTGCTTGCTTGCCATCGCATGGTATATGCGCTTGACCTGGTTGGACATGGAGGGTCGGCCGCTCCTGCGGATTCGTTTTCCTATGCGCTGCAAGCTCAGGGGGAGGCTCTGCTTTCGTTTGCCGCGCACGCGGCGGCGGAAAACGGCGGGCGCCGCCCTGCGGTGATCGGGTATTCGATGGGCGGTCGTATTGCACTGTCTTCCCTGGTTGGACAGCCGGAAGCGTTCTCTCGTACGGTGAGCTCGCTTGTTCTGGAAAGCGCTGGGCTCGGATTCGCCACCGATGCCGATCGTGCTTGTGCGGCAGATCGCGATGCGGCCAATGCCTCCCGCTTGCGGGAGCAGGGCCTGAAGGCGTTCATGGATGCATGGGAGCGTCTTCCGCTGTTCGCTTCCCAACGACGTTTGCCCCCGAACGTGCGGTCGCACGTGCGCGCCGGACGGCTCGCTAATGACGCGGAGGCGCTTGCGCGTACGTTCGAGCATGCCGGCCAGCATTCTATGCCAACGCGCAAAGAGGTGCTTTCCGCGCTGGCTACTGTTTGCGACCAGGGAGTTTCGGTTCAGTATCTGACCGGGTCGCTCGATCGGAAGTACTGTGCGCTGTCCGAAGAGCTGCGCTGCGTTCCCGACGTTGCCGTCGAGGTAGTTCAAGGTTCGGGACACAACGTGCATCTGGAGGCGCCCGCGGATTTCGTTCGATGCGTCGAGGCGTTCCTGGCGCCCGCGCCCCTCAGGCCGCGCGCATAGCGTTGTTGGTTTTTGCTTTGCGGCGTAGGTGCGAAGCGTCCGCTCGCGCGGGAGGCGCGGTGTTTACGGGTGCGCCCATGGGGGAGGGGGTGCGCGCCTCCCGGTGCCCCTGCTCCTGCGCGCCCTTGCGCCAGCGGTCGGCGACGTCCTGAGCCAGCTCGATCGGCCGCGCCTCTGCTCCCTTGCCGACCGTCCGCCTGCTCCGCGTATGGGGAGCGCGCACGAAAAACCCCTGTCGCTGGCAGGTTTTGACGGTTTGAGGTCGTCGAGTCGAGCAGCGTGTTTGCCAGAGTTCGACCTGCTTTTCGTTTTGCCTGCTCACAGCCTTGATCTGCCAGGCTGCCTTTTCCAGAGCACCTGCCTTGCCAGATCAATCGACCTCAAACCGTCAAAACCTGCCAGCGAGGGCGGTTTTTCGTGCGCAAGCCTCTTTCCGGGTGCAGGGTTGCGGCTGGGCGCTGCCGCTGACGGGGTGCGACGGTTCTGACAGGGCGCCCTGCCGCCAACAAGGCGCGGCAGCGGCGTGCGGCGACGGCAGGACGCGGCGTGCGACAGCGCGTTCCGGCGCTGCCAGCAGGCCCCGGCGGTTCTGACAGCGCGTGGTAGCGGAGGGCTTGCGAGAGCGGTCGAACGGGCGCTGCTCGGCGCGCGGCTCGCCCCGGCGGCCTGGCTTGTGCGCGACGGCGGGCGTTTTCCGCCGATTCCCCAGGTTGCGTCGTTTCTTTCCGGAGATATTCTGCGGAGACGTGCGCCTTTTCCCATTACGCGTTACTATAAGCCAATCCAACCGAAAACCTCCCATACGGCGTGCTCGGCTGATCGAGCGCGTAATGAAAGGACGGCCATGAGCGATACTGCGTGGCAGGCGGGCAAATCGTATCGAGAAATCGTGTACGAGACGTGCGACGGCATTGCCAAAATCACCATCAACCGGCCCGAACGTCGCAACGCCTTCACTCCGCTCACCGTTACGGAGCTTTACGACGCGTTCAGCGTGGCACGCGACGACGCTTCGGTCGGCGTCATCATCCTGACGGGCGCGAACCACGGCGGCCGTCCCGAAGACGAGGCGTTCTGCTCCGGCGGCGACCAGAAGATTCGCGGCAACGGCGGCTATGTGGGCGAGGACAACATCCCGCGCCTCAACGTGCTTGACCTGCAGCGCCTCATCCGCGTTGTCCCCAAGCCCGTTATCGCCATGGTCAACGGCTATGCCATCGGCGGCGGTCACGTGCTGCATATTCTGTGCGACCTGTCCATTGCGGCCGAAACGGCCAAGTTCGGCCAGACGGGTCCGAAGGTCGGCAGTTTCGACGCTGGTTACGGCGCGGGCTATCTGGCCAACATCGTAGGCCAGAAGAAGGCGCGCGAAATCTGGTACCTGTGTCGGCAGTACACGGCGGCCGAGGCTTTGGACATGGGCCTGGTCAATAAGGTGGTTCCCTTCGACCAGCTCGAGCAGGAGTGCGTGAGCTGGGCGCGCGAAATGCTGCAGTTCAGCCCCACGGCTCTGCGATTCATGAAGGCGTCGTTCAACGCGGCCACCGACGGCTTGGCGGGCATTCAGCAGCTTGCCGGCGATGCGACGCTTCTGTATTACACTACGGACGAGGCGAAGGAAGGTCGCGACGCGTTCAAGGAGCATCGCGCGCCCGACTTCACTCAGTTCCCGAAGTTTCCCTAAGATGGTGAATCCTGGCGTGCGGCGGCGTTTGCGCGCCAGGCGCGATGATAGTGCCTGGCCGTTGCGGCCAGCGACGAAGTGCTTGAGAGGCGGGGCGGAGTGCGGCGATGATCGGCGCATTTGAAAGCATGGTGCGGCAGTGCCCGCAACGTACGTGCTTCACGTACGTTGACGAAGCGGGTGCGGAGCTGTCGTTTTCGTATCGCGAAACGCGGATGCTGTCTGCGGCCATCGCGCGCAACTTGCAGTCCCATGGAGCGAATCCGGGGGACTGCCTTGTCGTCGATCTGCCGAACTGCCCTGCGTACGTGTTCCTTATGCTGGCCGCTGCGTACGGCGGCTTCACGCTGATCGCGCTCAACAACCGTTTGACAAGCGCCGAGAAGATGAGTCGCGTCATGGAGGTGGAGCGCACGTCCGATGTGCGCATCGCCGCACGTATCGACGAGGGCAACGTGAAGCGCGTACTCGATCGGGCGTCGGCGCTTCTTGCCGGCGAAGAATCGACCGCGTCGCCTGCGTCGCGCGCTGCCGCTCGGCCGAGTCGACCGACGTTCTCCACGCTTGTTGCGGCCGCTTCGGCCGAGGCTCGCTCGACGAAGGCCCTGGGAAGGGCGGGTACGGGCAGGGCTTCCGCCCGTCGACGCGACGCCGTTGCTCGCCAAGATGCTCTTGAGGGCATCATCCACTTTGCCGAGCATGCCGCGCACGTGTTCGATTCCAGCATGCGAGCCGTGATCATGTTCACCTCGGGAACGACCGGCCGCGCAAAAGCAGTACCTCTCACCTGGGATAACGTGTGCCGTTCCTCGGAGATATCCAACACCGCCCTCAACCGTCGGGCCGAAGGGCTGTGGCAGGCCGCGCTGCCGCTGTACCACATAGGCGGGTTCCAGGTGGTGGTTCGCAGCTTTTTGAACAACAACAGCTTCGTGCTGTACCGCCGTTTCGATCCCGACCGCCTGTTGGGCGACGCTGCAAGCAAGGGCGCTACGCACGTGTCGGTGGTGGACAAGATGCTGCAGGATCTGCTTGCTTCGGGCCGTGCGGAAACGCTGAAGCGCTACGCCTGCATTCTTTTGGGCGGCGGAGCAACGAACCCGCAAACGCTCGAGCGCTCCTGTGCGCTGGGTCTTCGCGTGTACGCAAGCTACGGCATGACCGAGACTTCAAGCCAGATTGCCCACGCCCAGGTCACGTCTTCGTTCCAAGGCGGGCTGCGCCTGCTTCCCGGTTACAAGGCCCGCATTGTCGATCCGGGCGAGGATGGCTTCGGCCGTTTGGCGGTGAAGGGTCCCGGTGTGTTCGCGGGGTACCTGAACGCCCGCGCAGCTCATACGGTGGACGGGTACTTCCTCACGGGCGATACCGCCGCCATGTACCAGGGCTCCATCTACGTGAAGGAGCGTACCGAGGACATGTTCGTCTCGGGCGGGGAGAACATCTATCCCGCCGAGATCAAGGAACGGCTTCTGCGCGTTCCGGGGGTCGCCGATGCGCATGTGTTCGGGGTTCCCGACGAGCGATGGGGGCGCCGACCCGTGGCGTTCGTGGAGCGCGAACGGGCGCAGGAGGCATCAAGGTCGTCTGCGCTGGACAACTGCCGATTCGCGCATGCCGTGCGCGCTCATCTGGCGCCGCGGCTCTCGAAGCTGTACCTGCCGAAGCACGTGTGCGTGCTTGACGAGTTTCCGCGCAGCGGCATTGGCAAGGTGGACCGCGCTGCCCTCGAAAGGCTGTACGACCAGCGCATCGAGGTGGTGCGCGTAACCCTGCACCGCATTCGCCTGCCTTTCGAGCGCCCCTTTAAAACTCCGAAGGGCGTGATGGCCCAGCGCGAGTCCATCATCGTGGAAGTGACCGACCATGCCGGCCGTACCGGGTTGGGCGAGTGCGTCGCGTTCCCGACGGACTGGTATCTACCGGAAACGCTTGATCAGGATGCGCGGATTCTGCGGGACGTGCTGGCGCCCCTTGTGCTGCGCGCGACGATGCTCCATCCAAGCGAGGCATCCGCCCTGTTTGCCACGCAGCCTGAATCGGCTTCGTTTCCCTTGGCGTGCGGCGCCATGGAGCCTGCCCTGTGGGATTTGTACGGCAAGATAGTCGGCAAGCCGTTGTGGCAGCTCATAGGCGGGTCGAACAAGAAGTCGCCGCGCATCGGGGGACCGCTGTCCGCCTCCGTTTCCGCCGGGGCGGTTTTGGGGTTGGCCTCCGAAGCCGACACGGTGGCCTCGGCGCGCCGTTGCGTGGAGGCGGGCTACCGGCGCGTGAAGCTGAAGGTGGCTCCTGGTACGCTTGGATGCGTGCGCGCGGTGCGCGAGGCGTTCCCCGACCTCGCCATTACGCTTGATGCGAACCAGAGTTTTTCCGATCGCGATGCGGACGAGCTGCGCGCGCTCGACGCTTGCAACGTGGCTTGGATCGAGGAGCCGCTTGATCCCCGTCGCGTTTCGGGGTCGGATTCCTCAGATATCTTCACCCGGCTGGCGCGGCTGCAAAGAACCATGCGAACCCCGTTGTGCCTTGACGAGTCGATTGCCCGTCCGGCGGATCTTGCCCGCGCGCTTTCGCACCCCGAACTGAAATGCTATGCCGTGAAGATCGGCAAGTTCGGAGGCGTGCAGCCTGCGCTCGATTTTGTGAACGCAGCGGCTGAGCGCGGCATAGACGTATGGATGGGGGGCATGTACGACACGGGTATCTCCAAGCGTCTGCATGCTGCGTTCCAGACGCTGCCCAACGTTACGGCGCCGGGAGACATAGGGTCGACCGCTCGATATTTCTCGCATGACGTGACCGATCCTCCGTACACGGCTGAACGCGGCCTGGTCACGTTGAACCGGGAAGGCAACCCATACGGCATAGGATGCGATCTCAACCGCTCGGTTCTGGCGAACGTGCTTGTTGGTCGGACAGCGGTCGAATAGCTTTATCCAAAATGTTGCATAACCGTCTGTTCGGAAAGCGATGCAGTGGGGTATGATGCACGGTATTGTACAAAGAGGAACGGGGATTTCATGAGCGCACCCGCAGCGAATCACGCGGCCGCATCAACTTCTGCGGCGGGATCTGGCAGCATTACAGGAGCGGACGGGTCCTCTGGATCGCCGCAAATTCATGGCAACTTAGGAATATTTCGCCTGGTCACTACTGTTATTACGCTGATTGTCGGCGGCGGTGTATTCACGCTGGCGGGCGATCAGGCCGCTGGCGGCGCAAGCGGCGCGGCTATCCTTACGGCATGGAGCATTTCCGGTATCGGCGTGCTGTGCCTGGTGATGACGTTTTATGCACTCTCTCGCATAAAGCCTCAGCTAAAGGGTGGAATTTACAGCTACGCAAGCGCCGGTTTCGGCGACTTTCTGGGGTTCAACAGCGCGTGGGGCTACTGGATCAGTGCGCTTTTGTGCACGGTCAGCTTCTCTGCGCTGCTGTTCGGCGCCCTCTCGTACTTCTTCCCCATTTTCGGCGGTGGAACCAATCTGCCTTCCGTGATCGGGGCCAGCGTTCTCATCTGGTTCTACGTGTTCTTGGTGTCGCGCGGCATCAAGGAGGCTACGGGCGTGAACGCCGTCATCACCATCAGCAAGTTCGTGCCTATTTTCGTCGCCATCACGGCCATCATCTTCTTGCAGAAGTTCGATCCGGCGGTGTTCATGGCCAACCTCACCACGGGTTCCGATCCGGGGCTTCCCTTCTTCGACCAGGTGAGCAGCACTATGATGATCACCATCTGGGTGTTCGTGGGCATCGAGGGCGCCGTGGCCATTTCCGGGCGCGCCAAGAAAGAGCGCGACGTAGGCAAGGCCACTATTATCGCGTTCGTGTGCGTGTTGGCAATCTACCTGATGGTCAGCATGCTCAGCATGGGCGTGATGCCGCTTTCCCAGCTTGCCCAGCTGGAGAACCCGGCTTTGGCGGGCGTCATGGAGTACGCCGTTGGCCCGTGGGGCGCCATGCTCATCAACGGCGGCGTTGTGCTGTCGCTGGTGGGGGCCATGCTGGGATACACGGTGCTGTCGAGCGAGTCCCCGTATGAGGCCGCCGAGCAGGGCGTGTTCATCAAGGCGTTCGCGAAGACCAACAAAAAGGGCGCGCCTATCGTGACGCTGGTGGTCACGAACATTATCATCGAGGTGTTCCTGGTTCTCATGCTGTTCTCGGACAGCACCTACCAATTCTTCTACACGCTTTCGGCGGGAATGATCCTGCTTCCGTACTTGTTGTCGGCGGCGTACTTCGCCAAGATCACGTTCACCGAGCCCGGGGCATTCAAGGGCCGCATCGGCGGCAACATCGTTTTGTGGCGCATTTTCGGAATCATCGGCGTGCTGTACAGCTTCTTTTTGGCGTGGGCGAGCGGGGCGGTGGGCCTTACCATCATGTCGCTTTTGTACGCGCCGGGCATCCTGATGTACATCAAGGGCAAAAAAGAGCGCAACGAGCCTTATCTGGTAAGCCTGCGCGACAAAGTGGTGGTGGCCGTCATCCTTTTGGCTGCGGCGGTTTCCATCGTTCTGATCGCAACCGGGCAGGTTGTTATCTAATTTTCCGCGTTCGAGTGCGCGCGTTCCTTTACACTGGTTCGCAGTAGAAATGCGGCTGGTGGCCGCATGGTAAGGGAACGCGCGGCTTTGTGCTGCGCGACGGACAATCGTGCAAGTACGGAGGAGAACGTGGAACTGCTGGAGGAACGCATCAGGCGTGATGGGGTGGTGAAGTCGGAGGGCGTCCTGAAGGTGGACAGCTTCCTGAACCATCAACTGGACATTGATCTCTTCGATGAGATGGGCGCCGAGTTCAAGCGGCTGTTCGCTGATGCTCCCGTAACGAAGATTCTTACCATCGAGGCTTCCGGCATTGGAATAGCCTGCGTGGTTGCTCGGCATTTCGGGGTGCCGGTGGTGTTTGCGAAGAAAGCTCAGTCGATCAACCTGGATGGCGAGATGTACACCACGTGCATCCAGTCGTTCACGCACGGTCGCGTGTACGACGTCATCGTGTCCAAAAAGTTCTTGGGGCCGAACGACCACGTTTTGATCATCGACGACTTCCTGGCTAACGGGTGCGCGCTGAACGGGCTGATCGAGCTTGTGGACGAAGCGGGCGCAACGGTCGAGGGCATTGGCATCGCGGTCGAGAAGGGCTTCCAGCCGGGCGGCGCCGATCTGCGCGAACGCGGGTATCGCCTGGAGTCGCTTGCCATCGTCGAGAGCATGGATCCGGAAACGGGCGAGATCGGGTTTCGCCGATGAAGACGTTCGCAACCGAGAACCTGTTCAAGCTTGACGGCGACATCCCCCTGCTTCGAGCCGTTCCTTTTGGCGTTCAGCACATCCTTGCGATGTTCGTCGCCAACCTCGCGCCCATCGTCATCGTGGCCAGCGCCGCCGGCTTGAGCGACGGGCAGACCGGCACGCTCATCCAAAGCGCCATGCTGATTGCGGGCATCGGCACGCTCATTCAGCTGTTCCCGTTGTGGCGTGTGGGGTCGGGATTGCCTATTGTCATGGGCATCAGCTTCACCTTCGTGACGGTGCTGTGCGGCATCGTGGCTACGTACGGCTACAACGTGGCTATTGGCGCCATCATCATCGGTGGCATCATCGAGGGCGTTTTGGGCCTGTTCGCGCGGTATTGGCGTCGCATCATATCGCCCATCGTTGCGGCGGTGGTGGTGACGTCCATCGGGTTCTCGCTTTTGGGCGTGGGCGCTGCTTCGTTCGGCGGCGGCAACGGCGCGCCGGACTTCGGTTCTCCGCAAAACTTGCTGCTGGGAACCATCTCGCTTGTTTCGTGTCTGGTGTTTCAGGTTCTGGCCAAAGGCAAGACCAAGCAGTTGTCGGTTTTGTTCGGCCTGATCATTGGCTATGTGGTTGCGTTGGTGCTGGGCGCGGTCGACTTCAGCGGCTTCGAGGGGCTTAGCTTGTTCGCATTCCCCCAGTTCATGCCGTTTGCTCCGGAGTTTAATCTGGGCGCCATCGTTTCGGTGACGCTGATCTTCCTGGTGTCGGCTACCGAGACCATCGGCGACACGTCGGCCCTTACCATGGTGGGCCTGAACCGCGAGGTCAAAGAGAAGGAGCTTTCGGGCTCGATCGCTTGCGACGGTTTCGTCAGCTCGTTGTCGGCGTGCTTCGGGTGCCTGCCCATCACGTCGTTCTCGCAGAACGTCGGCCTGGTGGCCATGACGAAGGTTGTGAACCGCAAGGCTATCGCCACGGGTGCGGCCATCATGATTTTGGCGGCGTTCCTGCCGGTCATCAGCGCGGTGTTCTCGTCTTTGCCCGAGGCGGTGCTGGGCGGTTGCACCATCATGATGTTCGGCAACATTATCGTGAGCGGTTTTCAGATGATCGCGCGGGCGGGCTTCACGCAGCGCAATATCTTGATCGCCGCGCTTTCGCTGGCGGTTGGCATTGGCTTTACGCAGGTGGCGGACTTGTTCGCGGTGTTCCCGGAGCTGATCCAAAGCGTGTTCGCGCAGAACTGCGTGGCCATGGTATTCCTGGTTGCCGTAGTGGCGAACCTGGTGTTGCCCAAAAACATCAAAGTGGAGGGAGATCCGGGGGCGGCTGATTCTATCCAGGGCGACTCGCCTGTTGAGGGTGCCGCTGGGGAGGGAGTTGCTTCAGCCGGGGCGCCCTCGCAGTCTGCTGACGCGGGAGATTTAGCGCGCGCCTAGTATACGACGAAGCGAAGCGAGCGCCGTCGGACCTTGCGGGGTCCGACGGCGCTCGTGCGTGATGGGCGCCGCGCCGCGCCGGGCGCGGGTGTCGGGTACGCGCATCGGGCGCGGCGGGGCTGCGCGCCGGGCACGGCGGAGGCTGTCGGCGCCGCTGCAGGGATATTGTCGCCCGAAACGTACGGTTTTGCCGCGAAAACCGTACGTTTCGGGCGACAATGCGTTCTTCGTCGTGCGCTCGGACCCGCGACCCGCGCCCGGCCCCGAACCCGCGACCTGCGACCCGCGCCGCGGCCCATGCCCTTGCGGCCCCTGGTTGTCCTTTGGTAACACTTCTGTATAAAGCGTAGTTTTTCACTCAGGCTCTCCTGCGAACTGGTACAAATAGTAGGGACAGCAAAAGCGCTGCTTGGCAGGTGGCCTAGGAAACCGCCTTCAGCAGACATTGACAACCGAACCTAAGGAGACCAGCTTTAATGCCTGTTGCGTTAAGCCTTTTTCTTGTCCTGTTCTTTCTCATCATGAATGCGTTTTTCGTCGCCGCCGAGTTTTCGCTCGTTCGCGTGCGCAAATCCCAGGTTGAGATCCTTGTCGAAGAGGGTCGTCCCGGCGCCAAGTACACCAAATTGGTCGCTGACAACGTTAACGCGTACCTTTCCGCTTGCCAGCTGGGCATCACCCTTGCCTCGCTCGCGCTGGGCTGGCTGGGCGAACCTGCCGTTTCCGCGCTCATTTCTCCGCTGCTTTCGGCGTTCGGTCTGCCCGAGGCCGCCATTCACGCTATCGCCATCGCCGTTGGCTTCATCATCATCACGGCGTTGCACATCGTGGTGGGCGAGCTTATTCCGAAGTCGCTCGCCATTTTCTCAACTGAAAAGTACTCCCTGCTCACGGCCACGCCGCTTGTGTGGTTCTACCGTCTGACCTACCCGGTCATGTGGCTGTTCAACACCATTACGAACGGCGTCATGAAAATGCTCGGCCATGATGCAGCCAGCGAGCACGAGGTGTACACCGACGAAGAAATCAAGCTGCTGATCGACGAGAGCACCGAAAGCGGTCTGATCGATCCCGAGCAGAACGCCTACGTGGACAACATTTTTGACCTGGGCGACAAGGACGCCGAGGCTATCATGACCCCGCGCACCGACCTCATCTGCATCGACCTGGAGGATTCGCTCGAGGAGAACATGCAGCTGGTGCAGCGTTATAAGTACACGCGCTACCCGGCATGCCGCGGGACGAAGGACCGCATCGTGGGCTTCGTGCATGTGAAGGACCTGTACACGCTGTCTGAGCATGCAACGGTGGACGACCTGCGCATTCGAACGATTCAGGCCGTCCCCGAGGGCGTGCCCATCGCCAAGCTGCTGCAGACGCTGCAGGAAAAGCGTACCAAGATCGCGGTGGTCATCGACGAGCACGGTGGTACTGCCGGCATCGTTACCATGAGCGACATCATGGAACAGATCGTGGGTCGCATCGACGACGAGTACCAGCACGGCGACACCGACGAAGTGGTGAACATGGAAGACGGCAGCTACCTGGTGGACGGTTCGCTGCCTATCGATGAGGTGGGCGATCTGATCGGCTTCAAGCCCGTCGAGTCGGAGGAGTGCGAAACGGCGGGCGGCTTGCTGCTCACGCTGTTCGACCGAATTCCCGACGAAGGCGACTCGGTGTCGGTCGAAGGCGGCGGCAAGAAGGCGTCGTTCACCGTTGTGGACATGGACCGCCACCGCATTGACAAGATTCGCCTTGTGCTGGAAGACCTGCCGGAGGGCGAAGACGAATAACGCGCATCAAAAAGAGGGCTCGCAATTCTGCGGGCCCTCTTTTACGAAAGCGCGGTTTCTCGGCTACCCCACCTTCACGCCGGCGAACCGCTCGGCGTTGTGCCAAAGCATGTTCTCCAGCTCGTCTTCGCTGAAACCTGCGGTAACGAACTGGTCGTATTCGGCGGCGGGATCCCACATGGGGAAGTCCGACCCGAACATGATGCGGTCGGTGCCCCACATGCGCGCCAACTCCACGGTGCGGCGTTGTCCCAGGAAGAACTGCGAACTGGACGCGTCCACGAACAGATTCTCGTTGTGCAGGATGTCGTAGCCTACGTCGTAGCGCGACCAGCAGCCGAAATGCGCGGCATCCACCACAAGGTCGGGGAACGTCTTCAGGACGTTCAACAGCCGCTGTGGATGCGAATAGTCGTATCGGTAGTCGCCGGTATGCAGCACGATAGGCACGCGGCCTTCTATGATTTCGTACACGTTCATAAGGCGCGGGTCGTCCATATTCACATGCTGCGTGTCGGGGTGCAGCTTCATGCCGTGCAGACCCAGGCCGATGGCCCGCTCGATTTCCCTTTCGGGATCCGGGTAATCTTGGTGCATGGTCATGAAACCGATGAACTCAGGATGCAGCCGGCATTGCTCGGCGATGAAATTGTTGATGGTTTCCACGCTGCCCGGCGTGGTGGCCACCGAATGCACAATGAAGTGCGTGATGGGCGCACGCTCCTTCGAGGCCAGCAGGTGCTCCACCGTGCCTTCGCCGTACATGTCGATGACGTAGAAGTCCCCGATGGCGTCGACGGCGCGCGAGGCGATTTTATCCGGGTAGATGTGGGCGTGGGCGTCGATGACGGCCATGGGCTCGTGCTCCTTTGCAATGTGCGGTTTGTGCGGTGCGACGCTGGGCGGCGCACGCGAAAACGACGCTGCCCAAGAGCCGTGCAACTTTCGATTGTAGAACATCGCGGTTTTGGGCGCATTAGGCAGAAGGATATTTCTGGGTGTCACTTTGCATTGGTCGCGAGGAAAAAAGGCCGAAAGACTAGCACTCGAAGCAAAAGAGTGCTAACTTTTTCGACAGTGACTTTAACAAGCTCCCGCACGCCTGAAACGGCGATGTTGAACCGCTTGAGGGCGCGGGACGCCTATCGTGCGCGCGGTGATGGCGAAGCGCCGCACACTGATGAGAAGGGAACCGAACTATGTCCAAAGACATTGCTTTCGACAACGAAACCCGTGCGAAAATGGCCGCTGGCGTGAACAAGCTGGCTGACGCCGTAAGGGTGACGATCGGCCCCAAGGGCCGCTACGTTGCCATGCAGAAGGAGCACGAGAAGCCGAACGTTTCCAACGATGGCGCAACCGTGGCGGCCAACGTCGACCTTGAGGATCCCATCGAGAACATGGGCATGAAGATCGTGCGCGAGGCTGCTGTGGCGGCCAACAACGATGCGGGCGACGGCACCACGACGGCAACCATCCTGTCCGACGCCATTGTGAGCGAAGGCGTGCGCTGCGTTATCTCGGGTTCCGATCCGCTGGCGTTGCGCCGCGGCATCCAGCGCGCCGCAGACGCGGTGGCGCAGGAGGTGCTCAAGGACGCCGTCGAGGTTTCCACGCGTGAGCAGATAGCCGAGATCGCAACGGTTTCCGCAGGAGATCGGGTCATCGGCGAAAAGATCGCCGAGGCCATGGACGCTATCGGCAAAGACGGCATCATCTCTGTGGAGAAGTCCCAGAACTTCGGCATCGAGGTGAAGATCCTCAAGGGCATGATGTTCGACAACGGCTTTATCTCCCCTTACATGGCCGATGATCAGGGCCGTTTGGAAGGCGAGCTGAAAGAGCCCTACATCTTTCTGACCGATCAGCGCCTGGGCGACAATTTCGCCGACATCGTGCCCGTGCTGGAGGAGGTCATGCAGTCCGGCCACCCGCTGCTGATCGCCGCCGAGGACGTGCGTGGCGAGGCCCTGAACGCGCTGCTCATGAACCGTCGTCGCGGCACGCTGATCAGCGTTGCGGTAAAGGCGCCCGCTTTGGGCGACCGTCGCAAGGCGGAGCTTGAGGACTTGGCCATTCTTACCGGCGGCGAGGTCATTACTCCCGATCGCGGCCTGTCGCTCTCCGATGCGCGCAAGAGCATGCTCGGTCGCGCTGCAAGCGTGCAGATCACCAAGGACCGTACGACCATTCTGGGCGGCAAGGGCAAGCCCGAGGACGTCGAGCAGCGTTGCGCGCAGCTGCGCGCCGAGATCGAGCGCACGCAGATCGACTACGATCGCGACGTGCTGCGCGAGCGCTTGGCGAAGCTGTCCAGCGGCATCGCGGTGATGGAAGTGGGCGCTGCTACCGAGTCCGAGATGAACGAGATTCGCAGCCGCATCCAGGACGCCTTGCTGGCCACGCGCTCTGCCGCCGAGCAGGGCCTGGTCGCTGGCGGCGGCGTGGCGCTGCTGCAGGCTGCCGCTGTGCTGGACGATCTGAAGTGCGACAACCCCGAGGAGCAGCTGGGCGTGGACATCCTGCGCAAGGCGCTCGAAGAGCCGCTGCGCGCGCTTGCCGAGAACGCGGGCTACCGTGGCGACGTTGCGGTCGAGACGGTCAAGGAGCTGCCGCAGGGCCATGGCTTGGATTGCATGACCGGCGAATACGGCGACATGATTTCTCGCGGCATTGCCGATCCCGCCAAGGTGACGTGCACGGCGTTGCAGGCTGCGGCTTCCGTTGCGTCCCTGATTCTGATCACGAACGCGTCGGTGAGCGACATGGTTCCCGAAGAGGACTAGTGCTCGAATTCGCGTTCCTCGCATTCTGACACCGGCCCGCGCTCATGTGCGGGCCGGCGTTTTTTACGGGGCGGTTCCGTGCGACAAGGGCGGGATTCATGTTGAAGGTGCTTTACTGCCTTCGGGTTCGGAGCTTTCATCGCGGTGTTCTCACGCGATGCCCTCGGCGAGTTCTCGCAGATTCGCCCATCCGTGCTACACTTTTCCCATGACTTCCTACACCACCATAGAAGGGCGGGCAACCGCCGAGATCGAAGAGAAGAAAAGCCGGTTCATCGCCAGCTTGGCCCACGTGGAAACCGAGGAGGAGGCGCTCGCCTTCCTCGAGGAGATCCGCGCGGCGAACCGCATGGCGCGCCATAACGTGTACGCGTACGTGCTGCGCGAAGGCGGCGCAGGCTCTTCGGGCCGCGTGCGGTACTCCGACGATGGCGAGCCGCAGAAGACGGCCGGCCTTCCCACCCTCGAGGTTGTTCAGCACGCAGGTCTTACCGACGTCATCGTGGTGGTCACGCGCTACTTCGGCGGCGTGCTGCTGGGAACGGGCGGCCTGGTGCGCGCTTACACGCAGGCGACGCAGGCGGGCGTCGAGGCGGCGCAGCTCGTGGTGGTTTCGCGCTGCGTGGACATTCGCATTCGCACGGCGTATGCAAAGTACGACCAGCTGATGCGCATTGCGACGGACTGCGGCGCGAAGGTGCTCGATACGGTGTACGACGATGCCGTTACCCTGCAACTGCGCATGCTCGACGGCACGCAGGACCCGCTGCTGAAAAAGCTGACGGAACTGGAGCGCGGACAGGAAAACGTTACGGTGAGCGACCCCTTGGAGGCTGCGTTCTAGCCACCTCTCGCTCGGCGCGTTCGCGCCCGCCGAGCTCGCACGCCCCGCGCCCATCGCGCCCCGCGCCTGCACACCGCCCGCCCTCCGCGCTCTGCCGTTATTGCCATCGCGGTGCCGTGGTGACCCCGGCATCTGAGCGCCCTTTGGACGCATCTGCTCTATAATGTCCCCCATGGCGCGCAACCAGCAACTCATATTGAATCGATACCGGCCAATCGCGGAAGCGGGGGCGGGTGGCTTCGGCACCGTGCAGGTGGCGTGGGACACGCGCATTCAGCGCCGCGTTGCCATCAAGTGCATCGAGCTGGACGACGTCGACGCTGCCCGGGCCGCTCTTCCGGGCGCGAACGCAGCGCCGTTGCCGGACGCTTCGCGCGATGCGGCGTTTGACGACCCCCTGTTTTCCGACGACGAAGACGAAGCGCTGTTTTCCCAGGCTGGAGCATCGGTTGATCTGTTGGCGGAAGCTCCGCTCGTGCGCTCTCTCGCGCATATCCCGGGTTTGGACGAAGCGCGCACGGCGGCCATGCTTACCGATGCGAGCATTGTGGCGGTGTACGATTTCGAGGTGCAGGACGCTACGGCGTACCTCATCATGGAATACGTCGAAGGCATGTCGTTGAGCGAACTGCTTCGCCGACATGGCGACCGTTTGACCCTCGATATTGTGGCGGCGGTATTCTCGGCGGTGTCGCATGCGCTTGAGGTGGCGCACAGCAACCAGGTGCTTCACCTGGACATCAAGCCCGACAACATCCTGATCAACCATCAAGGTCAGGTGAAAGTGACCGATTTCGGCTTGGCGACGCTAGCGGATGCTTCGGGTTTCGGCACGGCTGGAGGCGGCACCATCGGCTACATGCCGCTTGAGCAAATGCGGCAGGAAAACCTGGACGTGCGCTGCGACGAATGGGCGTTGGCTTCGGTCGCGTACGAAATGCTCACAGGAGAAAATCCGTTCCTTGCGTCCGATTTGAAGCGTGCCGAGCTTGCAATCGAGGATGCGGAGCTCGTGTTGCCGTCGTTGTGTTGGGAAGGGCTTGACCCTGCAATTGACGACGTGGTGTTCTATGCGCTCGACCCCGATCGCGAAGAACGCTACGCAACGATTTCCGATTTCGCAGAGGAACTTGAGCCGTTCCTGGGCGATTCAAAGCGCGGCGTTCGCGAGCTTGCAGCTATTGTCGGATATGCCGATGAGCAGGATGAAGAACCTGTCGAGGACGAGCCTTGCCTTCCGCGCGTGCCTTTGCGCGAGCGCTTCACGCCGCTGCATCGTGCGATTGCGACCCATGCGGTGGGCGGTGCGGGCAGCGCGCTGCTGGCGTTCGTGGCGCTTTGGAACATGCCGCAGACAAGCGGTTTCGCGAATCCGCTGTTCTGGGGTATCTTCGCGCTCATCGTGCTTGCGGGTGCGTTGCGGCCGCACCTGGGCGCGCTGCTCGGGTATTTCGCGCTGGCCGCCATGTTCATCGTGCAAGGCGTTCCGGCGGCAGGGTGCGTGCTGCTGGCGGCTGCGGCCACGTGGTGGTACTTCGTTGGGCGCGAGGGGGACGCCGAAGCGAACGTTGCTTTGGCGGTGCCGCTCGCGGGCGCGTTCGGTTTGGGGCAGCTTGCGCCGTTGGCGGCCGGACTGAGCCTGGCTCCCGTGCGGGCTATGGGGACAGCCGCGTTCTCGGTGCTGGTCGCCGTCATGCTGGCCGCCTGCGGGTCCCATAACCTTCTGAGCTGGGACGTGCTTGCGAACTGGAACGTGGGCGCGCGCAGCGACCTGGCGGGCGCCATGGGCGCGCTGCTCGTGCAGCCTCCGCTTTGGTGCGTTGCCGGCAGTTGGATCGCGTCGGCCGGCGCGCTGGCTGCGATTCGCTTGCGGCCGACGCGCGCGTTTGCGGTTCTGGGCACGTGCGTAGCCGGTGCGCTTCTGCTTGGAGGCGTCGCCGTTGCGGCATGGGTTGCATCGGGTCAGGTTACGTGGATGCCCTCTCTCGGGAATCTGGGGTTCACCGCGATATCCATTGCGTTGGCGCTTGCGGCGTGCGTGTTCGTGCCCGACCCCGTGTACTACGACGAAGACGATTGGGCGGAAGAATAACCTGCTTATCGTACTGTTGGGCGGGCTTCGTACTATAATCGAGCCGAAAACCTGCGAGGAAAGGAAAACCCATGCAGCAACTGGGAGACGAGCGTGTTCTGTTCGCGTTTGCGCGCGATTTGGAGCCGGCTCTTACCGTAGAATCGGGCGAGACGGTGCGTATTCGCACGAAGGATTGCTTCGGCAATCAAGTTCGGACGTCCGATGACGCGCTTGACGAAATCGATTGGGACGCCATCAATCCGGCTACCGGCCCTGTTTTCGTGAAGGGCGCTCGTCCGGGCGGTGCGCTCAAGGTGGTTATCGAGAACATCGAGCTGGATGACCAGACCGCTTCGTGCACGGGCAAGGACGAAGGCGTGTGCGGCGATCGGTTCGATGCGTGGAGCACGCGCCTGTGCGCCATCAAGAACGACGAGCTGGTGTGGAACGACAAGCTGTCCATTCCGCTGAATCCCATGATCGGCGTTATCGGCGTTGCTCCGGCGGGCGACCCGGTGAACTGCGGAACGCCGGGGAGCCATGGCGGCAACATGGACAACACCGCCATTACCACGGGAGCCACGCTGTACTTCCCGGTGGCGGTGGAGGGCGCGCTGTTCGGCTGCGGCGACATGCACGCCGCCATGGGCGATGGCGAGATCAGCGTTTCGGGCGCGGAAGTGGCCGGCTACGCTACGGTCACGCTTACGGCGCTGCCCGATCTGCACGTGACGGATCCCATCATCGAGAACGAAACGCATCTGGGGATCATCGCATCCGCCGAGTCGCTTGACGCCGCCGCGGATCGCGCGGTGCACGAGATGGTCGATTTGCTGCACGACCGCACGGGCACGCCCCAGGACGAGTTGGTGATGCTGTTGTCCCTGGTCGCTGACGTGCAGGTCTGCCAAATGGTCGACCCGGAAAAGACCGTGCGCTTCATGGTGCCGAAGTACGTGCTGGAAGCGCTGGAGTTCAGCTTGTAGCGAAGCGATGCACGAAGATGCCCTTGTTCCTTTGCGGCGTCTTCGTGCTTCCTGCTTGTAATGGCATAGAACAATTACCGTTGAAACGGTAATTGTTCTATGCCATCTCCCCCTTATTCGTTCCTACAATGCATGGTGTTGAACGAACTGTCACTATACAAGGGGGTATGCACATGGCAGCGAAACCGGCCGCTTCGGCGGCTCAGGCGAAAGACGGGGCCTCGAAATTCCTGGTCCTTCCCATCATTATTCTCATCATGGCCCAAATGGGCACGTCGGGAGAGAACAGCGCTCTCAGCCTGGCGAACACGGAACTAGTTAACCAACTGGGCGCGACGGTTCCCGATATTCAGCTGGCCAACATGGTCTATTCTCTCATGGCCGGTGCGCTGATGATCGCCGGCGGCCTGCTGGGAACCGTTATCGGCTGGAAGCGCAACTTCCGCATGGGCGCGTTGCTCTGCGCGGCCGGTGAAATCCTCATGGCGTTCTCTCCGAACATGCTCGTGTTCATCTGGGGCGGCCGCGTGCTCGTGGGCTTCGGCGCCAGCTTCATGATTCCGTCGGTGCTCGGCTTGATTCCAAAGATCTACCAGGGTAAAAACCGCGTGCAGGCGTACGGCTGCATCGGCGCCGCTTCCGGTTTGGCCGCCGTGCTGCCCTTGCTTTTGGGCGTACTCATGGAGATGGCAGGCTTTCGCATTACGTATGTGGTGCTGGGCTGCTACTTCCTGGTCGTGTTTCTGCTTTCCTTCAAGCTCCCTGCCATCGAGGAAGGTGGCGAGCGCGCGAAGTTCGACGGCGTGGGCACCGGCATTGCTGCAGGCGGCCTGTTCCTGTTCCTCGTTGGCCTTTCCCGTATTTCGGTTTGGGGCCTGTTCGAGCCTTTCGAGGCTGCTCCGTTCACCATTTTCGGCATGTCCCCGGCTCTGCCGATGACGCTGCTTGGCCTGTTGATGCTGGTCGCACTCGTGTTCGTGGAGAAGCGCATCGAGAAGAAGAACGGCAGCGCGCTGCTTCCGCAGGTGTTCCTCAAGACGCCGCAGGTGCTTGCCGGTTTGGTCGCTTCGGCTCTGACCTTCTTCTTCATGGGCATCCAGTCCATCCTTCTGGCGCCGTATCTGATGCTGGTCGCCGGCTGGTCTCCTGTCACCATGGGCGCCATGTCCCTTATGGTGGGCATTCCCACCTTCCTGCTCTCGCTCGGTATTCCGAAGCTGTTCCCGAACGCCAATCCGCGCCGCGTGCTGCAGCTTGGCTACATCGTCATGGCTGGCTCGCTTGTTCTTATGTGCTTCTCGATTTCCGAGGCGGGCGTCGGTTTTGGTATGTACGTTGGATTCTTCCTGGTGGGCGTTGGCGCCGGCATTTCCAGCTCCCATACGAACAACGTGGTCGCGCTGGCTCTCAATGACCGCGACGCAGCGCAGTCGGGCGGCATTCAGACCACGATGCGCAACGTGGGCCAGGCCATCGGCGTTGCCGCGCTGGGCGCCGTGCTGCTGTTCGGCATTACGTCCAACATCGACTCCGCCATGAAGGCCGATCCCACCATCACGCCGGAGGTTCGCCAGGCTGTGTCCCAGCGTTCCATCACGCTCATGAGCGACGAGAGCTTCCTGGCTACTATCGACGACATCGAGATGAGCGATGCGGAGCGCGAGAGCCTGGCTGCCATCAACGCGACGGCGCGCGTGGACTCCACCAAGACCGCCTTCATCGTGGCTGCCATCATCATGGCTGCGGGCTTGCTGACAACGCCGTTCATCACGGTCCTTCGCAAGGAAGAGGAAGCGGAGACATCCGCTCGGCCCGCAGCTCTTGTGGCCGATGAGCTTGAAACCGCTCGATAAACAGGGAATACACGGAAGTAAGGAGGGCATGCGTTATGAAGACGCTGTATTGCAACGGAGATTTCGTTCCCATGACCGATGCGAACGCCACGTTCGAGGCGCTGCTGGTTGAGGACGACGGCACCATCGCGTTTGCGGGCACCCTAGATGAGGCGCGCAATCGCGCGGGCGATGCTCGGGAAATCGATCTTGAGGGAAAGACCGTGCTCCCGGGATTCATTGACCCCCATAGCCATTTGACGGGCACCACGCAGTACATCTCCACGGCAAGCTTATCGGAATGCACGTCGTTCGACGACATCGTGAACGCGCTGACCGCCTTTATCGAGAAGCGCGGCATTACGGCCGACGGCGTGGTGATGGGCACGGGGTATGACCAGAACTTCCTGGTCGAAGGCCAGCATCCGACGAAGGACGTGCTTGATCGGGCGTCTCGCGAGATCCCTATTTTCATCGTCCACGCGTCGGGTCACATGGGGGTCGCGAACTCCCGATCGCTCGAACTGGTAGGCGTCACGGCTGAAACGCCTGATCCCGAGGGGGGTCTGTACGGGCGCGTCGAGGGCAGCATGGAGCCGAACGGCTACGCTGAGGAGCCTGCCACGCTGTTCAACTTCTACGCCATGTGCCAGCCCCGCATGAACTTGGACGTCCCGGCGATGTTTGATGAGATGCAGGATTACTATCTTGAGAACGGCGTAACCACTGCGCAAGACGGTGCCACGCAGCCGGATTTCGCGGATATGCTGGCTGCATTCGCCCGTGCGGGAAAGATGAAGCTCGACATCGTGGGCTACCCCATGGACGGCCACGGCGTCGAGGGCATGCTCGAGCGCAATGCTGACTTCGACAGCCAGGATTATATCGGACATTTCCGCTTGGGCGGTATCAAGATGTTCTTGGACGGATCTCCGCAGGGCCGTACGGCTTGGATGACCCAACCTTACGAACCGGGCGAAGACGGAGCCACTGATTACGTGGCGTACGGTACTATGAGCGATGACGAGGCGTATGCGTTTATTCGCAGCGGCATCGACACCAATCACCAAGTGCTGTGCCACTGCAACGGCGATGCTGCAGGCGATCAGCTCATCGCCCAGTACAAGCGTGCGCTCGAAGATTCGCCGAACCCGAACAAGCATAAGCTGCGCCCGGTCATGATCCATTGCCAGACGATTCGCCAAGATCAATACCAGGCTATGGCTGAAATAGGGATGATCCCCAGCATCTTCACATCGCATATTTGGTATTGGGGCGACATTCATCTCAACAACTTCGGCCAGGCTCGCGGTGGTCGCATTAGCGCCGTGCGCGACGCTTTGGACGCGGGTCTTCCGTTCACGTTCCATACCGACGTGCCCGTTGTTCCCCCGAAGATGCTGGAAACCGTCTGGTGCGCGGTCAATCGCATTACGAAAGCCGGCGTCCAACTGGATGAAAGCCAGAAAATCGACGTTTTCGATGGGCTGAAAGCTATCACCATAAACGGTGCGTACCAATACGGTGAAGAAGACCGCAAGGGTACGCTTGAGGTGGGAAAGCTTGCCGACCTGGTCATTCTTGATGCGAATCCGCTCAAGGTGGATCCGATGGACATCCGCTCCATAAAGGTTCTCGAAACCATCAAAGAAGGCACGTCGGTTTACCGCTGCGCGTAATCTTTCGTTCCGCGCGGCACGCAATGCCGAAAACGGGTTTTGCCCCAAAGCCCGTTTTACCTCCTGGAGCCCGCACGATTCCGTGCGGGCTCGCTGCGTAGCAGGAAGGTTAGGCGGGGAAATATGCCGTCAAGGCATCTTGGGAAACTTGGCGTTCGGTGAGTATTCGCTTGAACTGCTCGGTTAACGAAGATACGGCGCTGCGATCGTTTTCCGAAACCAACAGTACCGCCACCGTCTTTACAAGCGCGCCGATCAAGTTGAAGTTGTCCACAGGAAAGAACACTGCGCAGGTCGAGAGCACTTTGGCGCTGAACAAAGGAAGAACCAGGGTAGACCCCGAAGCAAAGAACGATGCCTCGAACAATCTTGCAAACTGCTCGTTCTTCATGTCGAGAATTTTCCGATCCGCCAGCTCCCGGTGCACCTCATGGGCCAACTCCCTCATGTCGTCTGCTTGCGTAACAGCGTCGACCTCTATACAGTGCAGCTGCGTTTCAAGGTCGTTATTGAGCATGGGGATGGATGTCATGATGCGCATGATGTCCTGCTCGTCGATGGCCTCGGAAACGGTGATCGTGGGGAACGTGCTATCCAGTGGCTCGAACGATATAAGGAAGTCGAAGCGACTGGATAGCGCTGTCGATTCAGCGGGGGACTGCTCCACATCGTTTTCCGTAATTACGTCTACGATTCTGATTTTGGATGCAAGCTTCTCGATGCGGTATTTGCCGTACGCTGCCTGCTCGACCCCTGCATTCACCACAAGGCCCACGCGGAACACGCGCTCGGTATGCACGTGGTCAAGGTATTCGAGCAATGCCATGATGATGCGGGTGTAGTCGGCCCCAAAGACATTGAAGTCTTGCAATTCAGGTGCGTCGTGCAATGCTTCGGATAGCAGCAGAAAGCCGTCCATGTTGTCGTATTTCACTACGTGTTCGATGGGTCCGGGAATGGAGAGGTTGCAGGATTTCCTTAAAAGGGCGCCGTCTGTCAGTACGAGCAGTCGTTGGCGCAGCGCGTGGTCGGGCGCTTGCCCGAAACGCTGCTCGAAGGTTCTTTCAATGCGCTCTACCGCCTCGATGGTGCGAGGGGCTGGCTCGTACTCTTCAATGTTTCGCCTGCTCCATTGCCAGGTGCCGCAGGAGAACAGGTTGGATGCCAGCGCTATCTCGTGGTCGTTGACGGGCATTCCCAGGTGCCGCTCGAACCGGGTTTTCAGCTTGCGAGCAAGTTGGGGATGGGCTGCTTTGAACTCGGATGACTCGTTGAGCGTGTGGCCAAGCCTCAAGCGGGCGCACATTACTTTGAGGTAGAACGACGTTTGCTGCCGTGAGTTCTTCGAAAGTTGCAGCCCCATTTCCTGCTCGGCCTCATCGGCTACGGTCTGCAAAAAGCGCGCATCTTGCCCCATGAACGTTGGCTCGATGCGGTTTTGCATCATGCGTCGGTCAAGCTTGTAGAAAAAGTACTTTATAAAGAACCGTATCGCAACCTCGGATCCTTCGATGCTGAGCCTGTCTTTCTTGCGGATGGACAATCGAAACGACTTCAGCATGAAGCTCCACCATTTCATGTCCATTTGAAGTTGCTGCTTGTTCGTAAACAGGCTGTGCGCAAGGGAGTCTACGGTAAAAGCCTTTGGCGAGCAGGTTATAAGGAGAATCCCGCGGTAAAACCGCTCCAGGCGAGGTCTCATTTCGATGGCGTTGTCGGCGACCATGGCTTCAAGACGACTTTGCTCGCCGCGTGCGAGGGCCATGCGGATGCCGTTGCCGCGCTTGCTGCGTATGCGCGAAGCGAATCCGGCGTGTGCAAGGTGCTCGTTTACGACCTTTGCGTCGGTGCGCACGGTTTTTTCCGAACAGCCGATGATGCGCGCCAGCTCTTCAACGGGCGTGTAGTGATCAAGATACAGCAGGTGATTCAGCAGCATGCTTTGACGCACGTTCATGGCGGTCCTTCTTCGGTGTTCTGTCCGTCTGGCTGATGCGAGGGTGCGGGTGCACCGACACATCAATTTTACCGAAGATGCGGTAATTCTTCTACAGAAGGCGCGAAAAGGCGTGGGTACAATGGGTTGAGCGACGTGTTCAGCCAGCAGATAGCAGGGGGTGCTGACGTGGCATTGGGGAATAACTCTCGTGTTCGAGCTGCGGATAGGGTCGAAGGAGCGCCGTTTCTTGTAGCTCCTCTTGTGGTTATCGTTCTTGCTCAAATTGGAACGTCAAGCGACAACGCTGCGCTTGGCATTGCCGTACAGCAGCTGGTTGGCGCGCTTGGGGCGACCGTTGCCGATGTGCAGATGGCAAACCTCGCTTACTCCCTTATAGCGGGATCGTTCATGATCGCTGGAGGCATGGTGGGGGTGGTTGTCGGATGGCGCAAGACGCTGCGCATCGGCTTGGTTCTGGCTATCTTGGGAGAGATTGTAGTAGCGCTTTCTCCGAATATGGGCGTGTTCACTTGGGGAGGGCGCTCGATCGTCGGTTTGGGCGCAAGTTTCATCACGCCGTCGGTGCTTGGCTTGATTCCCGCATTGTACGAGGGCCGCGCTCGGGCGACTGCATTCGGATTCGTGGCTGCTGCATCGGCTGTTTCCGCTTTGGTTCCCATCCCTTTTGGTCTTCTGCTTGATACTGCGGGATTCCGCGTAACGTTCGGCGTGATCGCGGCTTATTTCGCGATCGTGCTTGTTTGCACGCGCTTGCTTCCGAACCTTTCGAAACCGGATGCTTCCATGAGCATTGATGTGGGCGGTATTGTGCTGGCAGCTAGCGGTTTGGCTTTCTTGTTGTTCGGCATCGCGCGCGTGTCTTCGTGGGGGTTCGTCGAGCCGTTGTCGGAATGTCCCTTCACTATTGGAGGGATTGCCCCTACGCTGCCTGCGATAGCTACAGGTTTGTGCCTGCTTACTTGCTTGGTGCTGTTCGAGCGCAGACGAGAGTCCCAGGGAAAGGCCGCATTGCTGCCCCGCGCGTTCGTGGATGCGCCGTGCGTCCGCGCAGGATTGCTCGCGGTGGGGGTGCCGTTGTTTTGCATGGGGCTCAGGGAATCATCGTGACGCCGTACCTGCAGCTTGTAGCTGGATTCAGCGCGCTTCAGACGGGCTTGCTCTCGCTGCTTTCGGGCATCCCCATGCTCTTGTGCGCCATGCTGGTGCCAAAGCTCGTGAAGAAAACTCGCCCTCGCTTGGTCATTCGCGTTGGGTACGGCTTGATTATCGCGGGTGCGTGCAGCATGGCACTTTCGTTTGAGCCGCACGGCGTAACGCCGCTGCTGTTCTTCGCCACTTCGTTGGTTGGAGCTGGGCTGGGCGTTGTCAATTCTCAGGCGAACAATGCGGTGGCTTCGGTAGTCGATCCCGTTGCCGCTCAACAATCGGGCGGCATTCAGGGCACGGCGCGTAACGTAGGCATGGCGCTCGGGACGGCGATCATGGGGTCTTTACTGCTCGTGACGATGCAGGTTGGCGCTTCTGCTGAATTGAGCGCGCTTGAGGGAGACGCCGTGGGTTCTGCGGCCGTTATGATCCAGGAAGAGATTTCGTTCTGCGACGACGCCACGTACGAGGAGCTTGCCGTTCGATCAAGTGTCGAAGGCGGCGACGAAAAGGTTGTTGTGGAGTCGCTTGCCGCCGCACGCTGCAACGCAGCAAGCGTGTCGATGCTCGTGCTTGCCGGGATTGTGGGTGTAGCCTTTATCGGCACCCGTCATATAGTTCGAAAGTTGCAGGGATAGAACAAGGGGGCAGGGTCGTGAATGAACCCTTGCCCCCCTTGCGCCCCTCGCCCTGCCCTGGTTTTACAGAAGCCCGCAAACCTTTCCCAACAGGGGCTCGAAGCTGACGCCCCGGTCTTTGAATTCGGGCTGCTTCGCGCTGACGATCATGGCGTCGTGCACGAAGTCGCCGGCGAACGCAACTGCTTCGGCCAGGCTGCGACCAGCCATAACGGCTGCCAGTAGGCACGAAGCGTACAGGTCGCCCGTTCCGTGCAGCATGTAGGGAAGGTACTCGTTGCACACTTCCACCGTATCGCAGTCTGCTCCGCCCACGAAGTTGCGTATGCAGGTTTCCCCTTCGCGCTGAATGCCTTTCAGCACAACGTGCTTCGCGCCCTTCGCCACCAGCGCGTCGATCATGCGCTTGGCTTCGTCGTCCGAAATGTCGGTGCCGCGCCACTCTTCGCCCAAGATGATGGCCGCTTCGGTCAGGTTGGGGGTCAGGATGTCCGCTCCGCACGCCAGCTCGGCCATGGCGGCGCAAAGCTCCGGGGTGTACGTGGGGTAAACCTTGCCGTGGTCGGCCATGACGGGATCGACCACGCGCAGCGCGTTGGGGTACATGGCGTACAGGTCCCGAATGCGGTCGACCTGCTCCGGCGCGCCTAGAAAGCCCGAGTACACGGCATCTATTTCCACGCCGATCTTTTCCCAGGCGCCCAGGTAGTCTTCCAGCATTTCGGTGGTGTCGTGCATGTACCAACCCGGAAAAGCCGTGTGGGATGAAAACAGCCCCGTCGGAACGGGGCATACGTCGCATCCGGCCGCGGACAGCACGGGGATGGCCACGCCGAGCGAGCATTTGCCGTAGCCGCACAAATCGTGCACGGCGGCAACGCGAGGAATGTAGTCGCCTTCGCGACGGTACAAATACGTATCGGACTCTGACATGGATGGACCTTCCTGTTCGAGTTTCGCCGTCGGACAAGAGGGCTTCGGGCTGCGTGCAGCCACTGAGCCTTCATGCCTATGGTGAAGCTATGCGGATCGGTTGACGGGTCGAAAACGACGGATTACTTGCTTTCGTCCTCGTCATCGTCGTCGAAAAACGACCAATCGTCTTCACCGGGTTCCCGGTTGACGAACGTTTTGCGCGTACGGCGTTCCATGATGATGCACGCGATAAGGCTGATGACAAGTCCTGCGCCCACCAGGCATCCAATGCCGGCGTACGTTTCGAAAAGAAAGTGGTACAACGCACCGAAATCCATGATTACCTCGTTGTTCTGCCCGTGGCGATCGCTGTCGCCGCGGAAGGTTTGCACTCCAGCGTTAGAGTATACTATGCCCAACCGATTCCGATATGGGTTGGTTCCGAGATTCCTTTATTCTTTTCGCTCATCAAAGAAGGGCGTGTGCATGTCGGCTGTGAACAGGGGGAAGGGAGAGCGCCGCGCAATTGCGACGGCTGTCTCTGTTGCGGCCGTCCTCCTTGTGATCGTGGCCGTGTTCAGCCTGACCGCGTTCATCGATCAGAAGCTCAACGAAAGCGCCGAGCAGCAAGTGGTCACCTTCACCGAGCAGGCTGCGGGAAACGTGTCCGATCGCGCGGTCATGATGGAGGACGCGATCGGCGCGTTTACCGTGCAGTCGTCCGATCCGCAGGCTCTTCTTCCGGCTCTTTCGGCGTTGCAGGAGCGCTTGGGCTTGGCGGGCGCCGCCTTCGCGGGCATGGACGGCACGGGCGTGGAAAGCGACGGCTCGCCGTTCAGCGTCGATCAGATCGAAGGGCCTGAAACGGCCTTGTCCCAGGGCGACCCGTCGTATTCCGGAACCTTCACAACCCAGGACGGCGTTCGCGTGCGCACGGTGCAGCGCCCGCTGTACATCGACGGCCAGCAGGTGGGCGCGCTGTATGCGCAGATTCCATTGAGCCTGTTCGCCATGCCCGAGCATCTGGACATGTTCGACGGGCGCGGCTACTTTATTCTGTTCCAGGCCGACACGGGCGAGATCCTGGTTCCTCCCGCCGACAAAACCAAAACCGTTCTGCCTCCCGAGGCCAATCTGTACGAGTTTCTGGATGAGGCTTCTCGGTACGAAGAGCCCCTGTCTCTTGCATCTCCGGAAAGTTTGAACAACGCTCTTTTGTCGCTTCAGGCTCGGCAGGGAAGCGACCTGGAGGGCCTGTTCAATATCGTGTACGACCGCTCAAGCGGTTTGGTTACCGCGCCGGTTGACGGCAAGGTCTCGTACGTGTGCGTCGCTCCGGTAAGCAAAGGCCCTTGGTACGTGTGCAGCGTGGTGCCGGTCGAAAACGTGCGCGCCGAAGCGGCGGTGGTCACCACCACGTTCCAGGCGGTGTTCGGAATTGTCATGGTGTGCCTTATCGTGGCGGGCTTCATGGTGTTCGCCGCGTATCGCCGCCGGGTGCGCGAGCGAAACGTTGCCATGATGGCCCAGCTGTACCGCGCGCTTTCCGACAGCGTGGACCTTGCCGTTAACCTGTACCATCCCGAGGATCGCCAGGTTACGCCTATCGTGGCGAAATCGGCGGACATCATCGGCTACGCGCTGGACGATTTCCTGAAAAACGAGCGCTTGGCAAGCGAGATGGGGCTTTCCGAAAAAGGAGTCGATTTGTTCAGCCGAATCAGAAAAGGGCTGGTCGACGAATTCGAGCACGGCGAATTCTCGTTTCGCAGCACGCGCACAGGCTCTGCCCGCTGGGTTGCCTATTCGGTTCGGCCGCTGGTGTTCGAGGGCAAGCAGCAGGTGCTTATCGTTTTGCGGGACTCCACGCCCGACAAGCAGATTCAGCTGTCCATGAAGGATGCCATGAATGCTGCAGAAGCCGCCAACCAGGCAAAATCTGATTTTCTTTCGCGCATGTCGCATGAGATTCGCACGCCTATGAACGTGATTATCGGCATGCTCCAGATTGCGCGCGGCAACGTGGACGATCCCGAGAAAATGCGCGTGAACCTTGCCAAGATCGGCACGGCGTCGGATCATTTGCTGGGCTTGATCAACGACGTTCTGGACCTTTCGAAGATCGAGAACGGGAAGATGACCCTTGCCAGCGATCCCTTCCGTCTAGCCGACCTGCTCGATCATGTGGAGGAAGTTATTCGCCCGCAGTGCGAGCAGCGCAGCCAGGAGCTCACGGTGCGCGGGCCTGCTTGTGCGGACGCCGTGTACGTGGGCGACACGGTGCGTTTGAAGCAGCTCCTGATCAACCTTTTGTCGAACTCCGTCAAGTACACGCCCGAGGGCGGCCACGTGAAGCTTGAAACGAACGCCGCCGCTGCTCCGGTCATGGGGTATCGTCAGGTGGTGTTCGTGGTGTCTGATGACGGCATCGGCATGTCGGAAGAATTCGTCGAGCGCATGTTCGAGCCGTTCGTCATGGAGGGCCGTTCGCACGAGCAGGGCACGGGGTTGGGCATGTCCATCGTCAAGAATGTCGTAACCATGATGGGCGGATCGATCGAGGTTGACTCCGCTATAGGGAAGGGCACGACATTCACGGTTACGTTGAGTTTGCGAATCGCGTTCGAGGCTGAGCTCAAGTCGTTTGAAGACGACGCGCGCGACCGTGGCTCTAACGGGCCTTCGACCCCTCGCAGCGATGCTCCCGACGAAGAGGGGTCGCTTTCCCTTGCGACGCTTTCCGCCCCTCGCGCCATCGAGCGCAGCGAGCTCGAAGGGCTGCGCGTGCTGATTGCCGAAGACAACGATCTGAATGCGGAAATCGCTTGCGAGCTTTTGGCGGCAGAGGGTCTTTCCATCGAACGCGCACGGGACGGCGAGGAGGCATGTGCCCTGTTCGAGGCGTCTGACGTGGGGCATTACGACGTGGTGCTCATGGATGTGCAGATGCCCAAGATGAACGGCTACGACGCCACGCGTTGCATCCGTGCCCTTGATCGCGAGGACGCGCGTACCGTGGCTATTGTGGCTATGTCGGCGAATGCGTTTTCCGAGGACGTGAACGCGTCGCTTGCCAGCGGCATGGACGCGCACCTTTCCAAGCCCATCGAGGTTCGCCGCGTTCTATCTACCATCGTGGAGTACACGCGCAAGCGCCGCTAGTCCGCTTTTCCGCCGTGCGCCCCGGCGCGCTTCCGCGTGCTGCCGCAGGTGCCGTGCGCCCCGGTGCGCTGCCGCGGGTGCCGTGCGCCCCGGTGCGCTGCCGAAAAGAACGAGTTTTGCGGCGATTTTCCGCCTTCGAGGAGACCTCTTCTTGAGGGCGTTTTGCATCGCACCAGGTCACAAAGCTGCTAGGGGCTTTTATCCTGGTTTGAGGACCAGCAAAACTCGCTCATTTTGACAGCGCGTCGGGGCGTGCGGTTTGCGGGCGCGTCCGGGTCGCGCGGGCATGCGGCTGGGTCGCTCGGGCAGGCAGCTCGCGGGCGCGTGCCAGGACGTCGGCGTGTGCGGCTCGCGGACATGCGGCCGGGGCGTGCAAGCTCGCGGGCATGCGGCCGGGTCGCGCAAGCTCACGGACATGCGGCCGGGTCGCGCAAGCCCTCGGCGCACGGCTGGGAGATCGGGCATCCGGGCTCGAAGGCGGGCCGAACATGCCAACGGCGTGAAGGACCGGCAAGCTGCGCCGGGCGTGAGGTATACTGGTCCAATTATCGTATCCAACCAAGAAGGAGCGCTACCATGCTCGACATCAAGTTTGTCCGCGACAACCAGGAAGCGGTCGCTGAAGCGATGAAGAACCGCAATGCTTCATGGGATGCGTCGCGCTTCTCTCAGCTTGACGAAACGCGCCGCGCGGCCATCGCGAAGGAAGAAGCGCTGCAG
The DNA here is from genome assembly GCF_052119225.1 of Paraeggerthella sp. LCP19S3_G8. Lineage (NCBI taxonomy): Bacteria > Bacillati > Actinomycetota > Coriobacteriia > Eggerthellales > Eggerthellaceae > Paraeggerthella > Paraeggerthella sp. LCP19S3_G8. The sequence goes on from NZ_JBQKFQ010000003.1 coordinate 338,174, forward strand.
GCCGAGCGTAATGCCGCATCCAAATCTATCGGGGCCATGATGGCCGCAGGCCAGAAGGACGAGGCCGAAGCCGCGAAGGAGCGCGTGCGCGCCATCAACGAAGAGATCGCCTCCATCGGCAAAGAGCGCGAAGCCGCCGACGCCGACCTGCGCGAGCTCATGATGCGCACGCCCAACATGCCGGCCGACTCCACGCCCGTAGGCCAGAGCGAAGACGACAACCCCGAGGTGCGCCGCTGGGGCACGCCCCGCGATTTCGCCGCTGAAGGCATCGAGGCGAAGCCGCACTGGGACCTTGGTCCTGAACTGGGAATCATCGACTTCGAGCGTGGCGTGAAGCTGGCCAAGAGCCGCTTCTACCTGCTGGGCGGCCTGGGCGCTCGCCTGGAGCGCTCGCTCATCAACTTCATGGCCGACACGCATGCCAGCCGCGGTTACAAGGAATGGTGGTGCCCGGCTATGGCGAACGGCACCACGCTTACGGGCACGGGTCAGCTTCCGAAGTTTGAAGAGGACCTGTTCAAGACTACGAACGGCCTGTACCTCATCCCCACGGCCGAGGTGCAGCTGACCAACATCCATGCGGGCGAAGTGCTCGACGCCGACCAGCTTCCCTTGCATTACTGCGCGTTCACGCCGTGCTTCCGCGAAGAGGCGGGCAGCGCGGGTCGCGATACGCGCGGAATCATTCGCGTGCATCAGTTCAGCAAGGTGGAAATGGTGAAGTTCGCGAAGCCCGAGGAAAGCTTCGACGAGCTTGAGGGCATGGTCGCCGATGCCGAGCACATCCTGCAGAAGCTGGAGCTGCCGTATCGCGTGATCAGCCTGTGCACGGGCGATATCGGCTTCTCCGCCGCCAAGACGTACGACCTTGAGGTGTGGCTGCCCAGCTACAACGGCTACAAAGAGATATCCTCCTGCTCGAACTGCGTTGACTTCCAGGCTCGCCGGGCGAACATCAAGTACCGCGATCCCGAGAACTTCAAGGGTACGCGCTACCTGCACACGCTGAACGGTTCCGGCTTGGCAGTGGGCCGCACTATGGCCGCCATCATCGAGAACTATCAGCAGCCCGACGGCACCATCAAGGTTCCCGACGTGCTGGTCCCCTATATGGGCGGCGTTGAGGTCATTGCGCCGGAATAGCAATTTCCAGGCGTTGTAGAGGAGTAACGCAAGCGTGGTAACGAAACGCAAGCGCACCGTTGAATCGAAGAAAAAGCCGGGAGATACCGGCAAGGTCGCGCGGGTTGAAGAACCCGCGCGCCGCGTTGCGCCGAAAAAAGTTGAGGCGGCGGATGATCGATCCGCCAAAGAGCAGGCGCCGAAGACGCCGTCCGCCAAGAAACCCGCCGGCAAGGATGCGGCGGCCAAAACCCCTACACCGCGCAAGCCGAAGCGCGTGAAGGGCAAGCCCTCGGTCAAGGCTGCCGGCAAGCCGGTTGCCAAGCCCGCCGCGAAATCCGTTTCGGCTCCGAAAGCCGCCCCGGTTTCGAAAGCTGCTCCGACGTCGGCTCCGACGTCGGATCCCGCAGCCTCTTCGTCGACGCCTGCGCCCGCCCAAGATGCTCGGACTGCGGTACCGGCTTCCAAGGAAGCCGGCCGTCCCGCGCAGGCATCGGCTTCCCAAAGCGTCCCCAAATCTGCCCCCAAGCCTGTGTACAAGTCCGGCGCACAGGCGTATGCCCAGCCGGGCGCCAAGCTTTCGAACGAAGGCGATCCCGCCGACGCTTCCGATCAGATTGGGAGTCAGCGCAAGAAGGCGAAGACGACGAAGTCGTTCAAGCTTCGCTGGCCGGCGGTTGCGGCGTTGTCTGTTTTGGCAGTATTGGTGCTGATCGTTGGCGTGTTTTCGTGGGATCGATGGCTGCGTTACAACGATGCGGCCGAGTTTCAGGGCGAATGGCGCACGCCCGGCTCTACGGCGGTCGTCGTTATTGACGGCCAAACCATCAAGCTTACTCCCGATGTGTCGTACGCCTATACTTTGGATACGGGCGCCAAGACCATCTCGTTTACCTTCGGGAACATGCAGGGCGAGGGCCGCTATCGTTTTTCGCTCGATCGGTCCCAGCTGGTCATCACCGACGGAAAAGAGTACACGTGGTTCTCCACGCTGATCGACGATATCGGTTGGATATTTGATCAGGCGTTGCGCTCATTGCAGGACCAGCCTGCCGAGAGTCCGACGCCAGGCGAAAACGTGACGGTGCTCGATCGTTTGTCGGGCGACGCTTCGGCTTCCCCGCGCGAAGGAGCTCCCGTTGCTTCGGGCGAAGACTCTGCTGCGAGCCAGGATGCAGATGCGAACGGAGGCGAGGGTGCATCCGGCGATGCGAACGCGGGCGCTGCCGAAGGAGCGGCATCCGCCGATGGGACGGGCGCTGCCGAAGGAGCCCCTTCGGCCGAAGGCGCAAGCTCGACCGGCACCTCGAGCCCGGTCGATCCTGAAACCGCTGCCCCTTCGCAGCTGTTCGATGTGCGCGATGTCTAGTTCTCGGATTCACTGCGGTCGCGATGCAGCGCCCCTGTCGTCTTCCGGCTCTTTTCGCGCTCCCAAGCTTTCCCTTGAGCGCTTGACCGTTCGGGTCGACCGCGTTGTATGCGACGTGCTGCTGGCGCCGGGATCGCCGCGTATGACCTCGCCGGCGCTCATGACTTGCGTGTGTCGGGCATACCCGAACCTTCCGCGTCATGCGTGCGTGAACGATGCGGGCGACACGTTCGCGGACGTCATGAACTGCACGTCGATCCCGCACCTTCTGGAGCATTTGGTCATCGACGAGCAGGCTCAGTCGGCTGCCGTCCAGAAGCCGTCCAATGCGTCGACCGACGTCGGGCCGGTGTTTGTCGGGACAACCGAGTGGACGGACGAATTCGCGGGCCGAGCGCGGATCGAAGTGAGCTTCACCGACGATTTGGTTGCTTTGCGGGCTTTTCGCGACGCGGCCCGTTTTCTGAACGAGACGGTGGTACCCTGACCCCATGACTACAGCTCATCTGACATTTGACCAAACTGATGACAAGATAGCCGATCGCGTCAAGAAAATGCGATCGTCCGCCGTGCGCGACCTGTTCGCGGCTGCTACGCGCCCCGATGTCATCAGCCTGTCGGGCGGCATGCCCGATGTATCGCTGCTGCCCCAGGCTTCCATCAAGAAGGCCGTGCGCGCCGCATGCGATGACCAGCGCTCCGTTGCCTTGCAATACGGCGCAACCGATGGTCGCAAAGAGACGAAGCAGGTGTTCTGCGATCTCATGCGCGATATAGGCGTGCGAGCCAAGCCTGAGAACATCCTGATCACGTCCGGTGCGCAAGAGGCTCTTGACCTCATTTCCAAAGCGTTCATCAATCCGGGCGACATCATCTTGGCCGAAGGCCCCACGTACCTGGGCGCGCTTCAGGCGTTCAGCGCGTACGAGCCGGACGTTCGCTGCATCGCGTTCGACGAAGAAGGCATGCGCACGGATCTGCTGGAAGCCGAGCTGAAGCGTATCGGCAAGGGCAATCCGCGCCTCAAGTTCTGCTACACCATTCCCAATTTTCAGAACCCCGGCGGCGTGACCATGTCGGCCGCGCGCCGAAAGCGTTTGCTGGAATTGGCCGACGAATACGGTTTCATGGTGGTCGAGGACGACCCGTACGGACGCTTGCGCTATGACGGGGGCCACATGGTTCCGCTCAAGGCCATGGATGATCGCGTGGTGTACCTGGGAACCATTTCCAAGGTGTTCGCTCCGGGGTTGCGCACGGGATGGATCGTGGCGCCGCGGGACGTGCTGGCGAAAGTCAACCTGGTCAAGCAGGGGACCGACCTGTGCGGAAGCTCGTTCGATCAGGTGGTCGTAGAGCATTACTTCACCGATACCCCGTGGCAAAAAACGCTGCAGAAGTTCGTGCAGACGTACCATGTGCGTCGCGACGCGATGCTGTCTGCGCTTGAAGAGTATTTCCCGCCGGAGGCCTCGTGGACGCGTCCCGAAGGCGGCTTTTTCGTGTGGGTGACGCTTCCCGATTACTTCGATACCGGCATCATGCTGAGCGAGGCGCTGGAAGCGGGCGTGACGTACGTGCCGGGAGACAGCTTCTTCCCGGGCGCGGTTGCGGGCAAGAATTCCATGCGCATCAACTTCAGCTTCGAAAGCCCCGAGAACATCGCGGAGGCTGTTCGCCGCTTGGCTCACGTGATCGAGGATCGTTTGGAGCTGTACCGTGCATTCCTGGAGGCCGGCGCCATCAAGGCTCCGTCTGCCAGCCAGCCGACGGACTGACGCCCTTGCAACGTTGGCGCACCAGTGATTTTGAGAACCGATTGTAGGAGCAAACATGGGCCTGAAAGTAGCAGTTTTGATGGGCGGCGCTTCGTTCGAGCGCGAGTTTTCCCTGGCCAGCGGCAAGCATGTGTGCGCAGCTCTTGAGGAAGCTGGCCACAAGGTGGTTCCTTTGGACACCACGTCCGACCTGGTTCCCACGCTTCGAAGCGAGCGCCCCGACGTATGCTACAGCGCGCTGCACGGAAAGCACGGCGAGGACGGTACCATTCAAAGCTTGCTCGAATTCGTGGGCATTCCCTTCGTGGGCTCCCCGGCTAGCGTGTGCCAGCGCACCTGGAACAAGGACTCGCTGCATTCGGAGATGGCCACGTATCGCGCCATCACCGGCGATGCTCCGGTTGCTTCGTGGCCGCAGGGTCTTTACATCGCTCGCGACGCATTCAAAAGTATGGGCGCTGCAACGGCGCTCGACCTGGTGGAAGACCGCGTGATCGGCGGCTATCCCGTGGCGGTCAAGCCTGCTCACGGCGGGTCCGCCATGGGCGTGCATCGCGTGGATTCGGTGGATCAGCTGGGCGAGGCTATCTTGGACGCGCTGTCGTTTGACGAAGCCGTGGTCATCGAACAGTGGGTCGAAGGCGTCGAGATGGCCGTGTCCGTGCTGGGCAACGGCTGGGACGCGTACGCCTTGCCGCCGGTCGAGATCGTTGCGAAGAGCGGCATGTTCGACACCGAAGCTCGCATGACTCCCGGCGCGGTCGAGTATTTCGCGCCTGTGCGCCCTGCCTCTCTTTCGCAGGACGAGGCGGAGGCTCACGCCATTCGTGCGGAAATAGAGCGTGCGGCCCTCGAGGTGTATCGGGCCTACAACGTGCGCGACCTTGCCCGCATCGACCTCATCTGGGACGGTGCTCAGGCGCGCGTATTCGAAGTGAATGTGTCTCCGGGCATGGCGGAGTCGTCCTTGTTCCCCGCCGCGTGCGCCGCAGCAGGGCTTTCGCTTCCGGCCGTGCTTGACGAGCTGGTCAACAACGCGCTTGCTCGATAGCGCGGAACAGGGTAGGCAAGCAAGACGACGGAGCGTTTTCTACAGTTCAGCCAAAAGGGGAGTCCGGGCGACTTCCCTTTTTCGTTTCGCCAGCCTGTTCTTTTGCTGCATCCGCCTTCGCCACTCAACAAACCGGCAACCGAATAATAGAGCGCTGATGTTTTCCTATCCGGGCGGGTAAGGGTGCGCCTATAATAGTTGCACAGACAAACGTCCAAAAGGAGGCCGTTATGGGCAACAAATTCGGAGTTTTTCTCGCTGGCGGACTCGCTGGCGCTGTGATCGCGCTGCTGTACGCTCCCCGTTCGGGCCAGGAGACGCGTGCTCTTGTGACCGATAAGGTGAACGCCGCATGGGGCGAGGCTCAGGAGTTCGGCACCCAGGCTGCCGGCAACGTTCAGCACGTGTACCAGGATGTTGCCAGCAAGGGCCAGCAGTTCGCTCAGGACGCGCAGGCGAAAAGCCAGGAGCTGTACGGCCAGGCCAGCGCTCGCGTGCAGGAGGCTGCCGACAACATCAAGCCCGCGTTCTCTCAGAAAAACGACGAGCTTCGCGACAAGATCGAAGCTGCTCGTCAGCGCATTGCATCCCAGGTAGCAAAGAACGCGGAAGAGGCTCAGGCAACTGCCGCCGAGACTATTCCGGTTGCAGCGGATACCGCCCATGACGTGGTCGACGCTGCACAGGACGCCGCAGAAGAGGCCGTTGATGCCGCTGCTGACAAGGCGCAGGAGGCTGCCGACAAGGTCGCCGGCGAATAAAGCGACGCGAGATATAGGCGAGGTGAAGCGGTTGCGCGGATCAAGCGGTCGGAAACGGTCGCGCCGCGCACCGCTTTTTACATATAGATGGTAGCGAAGGCGCCGGGACTGCGGAGGAGAAGCCGCACCGTGCGCCCGATCGTTGCGGAGAAGAAGGTTATGGCAAGCAAACTTATCACGACCGACGAACTCACGGGGGTTCGCGTCATTGGCGGGAAGAACGGCACGAAGCGCATTGGCAAAGTGCGTCGTTTCGTGTTTCACCCGAAGGAAAAGCGCTGCGTCGGCTTCATCGTGAAGCGCCCCGACCTTCTATGGATGTTCCGACGGAAGGACAAGTTCGTGTCCATAGAGGGATACGACCTGGTGGATGGGCGTATTTCCATTCGCAACGTCCCTGAGGCGACGGATCGCGCTGCTTGCAAGGCACTTGGCGTCGACTGGGACGAATGTGTGCTCTGGATCGGCCTGCCCGTGATGACTGAAAGCGGCGACGCGTTCGGAACGGTGGGCAACGTCACGTTCAACCGCATTACGGGAGAGGTTGTTTCGTTCGATACCGATTCCGGCGCTACTGCAAACGCGCTCTTGGGCAAGCGCACTGTTTCGGCGGACCTTATCAAAGGCTTTCGCCGCGGCATGGGAGCGGCCCTTGCGCAGGTTGGGCAGGAAGGCGTGGCTTCCGACGACGTCGTGCTGGGGGCCATCATGGTTTCCGACGAGGTGAAAGATCTTGCAGCTGAGGGCGGAGTTGCCGAAAAGGCGGGCCAGGCTACGGCTGTTGCGATGGGCAAGGTTCATACGACCGTCGACAAGGTGAAGCCGGTTGCTTCCGAGGCGGCTAAGAAAACGGGCGAAGCCGTGAACAAGGGCGCCTACGCCACCGGGAAGCAAATTGCGAAATCCAAGACGATGTTCTCCGATTTCAAGGATGAGTACGACAAGGCGCGCGGCCCGAAGCCGAGCAAGCAAGAGAACGCTATCGAAAAGACGGCAAGCCCCTCTCCGTCAGTTGCCGAAAAGCAGCCGGCCAAGCAGCCTACGAAGAAGCCCGCGCCCAAGAAGAACATGTTCGCGGAGTTCAAGGATGAATTCGACAAAGCACGTCACGAGGATTAAATGGGCAATCATACAGAAGATCACGACTCTCGGTTTGATACGGGAAAGCTGAAGCAGAAAGCGGCTGAGCGCAAGCAGGAGCTGCATGAGAAGGCCGAGCAGGAAGTTACTGTGCGCGGCCATAAAATGGAGAAGGGCGACATCTTCAAGTTCGTTGGCCTGATCGGGTTCTTCGCGATCATGGTTTTGATCTGCGTGCTTCTGTGGCCGTACGTTCACGACGTGTTCGAACCCGGCGGCATCGATCGCATCATAAACGACGTGCGCGGCGCGGGTCCGGTTGGATTCCTTATTCTGCTAGGGCTTCAGTTTCTTCAAATCGTGGTGGCGTTCATCCCCGGCGAGGTTGTTCAGATTGCGGCTGGCATGCTGTACGGCCCTTGGATCGGCGGGCTGATCATCCTGACGGGTTGCGTCATATCGAGCGCTTTCATTTTCTCGCTCGTACACAAGCTGGGCGCGCCGTTCGTGCAAAGCATGGTGCCCACGCAGTATTTGGATAAGTTCCGCAGGTTCGAGTTGACCGGCAAATTGAACATCGTCGTGTTCATCTTGTTCCTGATTCCCGGCCTGCCCAAAGACGTGTTCACGTACTTGGTGCCGCTGACGGATATGCGCATGCGCACGTTTCTCATTCTTTCGAATATAGGGCGCATTCCCGGAATCATCGTGTCTACGTATGCGGCTGACGGCCTGGTGGACGGGCGCTTCATGGAGAGCGCCATCATATTCGTGGTGGCCGGTGCCATCGCCGTGCTGGGCATTGTTTTGCGCGACCCCATCATGCGCTTTTTGGAGAAGCGCTCGAAGGGCAATCGCTAGCGGTTCTCTTGCGCTGCGCGGCGGGCGTTTTCGAGTCTGCGGGCACGGGCTGCTTCGCATACCTTAAGAAACTATGAGGACGTTAACGATATTATGACGGAACCCTCTGCGACGTTACGTCGCGCTCTACTATGACGTTGAAGAACAACGATGTTGAAACGCAGGACGAAAGAGGTCGCTATGACCAAGAAAAAACCTTTGAACAGCGCCGAGGACGCGGTTGCTGCTGCGGAAGCCGAGTTGAAGGCGGCCCAGGAAAAACTTGAGGCGGCAAAAGCGCGGCTGGCTGCCGAAGCGAACGACGAGAAGAAGGCGGATGGGCTCGATGCCGCCGAGGCGTCTGTTGAAGAGCCTGTTGAGCAGGAAGCCGAAGTTGACAAGGTCGTGGACGTGGTTGCAGTGGAGGCTTCGGCCTGCGTCCCAGATGATGCCTCGACCGCTTCGGCCGACGACGAATCCGCGGTCTTAGTTGAGGAAGTCGAGACGATCCAGGAAGCCGAGCCGGTCGAGCCGATGGGGACGGCCGAGCAGGAGAGCGCCCCGTCTGCTCCGGAGCCTCCCGCGTCCCCGGCGTCCGAGAATCCCCAGTGGGTTCCGTATTCGAGTGCGCAGGTCCCCCCGTACGGGGTCCCCGCACAGCAGCCTTCTTACGGCGCACCGCAAACCGCACCGCAGGTGCCTGCGAGCGGTTCTTATGGCGGGTCCTCATCTCAGCAGCCTGGTTACGCTGCGCCCCAGACGCCGCATGCCGGTCCTGGCGCCGTGCCGCCGCAGCAGCCCTATTACGGGTATCAGCAGCCGTACTACCAGCAGCCGTACGCGCAGCCTGTTGTGGCTACGAAGGATCATGTGGCTGCCGGTTTGCTGGCCATCTTCTTGGGATGGTTGGGCATTCACAAGTTCTACTTGGGGTACAACACTTCCGGTTTCGTCATGCTGGGAGTTTCTATCTTGGGCGGAATCCTTACGCTGTCGCTTGCGTGCTGGGTGATCTGGGTCATCGCTATCATCGAGGGCATCATTTACTTGACGAAGTCGCAATCTCAGTTCGAGCAGATCTACGTCCTCAATAAGAAGGAATGGTTTTAGCGCATCGGCGGTCCGCTGTTTGCCCGCGGTTGCATTGCTTCGCCGCTCGTCCAAATGTTCAGGGGTTTTTCCATGAATAGGGGCGGGCGGCTTTTCTTTTTCGCTAGAATGGCGGTATCGATAAGGCCTAAGCGCAGGAATTCGCGCACCGCCTTCCCGAATAAGGATCCTATAAGGAGGAAATCATGCCCAAAATCACTCGTGACCAGGTGAGAGTTCCGGCTGACGTCATGCCGGAATCCCGTGACGAGTACATTGAGAACTACATGAAGGCTACCCGTGGCACGGGTCGTCTCATGCTGTTCGCGTGCGATCAGAAGGTCGAGCATCTGAATGCCGACTTCTACGGCGAGGGCATCGACATCGCCGACGCTCAGCCGGAGCACCTCTTCGAGATCGGTCGTCAGGGCGTGTGCGGCGTGCTGGCTGGCCAGCGCGGCCTGATCGCGCAGTATGCTGCCGATTATCCGGAGATCAACTACCTGGTGAAGATGAACTCCAAGACCAACCTCGTTGGCGTGAAGCAGGACGATCCCTATTCGCCGCAGCTGCATGATCTGGATGCTGTGCTGGCTATGCGCGAAGCTGGCGTGAACATCGTGGGTCTGGGTTACACGCTGTACCTGGGCAGCGAGTACGAGTCCACCATGATGGCCGAGGCTGGCGAGCTGATCGCCCAGGCTCACGCAAACGGCATGCTGGTAGTGCTGTGGATCTATCCGCGCGGCAAGGCCGTCGCGGCAGAGAAGGACCCGGATCTGATCGCCGGCGCCGCTGGCGTGGCGCTGTGCCTGGGTGCCGATTTCGTCAAGGTGAACCCGCCGAAGCCCGAAGACGGCCGCACTCCGGCCGAGGCTCTGAAGGTTGCCGCCATGGCTGCCGGCCGCACGGGCCTTGTGTGCGCGGGCGGTTCGACGGTTGACGCCGAGACGTTCCTGACCCAGCTGCACGACCAGATTCACATCGGCGGTGCCTGCGGCAACGCGACCGGCCGCAACATCCACCAGCGCTCGCTGGCGGAGGCCGTGCGTTTGACGAAGGCCATCAGCGCCATCACGCTGGCCGACTACTCCGTGGAGGACGCGCTCGACGTCTTCAACGGCGACGAGGATTTCTCGCTGTAAGTTTCGCCGCATAGAACATGCCGACGGGCCCCTTTCGAGGGGCCCGTTTTGCGTGCGCCGGGCATGGCGCTCTTGGCGTGCGGGGCGCGCAGGTTGCGGGGTGCGTGGGGGGGGGTGCGAGTTGCGTGCAGGTCGCGGGATGCGCGGGGTGCGCGGCGCGCGCGGGGTTCGCGCAGGTTGCGGATCGCGTGCGTGGCGTGCGGCGGCGTCGCCCTCCCGCGTGGATCGCGCACCTCGTGGTGAGCCCCCCAAAAAAAATCTGGGCGCGAATCGGGACCTGTGACAATTTTAGACGTGGAAAAGCCGCGTTTTAACAGCGGACATACGCTTTTTGGCAGAGATTGGGGGGTTTGCGGCTCCTGAACGCGAGAAATTCCATCTATAGCGAACAAGTAATCGCATAATGCCTGGTCGCAGATTTTATCTTCCCTTTTTGTGCGCGCCGTCGCGCACGAAAAGCCACAAACCTCGGAATCTCTGCCATTTTCGAGCCTTCCGCGGGCAGGTTGCGGCAGCGCCTTGTCGGCAAAAGGCATGGCCGCGTTTTGGGATGCAGCCGATTGGCGGCTTCTTGCGCTCGTGAAATTGTCACAGGGGGTCCCGATTCGCGCTTCCGCAGCGCGGCCGCTGCGAGGCGGCCCGCAACTACCACCCCGCTCTATATCCGCCGTCCCGCCCGCGTCCGCGCGGGGATGGACTCACTCCGCTTGATCGGTGAACAGGTCGATGATCTCCTGCTTCGAGTGCACTTCCAGTTTTGCATAGATGTTCTTGATATGTCCGCGAACGGTGTTGGGGGACAAGTACAGAGCCTCGCCGATGTACGTGCTGCTTCTTCCGCGAGCAAGTAGCAGCAGTATTTCCGACTCTCTATCCGTTAGCTTGCATCGAACGGAAATCTCTTGTCCCGTCGCGCAAAACGAGCCGTTCTCGGTAGAAGAAGGTGCGCTTCCTTCCGCATCGTTGCTGCTGGTCGTTGTGGCGGAGCGTTTTCTGATGCGCAGCATGAACAACAGCGCAAGGGAAAGGAGGTATACGGCGATGCAAAACACGAGCATGGTCTTGAACGGCGGGTTTATGTCCAGTCCCGCTATGGCCGAGCCGCCCACGATCCCCAGCATCGATGCCAGTCGAATAAGCACGACCGACGTTCCCATAAACACGTACGGGTTCAACCGGCTTTCGTGAGACTCGCGGACGATCAGGAACATGACGCTCGTCGATATCAGGCTATGGCCGGCTACGAACGCGGCGCTTACGAAGTAGCCGTATTGGAAGTTCGCGAACGGCCACACAATCAGCACTCCGGTCAGAAGAGGGAAGAGCGCGCGGTACGCGCGCGACGCGCTGAACGTCTTGGGGAATCCGTACGCCATGACAAAGAAAGCGACCGATGCGGCGATGACTCCCAAGGAGGAGGCAAGGGACGATCCTTCGAAGTTGTAATGTTGCACAACCATGAACCCGTTGATGATTCCGACGGTGCATCCCAGCACCAAGAGCGACAGCAATCCCTCCCCGATCGAGAGAAATCCCTTCAGGTACGAGCGCGTCGCGTTGGTTCCAAGCTGCGACGCCGATCCGCGGGAAGGCTCGTTTTGCGGCACCGCGTTCGCTTCGCATTTCGCCTTTCGGCAAAGGGCCACGTTTGCTAGCAGCAAAACCAGAACGGCGATCAGGATGACAGGGGAGGGGGCGTGCCGGAGAGCGTAGGAAACCAAAGATGCAAGCAGCATGGCGAAAGCAAGCGCCTTCATGCTGTCGGCGGGTTTCATGGTGGTGAACAGTTCTACCCAGGCCAGGGTCAGCATGGCGGTGGAGATCCCTTGGGCCAGCGCAAGAACCAGAAGAGAGACCGCTGGATCCATCGTGGAAAAACCACCGGCAAACGAAAAGCAAGCTGCGGCTGCGAGAATCGCCGAGGGAACAACGATCGGCACGGACATTGCGGGCAGCCGCCCGCGCAGCGCAGCTATGACGATGAGGGTATCGGCCAGCAGCACGAACAGGGCCGACGCAACGCTGAAATCAAAGCCGGCAATAAGCACAGTGGTTGTGTCGGACGTTAGCACGGCCGTTGAATACAGGACCGATTGGGCCGCTTTGAATGCCGAGAATCCAAGGGTGCACCACATGACAAGAAGGTGGCGCTGTTTAGAACGCACGTCGTCCATCAACCGCTCCCCTCCCTGGTCGTGTTGTTGGATCGCGATTCATTGTGCGACAGGATCGAGCTCGTGCCAACCCTGTTTTGGCCGAAAAGGTTGGGCGAGGGCGTATTCAACCCAAAATGAGGGAGGGGCTGAGCGGCGGATTCGACCCAGAATGGGAGATGTGCGGGCTTCGAGGGCACTTTAACCTGAGTTTGTCGAAGGGCTGTGCGAGCTTGTTTTCGACAGACGAATTGGTGTGGTCAGGACGGCGGTTTGCAGACGAAGTGCTTCTCGCTCGGTCTTGATCGGAATGGAGGGCATCATGCAGCAGGGGATTTCACGACGCAGTTTCATTGGAAGCGCCGCCGTTGGAAGCGCGGTTTTGGCTTTGGGGGCATTGGCCGGCTGCGCTCCGCAGGCGGATCAAGGAGGCTCCAGCACGTCGGCTGCCTGGGATCAGGAGGTTGATCTTTTGGTGTGCGGTGCCGGCGGGTGTGGGTTGGCGTGTGCGGTAGAGGCGAAGGACAACGGAGCAGAAAACGTTCTTGTTATTGAAAAGGGCGATATGATCGGCGGCACTACGGCCATGTCTCAAGGCATGATCGCTGGCTACGATACCAAGTTTCAGAAAGAACAAGGCATCGAGTTGACGTTTGACCAGATGTACGCGAACCTGATGAACAATGCGTCGTATCGCCTGGATCCCGCGTTGACCAAAATCACCGTCGAGAATTGCGGTAAGACTATCGACTGGTTGGCAGATCGTGTGGGCGTCTCTTTCCTTGACAGGATAGACATTTACTACGGGCCGTTGCAGATGATGCATAACGTGGACGGCGCGGGCGGCGGTTTCGCGATTGCCTTCTCGGCTTGTCTTGACGATTTGGGCGTGCAGGTTGAGAAGGGCACGAAGCTGGTGGAAGTGCTTCTGGATGCCGAAGGGCGCGTTGAAGGCGCGGTTGTGGAGTCCAAGGGCAAGCAGCGGCGCATCAAGGCAAAGGCGGTTATGCTGGCAACGGGCGGGTTTGCCCACAATGCCGAGCTGGCTGCTCGGTTCGATCCCGAAAAAGCCGGTACTTTCGGCATAGGGCATCCTAACTGCGAAGGCGATGGCTTGGTGGCGGCATCAAATTCCGGGGCGCTTCTGTCGCACATAAACCACATGATGTGCATCCTCAAGGATTACACCATCATGAGCGAACACGAGGGAACCTCGGCCAGTGCGAACTTGAATGGGTTCACGAATCTCCCGAACATGATTTTAGTTGGCTCCGACGGCAATCGATTTGTTGACGAGACCAGCAAGGGGTACATGAGCCAAGATCTCAACAGCCCTATTTTCGACAAGATGCATCGTGACGGTGCGGGGTATGTGTGGGAGATATCCGACGAGGCCACGGTTGCAGCTGCTGGTGGCAAGGTGGTTCGCGGCGAAGGTCTTGAGTACGTGAAGGGCTCCGATGCCGCAGAGCTTGCGAAGAGCATGGGCGTCGATCCGATCGCCCTTGCCGCTACGATCGATGCATACAATGCCGCGGTTGACGCTGGCGTAGACAAGGAGTTTGGCGGCTTCCCCACGACTAAGCTGGTTGCGCCGTATGTGGCTGTTCCCGTGGTTCCGTGCGAAATCATTACGTATGGCGGCGTTGCTCGAAGCGAAAAAGCCGAGGTCCTGCGTGCTGACGGACAGATTATTCCCGGATTGTTCGTAGGTGGCGAGGCAAGCTGCAATTCCGCCTACATGGGATTCACGCTTTCCAATTGCTTTACCTGGGGGCGCATCGGCGGGCAGAGTGCCGCTTCGTATATTCAGAGCTAATTACCCTCCTCCCTCCCTTCAGCGAAAAGGTCTGCTTTTCCAGATCTTCTTCGCTGGGCAGCCGCGCACGCAGGTCGTGCGCGGCTGCTTTTTTGCGAACAGGTGCGCGTCCGCTGCCCACCCTCGTCCCCGTCCCAAGAAGCTTGGCGACGCTGCGAAACTGCTGGGTGCGCGTCCGCTGCCCGCCCTCGTCCCCGTCCCCGCCCGCTTGCGTCCATCGTGGCGGTCGAAACCCCAGATGCATTTCTTTGGCCGAACGCCGACATAGTTCGATGCACGATCGTGTTATGGTTCAAGGCGACGATACGCCGCCCCCTCAAGGGCGCACGGTGCAGGGTGGAATCCATGCGCCCAGGTCATCGACATGTCGCGCGTGAAATTCGCATACGAGGAGGTTGCATGATGGATGACAGGCTGTTTCGCAAGGGCGCATGCGCGCTTGCGTTGGTTTTGACAACAGGCGCGGTCTTGGCGGCATGCTCGAACTCGAACGGCGGCGTTGTGTCTTCGTACGACGGCGTGGCAACGGTGCTGCAAGCCGCTCTTCCGCAAAAACCCGCTGCCGACGACTATGAAGCTCAGAGTAAAGTTCTCGAAGACAACAAACTTGACCAGGCGTTCCTCGATAACTTGAGCACGTTCTCCTACCGGAGCGCACCTGCCGTGTTTGCGGAGGCGTCCGAAGCAAACGAGAACTACTCGCCCGCAAGCCTTTACTACGCTCTGGCGATGACGCAAATGGGAGCCGCAGGCAGCACGCAGGACGAGATCGCGGCCTTGCTCGGTGCGGACAACGTCGACGTTACCGCGCAGCAGTGCGGTAATTTGCTGCGTCTGCTTGCCGCCGATCAATACTCGAACGTCAAGCTGGCCAACTCCGTATGGATGAGCCCCGACGCCGAATTCAACCAAGGGTTCGTCGACGTCATGCGCGATCAATTCTACGCATCGTTGTTCCAGACGGATTTCGGCACCCCCGAAGCGGACAAGGCGATGGGGCAATGGGTTGCCGATAACACCGAGGGAACGCTGGCTCCGCAGTTCAAAAGCGAGAGTCAGCAGCTGATTTCCCTGATCAACACTGTGTATTTCAAAAGCGAGTGGTCAAGGGCATTCGATGCCGAATCCGTTTCCCCCGAAACGTTCAACGCCGAAACCGGAAAAGTGACGGCGGATTTCATGGTTCAACGGCTTGACGGACCTCAGGAGATTCGCGCGACCGATACGTACACGCGCGCAAGCTTGGGCTTTGCGGACGGAAGCCAGATGACGTTCGTGCTCCCGGCGCAGGGCGTGCATGCTCGGGATTTGCTGGCCGATGCCGCCGCGCTCGAAGAGGCGTTCACGGCTGATTCGACTGGAGAAGCGTTCGTAACGTACCATGTTCCGAAGTTTAGTTTCGACAGCTCGTACGACTTGGTTTCATCGCTGAAAAAGCTTGGCGTGAACAGGGCTTTCAGCGATCAGGCGGATTTCTCGAACCTTACCGACATCCCGGCGTACGTATCAAGCGTGGCGCAGGAGGGCCACATCGGGCTTGACGAAAACGGCGTCGAAGCCAGCGCGTACACCAAGGTCGACATCATGGCCATGTCAGCCCTTCCGGATCCTGCGGTTGTGGGCGAACTGGATTTCAACCTGGATCGCCCGTTTTTGTACGAGATCAAATCCAAGCAAGGGGCGGTGCTGTTTCTGGGCATGTGCGGGGACCCTTCTGCAGGGAAGTAGCTCGCCAGTACGCAGGTGTACATAATTCGATACTGTGTTGTAAATAAGAATTTGTCTCATTAAGGGGCAACAATCCTTCCTACCCTGGTAAGATCGTCGCAACAAGACAGGCGATTCTCAACCAGAAAAGAAGGAGCCCTCCCATGACCGACCAGTTCGATACCACCAGGCTTACCAACGAAGTCGGAAACCCCGTCGCCGACAACAACCACACGCTGACCGCAGGAGAGCGCGGCCCCATGATGCTCCAGGACAACTGGATGATCGAGAAGTTGGCGCACTTCGATCGCGAGGTTATCCCCGAGAGGCGCATGCACGCGAAGGGGTCGGGCGCGTACGGCACGTTCAAGGTGACCGGCGACATCACGCGCTACACGAAGGCGAAGGTGTTCCAGCCCGGAGCCGAAACCGAGGTGTTCGTGCGCTTCTCGACAGTGGCGGGCGAGCGCGGCGCGGCCGATGCCGAACGCGATATTCGCGGCTTCGCCATGAAGTTCTACACGCCCGACGGCAACTGGGATCTCGTAGGCAACAACACCCCGGTGTTCTTCCTGCGCGATCCTAAGAAGTTCATCGACCTCAACCACGTGGTGAAGCGCGACCCGCACACCAACATGCACTCCGCCCAAAGCAACTGGGATTTCTGGTCCAGCTTGCCCGAAGCGCTGCACCAGGTGACCATCGTCATGTCGGATCGCGGCATCCCGGCCAGCTACCGCCACATGCACGGTTTCGGCAGTCATACGTTCAGCCTGATCAATGAGGAAAATCAGCGTGTGTGGGTGAAGTTCCACCTCAAGACCAACCAAGGCATCAAGAACCTCACCAACGAAGAAGCCGGCCAAATTATCGCAGGCGACCGCGAAAGCCACCAGCGCGACCTGTTCGGCGCTATCGAGCGCGGCGAGTTCCCCAGCTGGCGCTTCTGCGTTCAGATCATGGACGAAGCTACGGCGAAGAACTACAAGGAGAACCCGTTCGACATCACGAAGACGTGGAGCCAGAAGGAATTCCCGCTTATCGAAGTGGGCACGCTCGAGCTGAATCGCAACCCGCAGAACTACTTCGCCGAGGTGGAGCAAGCCGCGTTCGCGCCGACGCACTTGGTGCCGGGCATTGGACTGTCGCCCGACAAGCTGCTGCAGGGCCGCCTGTTCGCATACGGCGACGCGCAGCGCTACCGCCTGGGCGTCAACCACAACCACATTCCGGTGAACAAGCCGCGCTGCCCCTATGCCGAGTTCCACCGCGATGGAGCCATGCGCACGGACGGCAACTTCGGCAGCACGATTGGCTACGAGCCTAACAGTTACGGCCAATGGCAGCAGCAGGCGGACGCGGCCGAGCCGCCGATGGACCTGTTCGGGCCGATGGATGCATGGGATCCGGCGGACGACCCGACCGACGACACCTTCTATCAGCCGGGAGACTTGTATCGCCTGATGGAAGAGCCGCAGCGCGCCGTGCTGATCGCGAACACGGCGGCCGACATGAACGGCGTGACCGAGAACATTCGCTTGCGCCATGCGGCCCACTGCTACAAGGCCGATCCCGAGTACGGCGACCGTCTGGCCGACGCGCTGGGCGTGGACGTAGCTCGCGTGCACGATTTGGCTGCGATGACGCACGAGGAACGCATGGCCGCTACCGGCCAGCAGGTTCCGGCTCGCAAGAAGGGCGGGGAAGCGCGCGCCTAGCTCCCAGTTCCTTCACCTTGCGCGCCCGAATGTTTCACGTGAAACATTCGTTCGCTATCAAGAGGGTTGATTCATACATTGCTTTCCCATATACGGCCGCTTCTGCTTGCTCCTTTGCAGAAGCGGCTCGTTTCGCGTGGCGTCGATAGGCAAGCCCGCAGGATCCCGATGCCGCTGCCGAGCTGCTTAGGCGATGACGCGCCTGCTTCGTCTGCTTCAAATATGCGCCGATCGGGGTATATTCGCACATTGCCTGCGCGCTTGCCTTACGCGTGCGGGGTCTTCTTGCTACTATGGCACCATCCGACTTCGCCTTTCACAGAGGGATGGACCACATGAGACGACTTTTTTCGCTCGTTTTGGCCGCAGTGCTTGCATGTTCGGCGGTCCCCGCGTTTGCCGATCCCCCTTCAGCGCCGAGCGATAACCCGATGGTCGGCATCGGCAGCGAAGCGCGTTCGATCGACGACCTGCTGCAGGCGGGCGATTATGCGCCTGGGCGCGTGCTCGCTCGTGTAACAAGCGAGTTCGCTCCCGTTGCTCCGCGCTCGAACTACTCGAACGATGCTGCTTCTTGGTCGGCGGAGTCGCTGTTCACGTACGAATCAGGCGCCTACGAGCCCGCGGCGCGCATGCTGTCGGAAAGCGAAACGCCTGCCGATCAGGTGATTCTTATTCAGTCCGATACCATGACGACCGAGGATCTCCTGCGTCAGTTGGCGGGGACTCCGGGAGTGGTGGCCGCCGAGCCCGATTACGTGCGCACGATCAGGGACCCCGAAAGCGCGCCTTCCGTCCGACCGGAGCCTTCCGCCGGCGCAGCGCGCGCCGCCGACTCTGCCGAGGCCGCGACCAACGACCCGCTGCTTGACCAGCAGTGGCAGCTGTCTTCCACCTCCGAGGCGCCGGGAGGTTCCAATGCGCGGACGCTGTGGCAGAAGCTGGGCATTCCCGAAAAGTCGTCCGAGTTGAAGAGCGTTGTGGTTGCCGTGGTCGATACGGGCGTGGACTACACGAACCCCGATCTTCAGGACGTCATGTGGAGCAACCCCGGAGACATCGGCTTGCCCGGCGAGAAGGGAAGCGCCGGCTACAACTTCGGCGACAACGTCGACGATCCCATGGATGTCGACGGGCATGGCACGCATGTGGCGGGCATCGTTGCGGCTGCGAACAATAACGCCGAAGGCGGTTCCGGAGTGGCGCCCAATGTCCGAATCATGGCGCTTCGCATCGCTAATGCAGCGGGGCAACTTCCCTCTTCGGCCCAGATAGGCGCCTATGACTACTTGAAGCGGGCGGCGCGCGGCGGCGTGCCGGTCGTGGCTGCGAACGATTCCTGGGGAGGTATGGGCGTCAGCGGTATTCTTGACAGCGTGATGGATGATGCGTATCGCAGCGCTAATGTCTTGTCGGTGTGCGCATCGGGGAACGAATCTCTCGATAACGACCGATCGCCCGGCAATCCTTCCGGTGGTTCTTCGGAGGGCGTCATTGCTGTGAACGCCGTTGACCGCCAAGGTGCGCTCGCAGCCTTTTCGTCGTACGGTGCGGCGACGACCGATCTTGCAGCACCTGGCGACGCTATCTTGTCAACCGTGCCGGTAGGCCAAGGAATGGCCGATCTCGAGGATAAAGACCTCATTGTCTTGCAAGACGATTTCGAGAAGCTTGACGGCCTCTTCACGTTCGACGTAGCCGGAAGCGCACCGACGTCGGTCGTGCGCACTGATGAGGTATGGGCCGGGTCCGCCGCATCGGGGCACAGCCTGCAATGGAGCGTGCCTGCCGCGAAGGCAGGCCAAGAGGCAAGTGTCGTGCTGACCCCCGCCGATGGGGCATGGGCGGATCAAACGGCGGGCGCGTCGTTCGAGGACGCGCACTATCTGGCGTTTGACGCGAAGGTGACTGATTCGATCGCGTCCGGCTCCGCGCGCATTCTGCACGTGTACCTGTCGTCGACTGATCCGGACAACCCTTGGATCGAACTGTCTCCGGGCGAAGAACTGATCGCTTCCTATAACTCATGGTCGACCTTCGTAGCTCGCATACCTGACGAGGCGCGCGAATCGATTGATTGGAAGAATCTGTCCGTCAAGATCACGCGCAACCTGGTGCCGTTCGACGAGGGGTCCGACCTCCTGTTCAACATCGATAGCGTCTCGCTGATAACTTCGATCATTCCGTACAACAATTTGAGCGGAACTTCGATGGCCGCTCCGGTGGTGAGCGGCGCCCTCGCTTTGCTAGCGGGGAAGTTTCCCGATGAGGATGCATCGACGCTGCGCGCTCGCGTGCTGGGCGGCGTCGAGCGCACCACGGAGCTTGCCGGTACTTGCACCTCGGACGGCAAGCTTGACCTTGTGCGCGCGGCAACCGATCCGTACCCCGTTGTGGATGCGCTCGAGCCCGCCGCGCGTGAAGCCGCAGCTGCTCACGCTACGGCGACCATCCGAGGGAGTTGGTTCGGTGATGCTGAAGGGCGCGTTCTCCTTGATGGCGAAGAGCTTGCCGTGACGGCGTGGGGCGATCAGGGCATTACCGTCGCGCTGCCCGAACAGCTTGAGGCGAAGATGCGCTACGTGCAGGTGGTGCGTGCCGACGGCGCATCGGGAAGGCATCTTCTTCTTGTGGGGCAAGAGCAGCCTCCGGCCTACTATGAAGATCTGCCTGCTCCTAATTTTCAAGATTTAGGGATAGTGGATGCTGAGCAATCGACTTCGTGGCAGGTGGCATCTGCGAACGCGACCGTATATGCAGCGAGCGAAAAAGCAGTCACGATGCAGGGGGGCCAGTCGGTTTTCGTTTTGCTGGCGTACGACCCGCTTGCCAAGACGTGGTCGGTCGAGCGTGCGCTCGACGGCGTGTTCGATCATCCGTTTCTCATGGCGGCGCATGGCGACGTGCTTTACCTGTTCGATCCGATTAAGTATCTTCTGTACCAATACGATACGGCTGCCTGCACGCTGAGCGATCCGCTTGACTGCTCGTCGCTGAAAGCCTGCGCAGATCAGGGAACTGAGCTTGTGTTCGGCGGTGTGGCATGCGACGGGGCGTCGCTGTGGCTGAGCGGCGGGTGCTTGCCTGATGGCAGCGCCGTGACGCTTGCCGCGCGCATCGACGTGCGAACGGGCCAGGCAACGGCTCTGCCTCCCCTGGGCAGCGGGCGCGTGACGCCCGCCGTGCACGTGCTCGATGGAACGTTGACGGTGGCGGCAGGCAATGCATCGGTCCAGCCTAGTAGCCTGGTTGGCTCGGTCGAGCAGCTTCGCGAAGGCGTTTGGACGGCAACGGGCGTTCCGGATGCCGTCGAGAGCCTTCAAAGCGGGGCCGTTGCCTCGGCGGTGCTTCCGAGCGGCATGAGCATCGATGGCGTCGCGACCGAGGGCGAGCGGCTTGTTCTTGCGGGGCTCGTCAGCGCAGATGACGCAGGTGCCGACACGTACGTGTTCGATCCGGCAACGGGCGCATGGCAGGCGGTACGCGAGCGCTTTTCGGCAGGGAAGATGGTCTACGGCGGCGCCACGGTGCTGAATGACGCGCTTTACGTGCTGGGCGAAGACGTGCTTTCCGGCTCAACCGTGTTTAAGCGCCTGGCGCTCGAGGCGGCTCCCGAGCCCACGCCGCCCACGCCTCCGGTGTCTCCGACGACGCCCGTGTCGCCTGAGAATGGGGCCGGGGCGGATCCGAAGGCGCTCGTGCGCACCGGCGACGTTGTGCCGCTTGCGTCGACCGCGATCTTGGGCGTGATTGCGATCGCCTGCGGCACGCTTGCGTTCGCGCATCGCAGGCGCCGGTAGTCTCGTTCGCGGATCCGTGCGATCGCGCAAAGCCGTGAAAAGCGAGTACCCCGCAAAGCCGAAGGGCCTTGCGGGGTACTTGATGAGCGAGATGGTGCCCGAGGCGAGAGTCGAACTCGCACGTCGTTAGACAACGGTTTTTGAGACCGCCGCGTCTGCCATTCCGCCACTCGGGCGCAGCATGAAAGTATACCCGAAGCTTGGCGACCCGTCGAGAAAAAACTCGGCATGTTCGCACCGCTATTCGCTCCGCACACCGTCGCACCTCTGTCGCGCTCCCGTTCGCTCCCTTTTCGCCGCGCGCGGGCAGAGCGCCCGCTGCCCGAACGACAATCGGTTAACAGGTGCACGTCTATCTGGCGCAGGATCTTGCCAAGGCTCATAATGGAAGCAATTGCCATTGGCGGCACGATGCAAGCGAGCCTCGCCGCCAATTTCAGCGCACTCGACAGAGAGGCGGAATCTTTATGGATCAAACGGAACTCGCTCAAAAAATCGATGCATACCTCGAGGACAATTGGGAGGCGATGGTCGGCGACATCGAAACGCTCGTTCGCATTCCCAGCTTCGAGGAACTAGACAAGAAAGCCGAAGGCGCTCCCTTCGGCCCTGGCCCGAAGCAGGCGCTCACCGCAGCGCTCGAACTTGCTTCCGACATGGGTTTTGAGACCCATGATGCAGAAGGCTACATCGGGTTCGCGGACTTTCCCGGCGCAAGCGAAACGCAGATCGGCATCATCGGCCACATGGACGTCGTGCCCGCGGGCCCGGGGTGGACGTTCGAGCCGTATGCCGTCACGCGCAAAGAGGGCTACCTGGTAGGGCGCGGCACGTTGGATGACAAGGGTCCCAGCGTGGTGGCGCTGCATGCCGTGAAGTTCTGGAAAGATCAGGGTGTGGAATTCCCCTACACCGTCCGTTTTCTTTTCGGCGCGAACGAGGAATCGGGCATGGCGGATGTGGCGTACTACCACAAGCATTACGATGATCCGGCGTTTTTGTTCACTCCCGACGCCGAGTTCCCTGTGTGCTACGGCGAAAAGGGCGGTTTCGACGGCGTGATATCCAGCAAGCCCCTTCAGGAATGCGCGCGTGTGATCGTTTCGTTCGAGGGCGGCGCAGCCACCAACGCCGTGCCGGGCATAGCCCATGCCGTGGTGAAGGCGAGCGCAAGCGAGCTGCCGAGCACCGACCGTATTGCCATAAGCGAAGCCGGCGAAGGCCTGGCCCGCTTGGAGGCGTCCGGCAAAGGCGCCCATGCGTCGATGCCTGACGAAGGGGTCAATGCTATCGGCCTTATTGTGGACTACTTGCTGGATCAGGGCTTGTGCAGCGCCGACGAGCGCGCCTTCCTCGAGCTTGACCAGAAGCTTCTGAACCATACTGACGGCAGCGGTGTGGGCATTGCCACGTCGGACGAGTACTTCGGTCCGCTGACCGTTGTGGGGGGCACCATCAAGCTGGAAGACGATCGGTTCGTGCAGACGCTCGACAGCCGTTTCCCCACGTCGATTACGGCTGATGAGATAACCGACCGGCTGCGCAAGCTGACCGACGAAATTGGCGGCACGTTCGAAAGGACGCTGCTTATGGAGCCGTTCCTGGTGGAGCCGGATTCTCCGGTCATCCAGGCGCTGCTCAATGCGTACAACGAGGCAACCGGCGAGGATGCCAAGCCGTTCACCATGGGCGGCGGGACGTACGCCCGCGAGTTCAAGAGCGGCGCTAGCTTCGGGCCCGAGAAGCCTTGGGTCGAAAATCCCGAATGGGTGGGCATGATGCACGGCCCCGACGAGGCCGTCAGCGAGGAACTGCTCAAGCAGTCTTTCAAGATCTACGTGCTTACGCTTGATAAGCTGATGAAGCTCGACCTGCAATAACGGTAATGGATGCGACGCCCCGGCGGCTTTCGGCAATCGCCGGGGCGTCGTGCGCAAAAAGGAGAGGAAGCAGATGGTCGATTCCGTTCCGGACGATTTTTATCCCGCCCTTGGCATAGCGGACGCCGAGGGCTTCGAGCGGGCAGATGACGGGCGCATCGAGTTCGAGGGTCTTCCGAACACGCGTGACTTGGGAGGCCTCCCTTCGGTTGACGGGAGGTTCGTCAAGCGTGCGCGCCTGCTGCGCTCGGGCGCTCTTGCGCGCGCCACCGAGCGCGATTTGAAGGTTCTTGCGGATGAGTTCGATCTTCGTACGGTGGTGGACCTGCGAACCGAGGAGGAGCGCCGCGAGCATCCCGATCCCGAAGACGCCCTGCTGGACGTGCGGTTTCGCGATGCTCCGGTGCTGTCTGCATCCACGTTCGGGGTAACGCACGAAGGCGGGATCCTTTCGGCCCTCAAGGCGCTGCGGGCGGTTCAGAAGAACCCGGCCGGCATGATGATGGACGTGTATGCTCGCATGGTGCTCGACGAGCAAAGCCAACGCGGGTTCTCCCAGTTCTTCCAAGACGTTTTAGCTGCTGAACAGGGGGCGGTGCTGTGGCACTGCACTATCGGCAAGGATCGCGCCGGTTTGGCCACCATGCTGATGCTCCATGTTCTAGGCGTGCCGCGCAACGTTATCGTGAAGGACTACGAAGCCACGAACCGTTACGTGGAGGCGCGCTCGCAAGACATTATGGACGCGCTGGCCGCGTACGGTTTGGCGGACAAGCTGGATGCAAGCCTTAAAGTGCTCAACTCGGCCGACCCTCGGTTCTTGCAAGCGGCGTTCGATGCGGTGGACCGGGAGTACGGAAGCTTGGATGAGTACGTGCGCGTTGCGCTTGGCGTGGCGGACGACCAGCGCGATGCCTTGCGGCACCGGTATTTGGCGGACGGCCCGCAGGGCTAAGGCGTTCTCGCGAATCCGCAAGCGACCGCGCTTGTTGCGCGGTGCGTGCGCTCGCCTCAAGGCCTTTCGCCGCCGATTGCGGCCCTTGTTGAATTGGTCTAGCCCTATATTTCTGCTTTTGCGCGGTTTGGGCTTGCCATGACTTATAATGAAAGAATCTTTAAGCGTTTGTTCGGAATCTAGGAGGTATTAGTGTTGAAAGCCATGATTGTCGACGACGAGGCCCCCGCACGTTCTGAACTCAAGTTCCTGTTGGACGAGCTTGGGCAGACCGAGGTCGTGGCCGAAGCTGCTAGCGTGCGCGAGGCTATCGAAAAGCTCAAGGAGTATCCCGTTGACGTGATGTTCCTTGATGTCAACATGCCCGAGGCTACGGGATTGCAGCTGGCGGAGGCCTTGCAGCATCTCAAGTTCCCCCCTGCTGTTGTGTTCGTGACCGCGTACAGCGAATACGCCCTGGACGCGTTTAAGGTCAGCGCGATCGACTACCTGGTGAAGCCGGTTGAGACCGAGCGCTTGTCGCAGGCTATCTCGCGTGTTCGCGAGCATGTGTCCCTGCATTTGCAGGCCCAGAAATCGGAGCGTATTCCGGTGGAGAAGGGCGGCAAGAAGATCCTTATCGGCATCGACAAGATCCGCTTCGTTATGGCTCGCGACGACTATGCGTATCTGCAAACCGACACGGATCGCTATTTCTCGACCGTCAGCTTGGCTCAACTGGAGAAGCGCCTGGACGGGCACGGGTTCTTCCGCGTGCATCGCGGCTATCTGGTGAACCTGTCCATGGTCGAGGAAATCGAGTCCGTGTCTGGTGGAACGCTGCTGCTTACGCTGAACGCCGTGGAGGAGAAGATCCCCGTATCCCGTCGCCGCGTTTCGGCGCTCAAGAAGGCGCTCGGCCTGTAACGCCGCCCTCGCGCCCGTCTTGGCGCAGGACTTTTATCTGCATTTAGCAAGCGGGACCCGACACTATCGGGTCCGCTTTTTCGGTAGCGCGTCCGGCGGGGGCGCGTTTTCATTTGGTAGCGGGCAAGCGTTTCGGGCATGCCCGACGGCGGCTTAGTACGCCGTGAACGAGCTCTTCGGCGCCAAGCAGATGGGGCAGGCGGTGAAGTTCTCGCCCTTGTGGATGTAGCCGCAGATGGGACACAGGTAATAGCTTCCATCGAACGGCGTGTCGATGGTGGTGTAGGCGTCCATGTACAGCTTCGCGTGGTAGGCTTCCGCCAGCTTGGCGCGCGTGAACACCTGCACGGCCTTGTTGTTGCCCTCTTCCTGGGCTTTCTTGATGAACGAGGGGTACATGTCCGAAGTCTCGTAGATTTCGCCGTTCGCTCCGGAGATCAGGTTGACGTCGCTCTTGTGGCCCTCGACGGTGGGCGGCTGGGGCTTTTCCGTACTGGGATCCAGTTCCTTTGCCAGGTTGTATTCCAGCTCGATATGGATTTTCTCGGCATCGGCCGTGCACTGGAACAGGCGCGCGAGCGTATCGAACCCTTCATCTTTGGCAACCTTGGCGTACGCCTCGTACTTCGTGGTGGCACCCGTTTCGCCCTCGATGGCGGAGAGCAGGTTCTCATAGGTGGTCCCCACCGTGGTCTTGCTGTCGGGCACGATGTTGAAGTTGCTGGCAGTGCTCGCCTCGGGGATCGAGGTGGGGTCCAGCACCTCGGCCGTGTACTGCGCGGCTGCGGGATCGGTCGAGGCGGCGGGCTGATCCGTGCTGGCGGGCTGGCTTTCGTTGGCGCATGCCGCAAGCAGCCCCAACGTCGAAACCGATGCTGCTCCCACAGCGGCGCCCTTCAAAAGATCTCGTCTGGTGATCTCGGACATGGTGCTTCCTCCCTCTTGTTTTGAACGGGCGCAACGCCCGTTTCTTAAACGATACTTTATATTAATTAAAAATAAAAATCAATAAAATTGATACAAAAGAACTAGACGATCGTTCACAAGTCCACCACAAGAAATCTCCTCTTATACGCGCTGACCTCCTGCGTTTGCTAGAATGAAAAGACTTACGTGAAAGAAGGTATCATGCTGTCCGGTGACATGGAAAAACTGTATCCTTCCGCAAAGATACTCGTGAAAGAGTGCGTAGCCAGCAGGCTGCACGCGAAGGATGCTACTCTGTACGGCTTTTCCGAAGAAGCGCGCGCATGCGCCGAGAACTATATGGGATGGACGGATCTTGCAAGCAATCCGCCTTGTCCTCTGTCCGAGATCCAGTCGTTCGCCGACTCGATCATCGCGCAGGGCCTCGAAACGGTCGTGCTCATTGGGCAAGGCGGCTCCACGCAGGCTCCCATGACCATTACCAAGTACAACAAGCCGGACTCGTCTGCGGTCACGTTCCGCACGCTCGACTCCGATTCCCCGGTGCGCGTGCGGGCGATGCTCGCCGAAGCCGACCCGCACACCACGCTGTTCATCATCTCGTCGAAAAGCGGCGGCACCATCGAGCCGCGTCTGGCTCTGCGCGCCGTGCGCGATGCGGTAGCCGACCGCATCGGCGAGGAAGAGCTGGTGCAGCATTTGGTTGCCATCACCGATCCCGGCTCCCAGCTTGAGCGCCAGGCGCGCGAAGAGGGCTGGGCTGCGGTGTTCTCCGGCGAACCTACGGTGGGCGGGCGCTTCTCGGCGCTGTCGGTGTTCGGCCTGCTTCCCGCAGCGCTTGTGGGCATCGATCTTCAGGAGTTTATGCGGCACGCGGTCGAAGCCGAGCATCAGTGCAGCGAAGACGCCATCGACAACCCGGCCATCGTGCTTGCGGCGTTCCTGTACGACAACTACCTGCAGGGTCGCAACAAGTTCTCGTTCTTGACGCAGAAGCGCGGCCGCGTGCTGGGCTTGTGGATCGAGCAGCTGGTGGCCGAGAGCCTGGGCAAGGAAGGCCAGGGCATCCTGCCGAACATCGAGGTTGACACGCTGCTGCTCAAGAAGGATCCGGGCGATCGCAGCGTCATCACGTACCTGACGAAGACGGACTTGTGGGACGAGCGCCGCAACTTCGAGATGAGCCTGTCCTACATCGACCCCGCTATCCCTCGCCAGAACTATCGGATCGACTCCGTCGAGGAGCTGGCCGAGCATTTCGTGATGTGGGAATGCGCTATCGCCATGTGCGGCTACCTGATGCGCGTGTGCCCCTTCGATCAGCCCGACGTTGCGTCGGCTAAGGCGGTCGTGCTCGACATTCTGCGGGACGGCCAGCCTGAGCCCGATTTCGTTCAGGACTTCATCGGGGACGTGCTCATGGGCGAAGCCGAGGTGCGCTTGGCGCCCTGCTTCAAAGACTGCACCGACATTCGCGGTGCCTTGCGCGCGCTGCTGAGCAGCATCCAGCCGGGCGATTTCTTCGCGCTCAACGCGTTCTTGCCGTTTACCGGCGAAGGTCGGCGCGAAGCGCTCGAGACCATTCGTCATGGCGTAGCCGACAAGCGCGGCGTGGTATCGTGCTTGGAAGTGGGACCTCGTTACTTGCATTCCACGGGTCAGCTTCACAAGGGCGGTCCGAACTGCGGCGTGTTCTTGATCCTGTCGGCAGACGAGCTGAAGGACATCCCGCTCAAGCAGGAGGCCGAAAGCCTGGGATCGCTGGCGAAAGCGCAGGCTTCGGGCGACCTGCTCACGCTGGCCGAGCGCGGTCGGCGCGTAGTGCACCTGCACTTGCCCGACAACTCGGGCGTGACCCTGCGAGCGCTGGCCGAGGTGGTCACGAGCATTCTGGAGGAACTTGACGCGCGATAATCTTTGGGAGGCGTATTCATGAAAGAAGCGCTCAACATACAAGTCAAAGGTATCGTACAAGGGGTGGGCTTCCGCCCCTTCGTCTATCGTTTGGCTAAAAAATACCTGATCAACGGATGGGTTTTGAACGCTACCGACGGCGTGTTCATCCATGCCGAAGGAGATTCGAAGCTGCTTGACGAGTTCGTGATAGAGCTGTCGGAGAACCCGCCGGCGGCGTCGCAGGTGAACGAGATCGAGCTCAAGGAAGTTCCGCTGGAAGACTTCGAGTCGTTCGACATTCGGTTTTCCGATGCGGGCGAAGTCGAGCGAACCACGCTTGTCTCGCCCGATCTCGCAACGTGCGACGATTGCGCGCGCGAGCTGTTCAACCCGAACGACCGCCGCTATCGCTATCCTTTTATAAACTGCACGAACTGCGGGCCGCGCTTCACTATCATCGAGAAGCTGCCCTACGATCGCAAGAGCACGTCCATGAAGGATTTCCCCATGTGCGCGCGCTGTTCGTCGGAATACGCCGACCCGCTTGACCGTCGTTTCCATGCGCAGCCCGATGCGTGCTTCGAGTGCGGTCCGCATATCAGCTGGCGCGAGCACGAGGGCGGGGCCGTCGACGCTCCGTTAACCGAGGCGCTGTGGGGGGCGACGCGCGAGCAGAGCGATGCGATTTTCGCGCGCGCCGTCGAGCTGCTGCTGGCAGGCAAGATCATCGCCGTGAAGGGCCTGGGCGGGTTTCACTTGGTGTGCGACGCCAACAACGCGGACGCGGTTGCGCTGCTGCGCACGCGCAAGCATCGCGAAGGCAAGGCACTTGCGGTCATGGCGGCCGACGTCAAGGCGGCGCGCGCCGTATGCGAGGTGAACGAAGCCGAGGCGGGCGTGCTCGCATCGACGTCTCGACCCATCGTCTTGCTGCGCAAGCGCGCCGACGCGCAGGTGGCGCCCGGCCTTGCCGACGGTCTCTCCGAGCTGGGCGTGATGCTGCCCTACACCCCCGTCCAGCACCTGCTCCTGCACGATTTCGCCCATGCAGGCAGCTCGAAAGACCAGGGACGGGGCCTTGTTCCCCTGCTGGTAATGACGTCGGGTAACGTGCACGACGAACCCATCGTCATCGACGACGAAGACGCGTACGGCAAGCTGTTCGGCATTGCGGACGCGTTCTTGGGGCACGATCGCGCCATCCGCACCCGCTACGACGATTCGGTTGTGCGCGTCATCAGCGCTGGTGGTGCGGGCGATGCAGTGCAGTTCATCCGCCGTGCTCGCGGGTATGCGCCGTTGCCGCTTTCGCTGGCTTGTCCTAAGCCGGAGGAAGACCAGGCTGCGGCAAGCCCTGCGGCTGCCAGCCGGCAGGGCAAACGAGAAGCGCTGTCTATCCTGGCGGTGGGTCCCGAGCAGAAGAACACCTTCACCCTGACGCGCGACGCCGAAGCGTTCGTGTCGCAGCATATCGGCGACATGGAAAACGCCGAAACCTACGATGCGTGGCTGGCGGCGAAGGATCGCTACCAGCAGCTGTTCGAGATTTCCCCGCAGCGCTTGGCGTGCGATCTGCATCCCGAATACCTGACGTCGAAGTGGGCGCACGAGGAAAGCGCCGCGCGCCAGGTTCCGCTGGTCGAGGTGCAGCATCATCACGCGCACGTTGCGTCGGTGTTGGGAGAGCACGGGCTGTTCGGTCCCGCGTGCGGAATCGCCTTCGACGGCACGGGCTATGGCGTTGACGGGGCTATCTGGGGCGGCGAAGTGCTCCTGGCCAATGCGTCGGCGTTCGAGCGGTTCGCGAACTTCGCGTACGTGCCCATGCCGGGCGGTGCGGCCGCGGTGAAGCACCCGCTGCGCATGGCGTACGGCGTGCTGTGGGCATTCGACCTGCTGGAGCATCCTGCGGCGGCGGACGTTCTTGCGGCGCTGGGGCCGCAGGCCGCTTTGTGCGACCAGATGATCGAGCAAGGGATAAACACGCCCATGACCTCGTCGGTCGGCCGCTTGTTCGACGCGGCGAGCGCCCTTTTGGGGGTGTGCGCGGAGTCGCGCTACGAAGGCGAACCGGCTATCTTGCTGGAAGGCGCTCTTGCCGCCCCGGCTTCGCCCGATGCGAACGGCAAGGCGTCCGATTCCGATGCGGGCGATCGCTACGCTATCGCGGTGATTAAGAACACGGCAACCGAGAGCAGCACGGCGCAGGACACGTCGGTCGTCCTGTTCGACGCGGCCCCTGCTTTCGAAGCACTGCTTGACGACAAGGCCGCCGGCGTGCCCGTTTCCCTGATCGCCCGTCGCTTCCATGACGCGTTCGCCCAGGCTGTCGTTGCGGCGGCGGAACTGGTTCGCGGGCTGTACGGCATCGACGTGGTGGCCCTTTCCGGTGGCGTGTTCATGAATCGCTACCTGGTTGAACGCGCGCTCGCTTCCTTGGAGGCGGCCGGCTTCACGGTTGCCGTCAACCGCGATCTGCCGCCCAACGACGGCTGCGTTTCCTTCGGCCAGGCTGTGGTAGCATGGGCCTCGAACGACGAGGGCGGGCAAGCGTAGCGCTCGCATATATAAGAAAGAAGGCATGACCATGTGCTTGGCAATACCCGCGAAAGTGATCGAGCTCAAAGACGATCGTCTGGCAACGGTCGACATCTTGGGCGTGACGCGCGACATATCCCTTGACTTGACGCCGCAGGCGGCCGTCGGTGATTTCGTGCTGGTGCATGCAGGGTTTTCCATCGAGGTGGTCGACCCCGACTTTGCTCAGGAAACCATTGATCTGATCAGGGAGTTTCCCGATCTTGCCGGCGACGAGATTCCTGCCTAGGGGGAGCCATGGCCAATCTTGAACAAGAGCTGGCAGCGTTCAAGGATCCGAAACTGGCGCGCGGTTTGATCGACTCCATAGGCAAGCTAGCGCCTGTCCAGGGCGCTACGCTCATGGAGGTGTGCGGAACCCACAC
Source organism: Paraeggerthella sp. LCP19S3_G8 (assembly GCF_052119225.1). NCBI lineage: Bacteria > Bacillati > Actinomycetota > Coriobacteriia > Eggerthellales > Eggerthellaceae > Paraeggerthella > Paraeggerthella sp. LCP19S3_G8. The sequence goes on from NZ_JBQKFQ010000003.1 coordinate 369,136, forward strand.
GGTGGCTATCGCGCGCAACGGCATTCGGAACCTCATGCCCGAAAGCGTGCGGTTGGCATCGGGTCCCGGTTGCCCGGTGTGCGTGACCTCGAACAAGGATATCGACACGGTGATCGCGCTCACGCGCGTCCCGAACGTCACCATTGCCACCTTCGGCGACATGACGCGCGTGCCAGGCTCAACGTCGAGCCTGCTTAAAGAGCAGGCGTCGGGACGTTCCGTGCAGATCGTGTACTCGCCGCTCGATGCCATTGCCTTGGCGCAGCAGCAGCCCGAGCGCCAGATCGTGTTCGTGGGAGTGGGCTTTGAGACCACGACGCCCTTGGTGGCCATGGCCATCAAGCGAGCCGCCGCGCTGGACCTGAAGAACTTCAGCGTGTTCGCCGCGCACAAGAACATGCCGGGCGCGCTGGAGGCCATCATCAACGATCCGCGCCTTTCGGTGGACGCGCTTATCCTGCCTGGCCACGTAAGCACCATCATCGGCGTGGAGCCGTACCGCTTCCTGGCTGAGAAGTACGGCATTCCGGGAGTCATCACTGGGTTCGAACCCGTTGACGTGCTGCAAGGCATCGCCATGATCATGTGTCAGCTTCACGAGGGTCGCGCAGACATCGAGATAGCGTATGCGCGCGGCGTCATGCCGCAGGGCAACCCCGTTGCGCTGGCGGCCATCGACGAGGTGTTCGAGACCTGTCCCGCTACGTGGCGCGGGTTGGGGGAGATACCTGGATCGGGGTACCGCATTCGCGAGCGGTTCGCTCGGTTCGATGCCGTAAGACGCTTTGCGCCGTCCGTGGAGCCTACGCAGGATCCGAAGGGCTGTCGTTGCGGCGACGTGCTGCGCGGCATCATGGCGCCTGACGAGTGCCCGCTGTTTCGCACGGTATGCACGCCCGAAAACCCTGTGGGTCCATGCATGGTTTCAAGCGAAGGCAGCTGCGCCGCTTATTACCGATATTACTAGCGGGCAAGGGCGCGTCCCGGTGCTTGCGGTGGGACGCGCCCTTGTTCGAGGATTTTGCGGTGCGCTGCGCCGTGCGGCATGCTGCTCGGCCGCGCGCCCAAAACCGATTCGTTTTGGCAAGGTGCTCAACTCTGTGCTTTTTCTTGCACCCTGCTTAAAGTTGGCAATAAATTTTTTTGCTTCGATATTGTGCATGCAGGGACGGTTTGCAGGGCGTTTTAGAGCCGCATCGTTGTGCATGCCCCTTCAATTTTTTCACGTTTTATACGAGCGCTTCTGAATATAATCGGGAAATATCCAATATGGGGGCAAAAATTGCATAATGGCCCGAAATAGCGCGTTCTCAATTATTGTGCAGTTGAACAATAATGATTTCAAAATGGTTAAAACTATTCGTAAATTTCATGTTGCAGGTGAACAAAAAAGATGGTATAACTTGCTCATCGGCAAATCTGGCAAACATGCCACGGTAGGATTCCGAGGAGCTTTCATGAACCATCTGTCTCCAAAGTTCTCCTGCAGCCGCGGCACTTTTGCCGGCTGAGCTGCAGTACACAATAGTGTGCCACCCATTTTAGGCAACGCAGGATGCGCTGCCGGAGAAAGGAGACTGTCATGGCGAAGATAGTCAATTCTTGGAACGACTGGGATCCGTTGAAGCGCGTGATCGTCGGCCTCTGCGACAACTCGGTCATCCCGCCCGAGGAGCCCGCGACCTCCGAGAAGGTGCCCGTCGACTCCGAGATGCGCGGCATGTGGGGCCTTCGCCCGCTGCGCACGGTCGAGGTCGGCAACGCCTGCCTCGAGAACCTCGTGAAGGCGCTCGAGGAGCGCGGCGTGGTCGTCGACCGCCCGACGCCCCTGCAGTGGAACCAGGCCATCGGCACGCCCGACTTCCGCAACGACTCCATGATGACCTGCATGCCGCCCCGCGACATCCTGCTCACCATCGGCAACGAGATCATGGCCTCCGCCAACTCCTTCCGCTGCCGCTACTTCGAGTACCTGGCCTACTGGCCGCTGATGAAGCAGTACTTCGACGAGGACCCGGACTTCCTGTGGACCCAGGCCCCCCGTCCCCGCTTGACGGACAAGTCCTACAAGCACAACTACTACGATGAGAAGATCAGCCTGGAGGAGCGCCTGGTGCGCACCGCCAACAAGGACTTCGTCACGACGGAAGTCGAGCCGATGTGGGACGCCGCCGACGTCATGCGCATGGGCAAGGACCTGTTCATCCAGCACGGCCTGACCACCAACCGCACGGCCATGGACTGGTTCCAGCGCTACTACCCCGAGTACCGCGTGCACGCCGTGAACTTCCCCGGCGACCCGTACCCGATCCACATCGACGCGACCTTCGTGCCGCTGCGCCCGGGCCTGATCATCAACAACCCGCAGCGCAAGCTGCCCGAGGAGCAGCGCGCGATCTTCGAGGCCAACGACTGGCAGATCGTCGACGCCGCCCAGCCGGCGCACTCCGAGCCGCCCGAGTTCTGCTACAGCTCCGTGTGGCTGTCCATGAACTGCCTGGTCCTCGACCCCAAGACGGTCATCGTGGAGGCCTCCGAGGTCTACCAGCAGGAGGAGATGGACAAGCTCGGCATGAACGTCATCCCCGTCGACCTGCGCGGCGCCTACGCCTTCGGCGGCGGCCTGCACTGCTCCACGGCGGACGTCTACCGCGAGGGCGAGTGCCTCGACTACTTCCCGAACCGCGTCGCCGACCCGACCCTGGTCCGTCCGGAGATGTGGAACGACTAGTCGCTTAACCTGACCAACCCTTGCTGAAGCAAGAGTAGTCTCGTACAACAGAAAGGGGATCTGGTTCCGAATAAGAGTCAGGTCCCCTTTTTGGTTCCAACCTACAACTACCGCATGTGTGATTCGGCCATATAAGGTCGAATAGGGCTGTCGCATCCCTAATTCGGTCTCGCATGGCACGAGTTGCGGAGGGGTAGAGGGGATTATTTTGTTGCTACTGGTTTAAGGAGGACCAATGGCAGACAACGCTAACAAGGAAATCAAGACCGCAACGGCCGATGACGGCTCGACCGGCTACGAGATGAAGATCGGCCTTGGCACCATTGCCATGCTGATCTCGGCGACGGGCATGGGCTTGGTGCCCCTGTTCAGCCGCTGGGCAACTCGTACGGACATGTTCGACGGAGCGATGGGCCTGAACGCCGGTGACTCCATCGGCGCTTTGATGGCCGTGGGCCGCATGAGCATGGGCGTGCTGTTCTTCGTCGTCATCATGTTCGCTACGGGCAAGGTTGAGACGTTCAAGAAGCTCAAGCTGACCCCGGCAATCGCGCTGGGCGGTTTGATGATCGGCATGTCGCTGGCGTGCTACGTAACGTCCACGCTGCTGACCACCATCTCGAACGCCGTTCTGTTCATCTACATCGGCCCTGTCGTCTGCGTAGTGCTCGCTCGCATCTTCCGCAAGGAACCCATGTCTGCATTGCAGTGGGTATGCCTGGTGGCAGTGTTCATCGGTATGTTGTTCGGCAACAACCTGATGGGTTTCAACGAGTCCGGCTTCTTCGTAGACTTCAACCTGGTTCCGTCCACGCCTGAGTTCCCGCAGAAGGGCCTCGGCGACGCATTCGGTTTGGCTTCCGGCTTCTTCTATGGCGCTTCGATGTTCTTCAACGGCTACCGCAAGGATGCCGACACCACGGCTCGTGGCGTGTGGAACTTCATCTTCGCCGTGCTCGGTGCCGGCGCCATCACCGTTGTGCTGAACGCCCTGGGTGCAAACCCCGGCATGGAGAACTGGGCTCTCAACATTCACTTCACCGCATTCAACTGGATCGGCGCCCTGCTTCTTTGGGTCATCTGCGGTCCTCTGGCTCTGGGCTTCCTGTTGGTGGCTGGCCGCAACCTGCCGGCTGCTGACTACGGCACCATCGCGTACTGGGAAGTTCCCGTGGCCATCTTCGTGGGCCTGGTTGTGTTCGGCGAAGCCTTGACCATCAACACGATTCTTGGCGGTATCCTCATCATCGGCGGCGGCGCTATCCCCTCCATCAAGGGCATGCTCACCGCTCGCAAGCAGAGGAAAGAGGAAGAGATTCGCGAGAATCTTGCCGCTCGCTTGGACGAGGAAGAAGCCAAGGAGCACCTGCAGTAGGTTTGGCGGCATGCACCCGATTTCCGGGTGCATGCCTTTCCGCTATCAAGCGGTAACCCATAACCGGAAAGGAAGGTGTGGTTTATGAAGATCACGAGCAACCTGACTCACATCGCCACCGAGATGGAGTTCGAAGCTCCGCTGACTGAAGAGGAGCTGCGCGCCGCGTTCGAGGGCAACGGCTTCCAGGGATTCGCCGCCGAGCTCGACATCGCCGAGCGCACCGAGGACCACGTGCAGATGATGTCGCTTGCCGATCTGCTCGGGTTCGCGAAGGCCTCCGGCCTGTCCGCGGTGACCTACGACGTGACGTACTTCCCGCATGCCGACGCCGCCGAGGTGGACTACCAGCTCAACCAGCTGGCCCACGACCTGGAGATCAGCGCCGAGGTCATCCGCGACCTGTGCGCCGACGAGATCCAGGAGTACCTGGCGCTCGACGCCAAGCGCGACGCGAGCCTGCCCGTCCACAGCATCGTGGAAGCGTACACGGGCGGCACGGCGTTCGCCTGGTACGGCATGCGCGACTACCCGCGCCTGAAGAGGGTCATCCTGGCCAAGCTGGCCCAGGGCGGCCAGAAGGCCAAGAAGTCCTTTATCTTCCGCGCCAGCAAGGCGCAAGCGGATCTGCTTGACGAGTACTGATAGTCTATTTGTGCAAAGGACCCGCTTATGCTGCAATAAGCGGGTCCCCCTTTTCCCGATGCCGAAATGGGGCTGGCATCGGTGCCCCTCGCTCCCAATTCGCGATACGTTAAGTAACGACTTGCATTGAAGCGGAGGCACTTGGGGTATTATAACCTCAGTAAAGGCGTTTTCCCGACTGTTAGGGGGCTTCAATGGAGCAACTTATACGCCGGCGGTCTGCGTTTCTTTCTGACGTGGCCGTTCATTTCTTAGGGGATTACCATGAAAGCTAATTCTGACACACAAGGCACGCTTAAAAAGGTAGCCGTATCGTCCTTTCTTGGCAACTTCATCGAATGGTTCGATTACGCTACGTACTCGTACTTCGCGATTGTGATCGCAAACGTGTTCTTCCCGAACGACGACCCGGCACTTGCGCTTATGCAAACGTTTGCCGTGTTCGCACTGTCGTTCCTTCTGCGCCCGATCGGCGCTATCTTCTGGGGCAGCATGGGCGACAAGAAGGGTCGCAAGTGGGCGCTGTCCACCTCGATCTTCTTGATGACGGGCGCCACGTTCTGCATTGGCTTGCTGCCCGGCTACCTGACCATCGGCTTGGCGGCTCCTATCATGCTGCTGTTGCTCCGCATGGTTCAGGGCTTCTCGGCTTCTGGCGAATACGCAGGTGCTGCAACGTTTTTGGCCGAGTATGCGCCGAAGGACAAGCGCGGCGTGTACTGCTCGCTCGTACCGGCGTCGACGGCGGTCGGCTTGCTGGTCGGCTCGACGTTCGCCACCATCATGTACTCGGTGCTTCCTACCGAGGCCGTGAACGATTGGGGCTGGCGCATTCCGTTTTTGCTGGCCGGTCCGCTTGGCTTGATTGCGCACTACATTCGTACCAAGCTTGAGGATTCTCCGACGTATCAGGAGATGCAGAAGGCCATCGACAAAACCGACGACTCGAACCATCCCATTCGCGACCTGTTCCGCCATCACTCCAAGGAGCTTTTCATCTCCTTCGGCGCCTGCGTGCTGAACGCAGTGGGCTTCTACGTGGTGCTTACGTACCTGCCCGTGTATCTGGAGACGGCCGTGGGCATGGATCCGAGCCAGTCGTCGCTGATCACTACTATCAGCTTGATCGTGTACGTGGCGTTCATTTTCGGAAGCGGTCATTTGTCCGACAAGTTCGGCCGCAAGAAGATGCTGATCATTGCGTGCGTGTCGTTCATCGTTTTGACGGTGCCGGCGTTCATGCTGCTCAACACGGCCGACTTCTTCATCGTTTTGGCTGTTGAGCTGGTGCTCTGCTTGGCGCTGACCATCAACGACGGTACGCTGTCCAGCTATCTGACCGAGACGTTCCCCACGGCTGTGCGCTACACCGGTTTCGCGCTGTCCTTCAATATGGCCAATGCGATCTTCGGCGGATCGGCTTCGTTTATCTCTACGGCGCTGATCGCCGCCACCGGATCCAACCTGGCTCCGGCGTGGTACATGGTGGGCGTGTCCTGCCTGGCGCTTGTTGCAATGATTCTGTCGCACGAGCACACGGGCAAGGATCTGGCCGACGTATAGGCTCTTTGAGCTGCTGTTTTAAGGGTTGTGCTTGCTGCACAACAAGGCATGAAAGAAGCGGCGCCGTTCGAGCTTGCTGGCTCGAACGGCGTCCGTGCACAAGGCGGCGCGAAGGCGTGCCGCCGAGGTGATGGAGGGCCTATGAGCGAGACAACGCAAACGCCTAAATCGTTGAAGGCGCAAATCACGCGCACATCGTTGGTTCTTGCGGCCGCGGCGCTTTTGCGCGAGCAGGGACCGAAGGCGGTCACGTACCGCAAGGTGGCGAAATGGGCAGGGGCCGCATCGTCCTCGGTGGGCTACTACTTTGATTCCGTGACACAGCTTCTTCATGAGGCGGGCCGTTACAACATACAGCTTTGGGCGGAGCGTGCGGAGAAGGCTGCGTCGGCGGCGGAGGGCATGGAGGTCGAAGAGTGCCGCAAGCATGTGGTTGACCTGCTGATTCGCGCGTGCTTGCCGGATGACAGCGTTGTTCCTTCGGCTCACTACGCTCAGCTGATCGCCGCTGCCGAATCCGAGGTGGTTACCGAAGCGTACCAGAAGGGCCGCGTTTCGTTGGACGCCGCTATTGGTCGCATTCTCTCGCACGCGCAGATCGACATGCCGCCGCGTATGGTGGGCACCATCGTGGACGGCGCTGCCGTAGCCGCCATTTCCGAAGGCTACGACGTGTCTTTGTTCGCATCCGAGCTGCTTGCTTCGGCGATCGAGGTGTACGGGCGCGCCGCCCGGTAGCAAGCAATCTACAGCCAACGTTTCAGCGACGGGAAGGTTAACGCCTTCCCGTCGCTGCTTTTGCGACTCCTTCCTTTGATACAACGGTTGCAGGCACGCGCGACCGTGCGCTCGCGTGCCGATTTGCAGCAATCCGTAGAAGCGCGCGCAGGTGCAAAGGAAGGAGTGAAGCAGTATGAGCGAACCTCGTCGACAAGCGGCAGCTGCCGCAGCCGATCCGGGTCCCGTAGGCAAAGCGAGCAGGCCCTCGTTTACGCGATCCCTGACGTTCTTCGGGTTCTTCGCTATCACCGCATCCATGGTGATGACGGTGTACGAGTACCCCTCGTTCGCCTCGTCAGGTTTTCAGCTGGTGTTCTTTTTGATCATCGGCGGAATTCTGTGGTTTCTGCCCGTTGCGATGTGCGCGGCGGAGATGGCCACGGTCAAGGGGTGGGAATCGGGCGGCATTTTTGCCTGGGTCGGCAATACGCTAGGGAGGCGTTGGGGCTTTGCGGCCTTGTTCTTCCAATGGTTCCAAATTACCGTAGGGTTCGTGACCATGGCGTTTTTCATCTTGGCGGCATTGGCGTACGTGGTCAAATGGGACGCGCTGTACGACAACCCGTTGGTGATGTTCTTCGGCGTGGCGGCCATCGTATGGATTCTTACGTTGACGCAGCTGGGCGGCACGAAGTTCACGGCGCGCATTTCGAAGGTCGGCTTCATCGGCGGCATTCTGGTGCCGGTCTTGGTGCTGCTCGTAGGGTTGATCTACTACTTCGCCACGGGCGGCGTATCTCAGATCACCATGGATGCTGCCACGTTCGTTCCCGATTTCACGAAGGTTGACACGCTGGTTATTTTTGCGTCGTTCATCTTGGCGTACATGGGCGTCGAGGCATCGGCTTCGCACGTGAACGAGCTGCAGAACCCGAACCGAAACTACCCGTTGGCCATGATCGTTCTAGCGGTGCTGACCATTGCGTTGGACGCGCTGGGCGGGCTGGCCGTTGCCACTACGCTGCCGGCATCCGTTCTGGACGGCAACCTATCGTTCGGCGTGATCGAGGCGTTCCGCGCTATCTTCGTGACGCATATCGGCCCTTCTATGGAGTGGGTCGTGTTCGTGGTTGCCCTGTTGCTGGCGTTGGGCGTTTTGGCGGAGATTTCCGCATGGATCGTAGGCCCGTCGCGCGCGCTTCTGGATACCGCGCATGACGGCATTCTTCCGCCGTCGTTCAAAAAGGTGAACAAGCATGGCGTGAGCGTGAAGACGGTCGTGATTCAGGCGATCATCGTAACAGTGTGGGACGCGGTACTGTGCGGCTCCATCGCGCTTTCCGGCGGCTCGAGCTCGTCGGTGGGGTACCTGACGGCTATCGGCTTGACGGTGGTCATTTACCTGGTGGGATACGTGCTGTTCTTCCTGGGGTACTTCGTCCTTGTTTTCAAGAAGAAGAACCTGCAGCGGTCGTTCCAGCTTCCCGGAGGCACGCCGTTCAAGGCTGTTGTGGCGGGGGCGGGGCTGTTCATGACGGTGGCAACGCTGATCATATCGTTCTTCCCGTCGTCGAACCTTTCGGATCAGGCGAACCTCGTGTACCAAACAACGCTGGTGGTGGCGTTCGCGGTCTCGGTGGCTATTCCGTTTGCGATTTACGCGCTGCGGCACCGGTGGGCGCCGGAAGAGGCTGCTTCCGATGGCCCTGCGGGACCGGGAGCAGCGGCGGGCACGGGCGTGTCCGGCGGTGCGGGCGTTGCGGCTGCTGCCGCGAATGCGCGCCTCCAGGACTTGGCGCGCGGCAATGACAAGCACCATACAACAAAGGATGCATAGGAGGCTCATCATGGACAAGCAATCTACTACGAGCAAGATTTTGGAGAACATGGACGAGGGAACGCGCTACTTGACACCTATCTTCGGGTCTGAGGCAAGCGATGCGCAGATGCCGCTCATGAAGATGAACGACAAGCCGGTCGAGCCGCGCATCGCTTACGAGATGATCAAGGAATACCTGTCCATCGAAGGCAACGCAACGCAGAACCTCACCACGTTCTGCCAGACGTACATGGAGCCCATGGCCACGAAGATCATGGCCGAGACCATGGAGAAAAACGCCATCGACAAGGACGAATACCCCATGACGGCCGACTTGGAGAACCGTTGCGTGGCCATGATCGGCGACCTGTGGCATGCCGATTCGAACGAGCAGCCCATGGGCACGTCGACCGTCGGGTCGTCTGAGGCATGCATGCTGGGCGGCTTGGGCATGCTGTTCCGGTGGAAGAAGCTGGCTGCGGCAGCCGGGGTGGACATCTATTCCGCCACGCGTCCGAACCTGGTCATTTCGTCGGGTTATCAGGTGTGTTGGGAAAAATTCTGTCGCTACTGGGATATCGAGATGCGCCTGGTTCCGCTTGAGAAGGACCATCTGTCGCTCAACATGGACACGGTCATGAACTATGTGGACGACTACACCATTGGCATCACGGCAATTCTGGGCATTACATATACCGGCAAGTTCGACGACGTGAAGAAGCTGAACGAACTGGTGGAGGCGTACAACCAGGAGCACCCGAAGCTGCCGATTCGCATCCACGTGGACGGTGCGTCGGGCGGTATGTTCGCGCCGTTCGTGGAGCCTGACCTGGAGTGGGACTTCCGCTTGAAGAACGTGTGGTCCATCAACTGCTCCGGGCATAAGTACGGCCTGGTTTATCCGGGCATCGGCTGGGTCGTCTGGCGCAGCAAGGAAGCGCTGCCCGAGGACTTGATCTTCTGGGTGAGCTACCTGGGCGGCGAAGAGGCAACCATGGCCATCAACTTCTCGCGCTCGGCTTCCCAGATTGTGGGGCAGTACTACGTGCTGATGCGCAACGGCTTCGAGGGGTTCCGGGAAATCCAGGAACGTACGCTTGACGTGGCCCGCTACCTTGCCGCCGAGATCAAGGACATGGGCATGTTCGAGCTGTACGAAGATGCTGGCCACATTCCCATTGTGTGCTGGGGTTTGAAGGAAGATGCGGACGTGGCGTGGTCGCTGTACGACCTGTCCGATCGCCTGCGCATGAACGGGTGGCTGGTGCCCGCGTACCCGATGCCCGCCGACCTGCAGGAAACGACGGTGCAGCGCGTGGTGGCGCGCCAGGACTTCTCGATGCAGCTGTGCGTCAAGCTGGTGGAGGACATCAAGAAGGAAATCGATACGCTGAGCAAGGCTCGATTCGTGACGGGCAACACGCAGGGCGTCATCAACACCGGGTTCGATCATGGCGGGCGCAGCGCCGCCAGCGTAAGCGGCAAGACGGAGGACGCGGCCAAGGCGAAGTAGGGGCCGCGGCTTCCGCAGGATTGCAGGTGCCCCGGCCTGCGTTGGCCGGGGCACCTGTGCGTGCAGGCAACGTACGGGATGGCAACGTGCGTGCAAACAGCGTACGGGATGGCGACGTGCGTGCAGGCAGCCTGCGCGCAAACGGCGTACGGGATGGCAATCTGGGTAGCGTCCCGCGGAGGGCTCGAAAATGGCAGAGATTCCTAGGTTTGTGGCTTTTGGCTCGCGACGACGCGCACGAAAAGGGAAGATGAAATCTGCGGCCAGGCATTATGTGATCACTTGCTCGCTATAGGCAGAATTTCTCGCGTTCATGAGCCGCAAACCTTCTAATCTCTGCCAAAAGGCGTATGATGCGCGTATGGCTGTGATCATCGGATACGAATCGGCTCTGGAATACTGGCGCACGGTCGGCCCTCGATTCCTGCAGGGGTTGAAAAAGCGCCGGTCAGCCACCGCACGCGCTCGAAAAGCGCTGCAGGCGCAGGAGAAGCCGCGTCTTTCTGCGGGCAATCGTCGACCGGGTGGATACAGTATTCCGGTGCATGCGCTCGTCGGCAGCGCATCGGCGCGGACTCAAACGGGGAGCATCGTCTGCCACGTGCGAAGCTCGTTGCCGGAAGAGTCGGTGGTGGACGCGGGGCAAGGATTCTTCGTGAGCGCGCCGGAATTTTGCTTTTGCAGATGGCGAGCAAGCTGAGCCTTGCTCGGCTCATCCAGCTTGGCTGCGAGCTCTGTGGTACGTACGTTCATGTTGACAGCGGTCCGGCGGTTCGACGGGAGGCTCCGCTGACGTCGGTCGCCAAGCTGCGAGCGTTCGTCGAGAGTGCAGAGTACGCCTATGGGCGCACGGAGGCGCTGCGCGCGTTGGGCTTCGTGATGGAGAACGCCGCGTCTCCGATGGAGACCGTGCTGGCGCTTCTGCTGTGCCTGCCGTATCGGCTGGGCGGATACGGGATCGAGAAGCCGCAGTTTAACTACCGTGTGGACGTGCCTACCCATATAAGGAAACTCGCGGATCGAAGGTACTGCGAATGCGATCTGTGCTGGCCGGGCTCGAATCTAGCGGCCGAATACGATAGCGCGCGGTACCATCTCGATCCCGAGCGGCAGGAGAGCGATGCGCGCCGGCGCGGAACGCTCGTCTCGCTGGGATTCACCGTGCTGACCGTCTCGCGAAAGCAGGTGATGGATGGCGGCGCGTTCAACCGGCTTGCCCGTCAGATAGCGAACCTGACGGGCAAGCGGCTGCGCTACGTCGATCCCGAGTTCACCCGAACCCGCCTCGCACTGCGCGAGGAGTTGCTTCGGGGGATGCTCGTCGAGGAGGAGGCGTGACCGCTTATCCGAAGAACATGAAGCCGAAGTAGCCGAGGCAGGCGCCGACCGAGGCTCCGATAAGCATGAACAGGGCGGTTTTAAGCGGACGATGCTCGCGAGCGCGCCTGCTGCTTCGGCAGTCCCGGTCGACGGGCTGGCCTTTTCGGAAGGCCAGGAGCTCGCGGTACGTCACCAAGTCATGCTGCTTTTTAAGGCGCTCGGCTGCCATGGCGGCCGCCATGGCAACGCCGTAGAGCAAGAGGGCGATGATCGTGCTGGGCACGATGCCCCAGCCCCAAAACGAGATGCCCCCTACGACCATCACCACGGCTGCAAGGGCGAACGCGAGCATGACGAGTCCCAGGGCGTTCAGTTTCTTTCCGTCGTGTTCGACTGCTTCTTTCATGGCTTCCATGTCTCCTTTGATCAGTTCGTCGATAGTGACGTCGAACAGAACGCTTAGGAGCAGCAGGCTTTGCACGTCGGGATAGGTCTTGTCGGTTTCCCAGTTCGAGACGGTTTGCCGTGATACGTAGATCTTGCCGGCCAAATCTTCCTGGGACAATCCTCGTTGCATCCGATACCGCTTGATTTGCTTGCTTAGTTCCACGCGCGTCCTTTCGACGGCTAAGAGACTGCCATGATGTTGGCCATGGTACCACCAAATGATTTCGACATAGGCTTCCGCGGATCGAGGATTTGCTGTCAAAAGGTTTTTGCATGCGTATGACCTGGGAAAATAAAACCCTCTTACGTTCGGGACGCGTTTGCGAGCCAAGCGTAAGAGGGCGTGAAAAGATAGGGGACGCGCGTTGCCGCCGGCGCGGTCGATGCTAGTCGAACTGCCTCAAGGCCGTGCTCAGGCGTGCAAGGCCTTCGCGCAGCGTGGCTTCTGCGGCGCAGTATCCCAAGCGCGCGCCGCGCGGCAGCTCGAAGCGACTGCCGGGAACCAGCAGCACGCCTTGATCGCGCAGCAGGTCGATGCAGAACTGCTCGTCGTCTACGGGAATGTCAAGCTGGATGTAGGATGTGGACACCGCTTTGGGCGGCACCCAGGAAACGCGCGGCTCGTTGTCGATCCACTCTTGGGCGATAGCCAGGTTGTTCAGCACGATGGCCCGGTTGCGCTCGAGCACCTTCTCGCGGTTCTTCAGTACGTGCACGGCAAGGGCGTCGTTGAACACGCCGTCGCAGATCATCGTGTAGTCGCGGTACACGCGGAAGCGATCGACCAATTCCGTGTCGTTGGAGACGATCCACCCGATACGCGCGCCCGGCACCGAGTACGTTTTGGAAAGGCTGTTGGACACCACGGCCTTGTCGTACAGGTCGGCCATGGAAACGAACGACTCCGTATCCTGCAAGGGGAGGTACACTTCGTCGGACAGCACGTACGCGCCTACCGAGCGCGCGATGTCGGCAATCTGCTGCAGCATGTCGGCCGAGAGCACGGTGCCCAAGGGGTTGCTGGCGTTGTTGATGCAGATGAGCTTCGTGTTGGGGCGTATCAGCTGCTCGAGTTCGCGGATGTCCGGGTTCCAGTCGTGCTCCTGGCGGATGTGCCAGTACTCCACTTCGGCACCAAGCGTGCGCGGAATCTCGTACAGCGGCTGGTAGGTGGGGTATTCCGCAATCACGTGATCGCCGGGTTCCACCAGCGCCATGAGCGCCAGCAGGTTCGCGCCCGTTGCGCCGTTGGTTTGCAGGATGTTGTCCGGATTGCCAGCGCGGTACAGCTTGGCCACTTCGGCTTTGAATTCGGGCGATCCTTCGATCCAGCCGTAGTTCATCTTCTCACGGTTCAGGCGCTCGTAGAACGTGGCGCCTTCCTCGTTGTCGAGCGCCAAAATCTCCCCCATGGTCATAGACGCGATGGTGGATTGGGCTATGTCGTACGTGGCGCTTTTCTCCCACACGTTGAGCCAGTCTTCCACGCCGATGGTTGCGATGTTCATGCGAAGCCCTCCTTTGTTGAAAAAGGGAGACGAGCCTGAGCCCGTCTCCCTTTGCGTGTTGGTTTGCGAATCCGGTGCGCCCGGATGCTTGCGGGGCGGGTGCGGTTAGATGGAGATGATGCCCATGCCCACCATGACCAGGGAGGCAACGCCCAGGGCAGCGATAACGCCCATGCCAACGATCTCGGACTTCTTGAGACCGACGCCCTGCTGCTTGCGCGCAGCGGCGAACACGAAGAAGCCGGGGATGTAGCCGACGCAGGTCAGAAGCAGGAAGCTCCAGCCGTTGTAGAGGCAGCCCACCACCAGGAACACGGTGGCGATGGCGCCGATGGCGAACTGGCCCCACTCCTTCTTTTCCGCGGAGTGCTTGCACTGGAACGCGGAAGCCAGCGCCCAGGTGACCACGATGGCCACCGTGCACATGCTGAACGCGAAGTTGTAGGCGTCCTGGCTGAAGATGGTGATGATCATGAACACCTGGGTGCACACGGCCACCAGCAGGAGGCTGAACTGCGGAGCGCCCTTGTCGTTCAGCTTGCCCCAGCCAGCCGGGAGCAGCTTGTGCTCGGCCATTTCGCTGGTGGTTTCAGCCGGCAGAATGGTGAAGGAAAGCCAAGAACCCAGAACGCTGATGATGATGGCGATGGAGATGAACGCGCCGCCCCAGCCCGGAGCCATTTTGTCGAACACGTACAGCATGGCGGGCTTGTCCATGGCGGCGATTTCCGTGTAGGGAAGGTAGCCGTACGGAAGCACGGACGCGCCAATGTAGATAACCAGCAGGCAGACCAGGCCGATAACGGTGGCCTTGCCGGCGTCGCTCTTCTTTTCGGCGCGAGAGGACACCACGGCAGCGCCCTCGATGCCGATGAACACCCACATCATGATGATCATGCAGTTCATGACCTGCTCGCCGATGCCGCCCAGGCCCACGGCCGTGGCGCCGTATTCGCCTGCGGCGACGGCGTTGTTGTACAGCGTGCCCCAGAAGTCGGCGGTGAACACGCCGGCGTTAAACATGAACAGGGCAAACAGGATGAAGATGCCGATGGAGGCAACCTTGCACACCATGACGATGGCGTTCAAGAACGATGCGCTTTCAACGCCGCGGATAACCAGCAGCGTGAGCAGCCACATGACCACCGAGGCGATGAGGATGCAGGGCACGGTGTTTCCCGGAAGGAAATCGGGATAGAAGTATCCCACCGTGGACATCATCATCGTTGCGAAGGCCACGTTGCCAAGCCAAGCGGAAAGCCAATAGCCCCAGCCGGAAAGGAATCCTGCCAGGGGGCCGAAGCCCTCGCTTGCGTACGTGAAAATGCCGTGCAGGTCGGGGCGCTTTGCCACCAGGTTGTTCAGCGAGAGCGCCAGCAGCAGAAAGCCGATGCCGACCACAAGCCATGCCACCAGCGCGCCGCCGGGGGAGGCGACCTGGGAAAGCTGGCCGGTCAAAGCGAAAACGCCCGAGCCGATACACGAGCTGACGACCATGCCAATCAGCCCAAACAGGCTGATGCCCTTCTTCTTTTCTTCCATTGATTCTCCTTGCTCGTCCGAGGGGGGGTAACTGTGCCCTACATACATCAGCCCCGGTTCTCGTTCGCGTGTGGGGACCGGGGCTGATGGAGGGGGTAAAGATTAGTCTTCGCGCCAGATGGGCATGCTCATGCAGCGCGGGCCGCCACGGCCGCGGGACAGCTCGGCGGAAGGCACGACGACCAGGTTGAGGCCCTTGTCCTCAAGCACCTTGTTCGTCACGTCGTTGCGCTCGTACACCACGATGGTGCCCGGAGCGATGCACAGCGTGTTCGAGCCGTCGTTCCACTGCTCGCGCTCGGCCGCGATGCGGTCGCCGCCGCCGCAGGGGATGAGCTCCACGGGGCAGCCGACGTACTTCTCGAGGATGGCCTCGAGCGTGTCGTTCATCTCGCGGACCTTGATGCCGTCGCCCTCGGGGGTGATCTCGAACACGGTCAGCGGGCCCATGATGCCCGGATGGATGGTGAACTTGTCCACGTCGATCTGGGTGAACACCGTGTCGAGGTGCATCATGGCGCGGTTGTTCGGGATGTTGAACGCCAGGATGGTCTCGACGGGGCTGGTCTCGTCATGGAAGATGTTCTTAGCGATCTGGTCGATGGCGTCGGGCTCCGTACGCTGGGAGATTCCGATGGCCAGAACCTTATCGTTGATGTTGAGAATGTCGCCGCCCTCGATGTGGAACGTGTTGTAGCGGCTGTAGTACTCGGGGGTGCCCTTCAGCATGGGATGGTACTTGAAGATGTACTCGCCGTAGATGGTCTCGCGGTTGCGCGTCTCGGAGTACATGCGGTTGATGGACACGCCGTTGCCGATCATCGCGAACGGGTCGCGGGTGAAGTACAGGTTCGGCATGGGCTTGACGACCATCTTGGAAGACTCGGAAACCAGGTCAACCAGGGAGTTCGACTTGTCGGTGTGCAGCTCGGTCAGGTTGATGCCCTCCATCGTCTTCAGGACGAAGTCCTTGGCATCGGGGTAGTTCTCCTGCAGGTAGTCGAAGATGATCTTCTGGTAGCGCTCCGTGCGGATGCCGGCCTCTTCGATCCACTGCTTCAGGAACTGCTCGCGCAGCGCGGGGTCGGCCTCCAGAACCTCGGCCATAAGATCTTCGAGGTAGAACACTTCAACGCCGTTGTCGCGCAGAGCCTGCGCGAAGGCGTCGTGCTCCTCCTGGGCGACCTTCAAGAACGGGATGTCGTCGAACAGCAGCTCTTCGAGCGTGTTCGGCGTCAGGTTCAGAAGCTCTTTACCCGGGCGGTGCAGCAGGACTTGCTTCAAAGGCTTGATTTCGCTTTTGACGTTTACTCCAGCCATTGCAACCCTCCTTCTTCCTTTCGTCGGGCCCCGGCGTCTTGCCGGGGCCTGCCGTGCCTCACGTGAGGCTATCTTCGCCAAGTTCGCGCCTCGGCGGCGATACCTCGGCGCGTTGGCTCCACCATGCGCCCTGGAGGTTGTGAAGAAAAGATGTAAAGGGGGTGTATCGATAGATGGATAGAGGGTGTACTCGTGCTGCAAGCCGCCCTACACCTTCGATAAACCCCAGGTGATCGCTTGATTAATATATCCTGACCATTTTTCTTCCTAAGGTTGCCAAAGAGAGGGTAATGCCGTCCTAAACGCAAGGCGTTGCTGTATCATGGGAGCTGGTTCCCGACAATGCGAGAGAACTGAACGGAAGGGAAGGTAGTTGCCTGTGGGTCTCGTGCTCTTCCATGTCACCCTTATTGTGTTGTTGATATCGATCCTTGCTTCGGCCATGTGTCTTTCGGCGTACTTGGTTTCGCGCAAGCGGTTGATGCTGTTCGCCTTTTTCGCGTTTCTGTTCTATTTCTTCGACGTCGCGTTCGTCTTTCAGGACGAGTTTGTCTCGTATGTCCTTGGCTCCGAGCAGGGTCAAATCTATCTAGTTATACGATCACTGACCAATGTTATTACGGGCGGCGGGTTCCTTGTCTCGTTTTGGTTTTTGGTATGCGACTACCTGGGGGAAACAAGGCGCGCGCTTTTGGTGGCTCCGGGGGTTGTGTTCGCGGTGATGAGCGTGGCGGTGCTGGTGGCGCTGCCCGAGGGCGACTTGCAGCGTTTCTTGTTCTACGGCATGCGCGAGCTGTTCGTGTTCTGGATGCTGCTGTTCACGGGGTTTCGCTACTTCTCGTCGAAGGACGATGTCGAGCGCAGCCGCCTGTGGAAGCATCGGTGGCTGTACGTGATGGTGGCGGTTCTGAACACGGCCGTGCTGTTGGAGGACATGACCTTCTTCATGCTGCTGAACGAGCCTGTGATTCAGCTGGGCCCCATCACGTTTTCGGCTGAGCGCAACTATGCGGAAGAGGCGTTGCTGATGAGCTGCGCGTTCTTTGCAGGAAGGGATGCGCGCCGGGTTTTGCAGCTTCGCTTCGATCGTCCGCCGATGCGCGGCGATCAGCGGCAAGACGAGCAGATCAGCGAGAACCTTATGCTGTACGCGAAGCGCCATCAGCTTTCCGAGCGCGAGAGCGAGGTCCTACACCTGGTGTTGCTGGGGAAGGACAACCAGAACATCGCGTCCACGATGCACGTGGCGCTGAGCACGGTGAAGGTGCACGTGCACAACATCTTGCAGAAAACGGGCCGCACCAACCGCCAAGATTTGATCCAGGATTTCTGGAAGACGTCGTAGGGCGAGACGGCAGCGGTGGGTTGATTCGGCGACTCGTTTTGGGCGGCTGACCTGAAAACGGGCCGGCAATCACGCTTTTCCGTCTCATGCCGATTGCCTTGCCCGCGTGCCGCTTCGCTGTATACTCGCACGCTTTAATCTGCTAAAGTAAATCGGTCATTATGCCAGTTGCAGGCCTAGAAGGCCCGTAATGGAATCGGACGTGCCGGGGGGACGGCATGTCTGCTGCAGGCATATCGTTGCTTTAAGGGCTAAGAAAGGAGTGGGTATGAGCAGTACGCTGGTTCAGAAGTTCAAGAACGTCGGCCCGGGCGCACTGGTTGCCGCCGGCTTTATCGGTCCCGGCACGGTTACGACGTGCACGGTTTCCGGAGCAAGCTATGGCTACACCATGCTGTGGGCACTGCTGTTCGCCACCGTTGCGACCATTATCTTCCAGGAGATGGCGTCGCGCGTTGGTATTGTTTCGGGTAAGGGTTTGGGTGAAAACATCCGCGATCGTATTCCGAACAAGATTTTGATGTGGATTGCGATCGTGATTGTTATCATCGCCATTTTCGTGGGCAACATTGCTTACGAAACGGGCAACATCACGGGCGGTATTTTGGGCATTCAGGCTGTTGCGCCTGATGTTCCGATGATCCCCATCGTTGTGGTTCTGGGTATTTTGGCGTTCGCCGCCATGTGGATCGGCTCGTACAAGGTGGTCGAGGTCATCCTCACGGCTATCGTCGTGTTCATGGGCGTCGTGTTCTTTGTGACGGCCCTTGCTTCCAGCCCGGATTGGGGCGCCATTGCGACGGGCCTGTTCGTCCCCACGCTTCCGGAAGAAGGCTCGAAGGGCATCCTGACGGCAGTGGGCCTGATTGGGACCACCATCGTGCCGTACAACCTGTTCTTGCACGCGTCCGGCGCTTCCGAGCGCTTCAAGGATCCGGAGCAGGTATCCGACGCTCGTTTCGACACCGTTTTGAGCATCGGCCTGGGTGGCATCATCTCCATGGCGATTCTGATTTGCGCCGCCGCGAACATCTACGGCACCGAGGCAACCGTGGCCAACGGCAAGGACATGGCGCTTGCGCTGCAGCCTTTGCTCGGCTCGTGGGCTACGTGGATGATCGGCCTGGGCCTGCTGGCCGCCGGCTTCTCCAGCGCCATCACGGCTTCGTTCTCTGCTGCGTATGCGGTGAACGGCGTTCTGGGTTGGAAGAAGACGACCAAGGATATCCGCTTCAAGGCTATCTGGATTATCGTGCTGGTGGCTGGTTGCTGCATGGCCATCGTGCTGGGCAAGAGCCCGACCGAGCTTATCCTGGTTGCGCAGGCCGCAAACGCCATTCTGCTTCCCATCATGGCGTTCTTCGTGCTGTACTGCGCTAACGGCAAGGATCTGGGCAAGTGGAAGAACCACGTGTTCGCGAACTGCGCGGGCGTGGTCATCATCGTCATCACGCTGTTCATGTGCTATCGCAACATGTCGAGTTTCTTGGCGTCGCTTCAGAAGCTTATCGGCGGCTAACGCCTTCCCCTGTTGCTTGAGTTACGCGCGCCCGCCCTCTTGGCGGGCGCGTTGCGTTTTCGGGCTCGCGACCTGTTCTGGGCGTGAGGCGCACGGGAAGAACGCCGCCCGTTATGCGGTCGCGCGCCGGGCTCGATGCGTGCGGTGCAGGCTTTGGCGCGAAATTGCGGGTCTGCGCTCTCGGTCAAGAGCCTTCGGCAACCGTTGAATTCGTTGCGTTTCGATGACCTGGCATGTTGGTGCAAGCGCTCAAAACAACTGCGGCTGGTGGGTCGGTTGGGGAGCGCAGACCCGCAATTTCGCGCCAAGTTTTGCGTCGTGGGCTGTCGAACTGTTGCCGGAGCGGCCCCGGATGGCCTGCTTCGCGTGGTTCCGCCGGGGCTTTCGGGGGCTTTCGGCGTTGGGGGGCATTCTGCCTCGCTCGGACGCGAGCGAGACGCCCCGAAACGCAGCCGACCGGACGACGCTGGTTTCGGCCTGTCGCCGTGCAAGGATTGGCGCGCGGGTTCGCTCGGGCTCGTCAAGGTGTTTTTTCCAGATGGTGCATGCGCCCCTATGGCATTGGTATGTTTCGTTTTGGATAACAGTTGACCAAGCCCTCTTTCGGCAAGGTATTATGAGCGCGAAACAAGAGCATAGTGTCTCAACGACCGAAGGAGCAAGTATGGAATCGAACATCGTCGAGCAAGCGCACGCTTACCGCAACCGTCTTTTCCCTGGATTCGACTCGCCGTTTTCCGTCACCGACCCGGAGTTTCAGGAGCGTTTCGACGCATTCGCTTTCGGAGAGGTTCCGGCAAGCGACAACCTTGACGACAAGACAAGGCTGATGGCTATTTTGGCGGCGCTTGTGGGGTGCCGGGGCATCGAGGCTTTTCAGGCTATGGCCAAGGGTGCGTTTAACGTGGGAGTTACCCCTGTTGAGGTGAAGGAAATCGTCTACCAGGCTGTTCCGTATCTGGGGCTTGGGTGCGCGCTTCCGTTTTTGCATGCGACCAACGAACTGCTGGAGCATCGTCTGGTTTCCCTGCCGCTTGAGGGCCAGGCTACAACCACGATGGCTACGCGTGCGGAAGCTGGCGCCAAGAAGAAGGCCGAGTTGTTCGGGGCTGATGCGGTGGGAACGGTTGCGTCGGGATATGCGGACGCGGCTCGCATCGACGGCTGGGTGGAATCCCATTGCTTCGGAGATTGCTACACGCGCACCGGTCTTGACGATGCTCAGCGCGAGATGGTCGCTTTTTGCTTTCTTGTTGCGCAAGGGGGGCATGACGAGCAGTTGACCGGTCACGCGCGAGCCAGCATGCGTTTGGGGAACGACGCAGGGTTCCTGGTCAGCGTCCTGGCGCAATGCGTTCCCTACATCGGATACCCGCTTGTTCTGGATGCGCTTCGCTGCGTGGAATGCGCTGCTGCCGCGCTCGAGAAGGCTGACGCGTAGGTTTCGTATTGTCCGGGAGCGCGAAGTGCGCGTTCCCGCTAACTTTGGCTGCGAAATAGGTCGTTCTTGTTCGACCGGGCTGGCTTTCGACGGAGGCTTCGCGCTCTTTCTGCGCGGGGCCTCCGCTTGTTTGTTGGCGGCTGGGTCGAGCGCGGACCTCAATGCCCCGCTGCTCGCAGCGTTGAGGCCGCTGATCCCAAATTCTTGCACCTCATCTCTTCGATCGCGTATAGTCTTGGTTGCCTTCTTGGACGGTCGGGCTATTCTGCCGGCTCGACCTTCTGCACCAAGAGCGGCTCATATATTGCTAACTGAATAGGCTTCGAGGGAAGCCGACGGGTCGCTTGTCTGCTGCGCCCCGTGCGTTCTGCACCGCTGCTTGCTGTCGAACAATCCGCACCTTCCAATGTAAGGGTGCGCTTTGCGCCGCCTTCGATTGGAAGCGTGCTGTCGCGCAGTTTTTCGCTTGCGTAGCATTTGCGCGCAAGGCGAAACGGGTGCGCGGTTTTGAAGGGAAAGGTGTTGTTGTGGATCTGCTGAATCAAAAGAAAGGCTTGCTTGCCGTGGGGGTGGTTGCAGGGGCCATGCTCGCGTTGCTTGCTTACTTCGGGAATCCGGCGAACATGGCCATGTGCGCGGCGTGTTTCATTCGCGATACGGCTGGCGCGTTGAAGCTGCACAGCGCATCCGTCGTGCAGTATTTCCGCCCCGAAGTGGTGGGCTTGGTGGTGGGCGCGTTCGTGATCGCCCTGGCCACGAAGGAGTACCGCTCCACCGCGGGGTCGTCCCCGATGATCCGTTTCGTTCTGGGGTTCATCATGATGATCGGCGCGCTGGTGTTTCTTGGCTGTCCGCTGCGCATGGTCATTCGCATGGCCGCGGGCGACCTGAACGCTTACGTGGGCCTGATCGGCTTGGTGTTGGGCATTGCGACGGGAACGCTGTTTCTGAAGAAGGGGTATTCGCTGGGGCGGGAGCGCGACACGAACAAGTCCGCGGGCGCCGTGCTTCCCCTTGTGCTGGCCGCGCTGATGATCATCGGGTTGACCGCGGGCGTGTTCGCCGCCAGCGAGACGGGGCCCGGCAGCAAGCACGCCCCCGTGCTCATCGCGCTGGCTGCTTCGCTTGTTGTGGGCATGTTGGCGCAGAAGGCGCGCATTTGCTTTGCGGGCGGTGTGCGCAACGTCATGCTCATGCGGGATTTCGACCTGCTGCTTCCCATTGCGGGATTGTTTGTGGTCATGCTTGTATACAACCTGGTCACAGGCAATTTCAAGCTTAGTTTCGAGGGTCAGCCCATCGCTCATTCCCAGCATCTGTGGAATATTCTGGGCCTGTATGCCGTTGGATTCGCGGCGGTGCTCGCCGGCGGCTGCCCGCTGCGCCAGATGACGCTGGCGGGTCAGGGGTCATGCGATGCCGCCGTCACGTTTTTGGGCATGCTGATCGGCGCGGCGTTCGCCCACAACTTCGGCTTGGCTGGCGCGGCAGCTTCGGCGGCTACGGCGGAAGCCGCAGCTGTGGCGGGCGGTCCTGCGCTGGCGGGGCAGATCGTGCTGGTAGGGTGCATTGCCGTGCTGTTCGTGATTGGCGCAGTCAACCTGCGCAGCAAACAGAAGAGCGCGGGCATTGCGGCGGCGTCGTCGGCATCGGCAAGCGTTGAGGACGCATCCGCCGCAGCGGTGAACTAGACACGAAGGGAGCAACTATGATCGAAGTGGACGCGCGGGGCCTTTCGTGCCCGGAACCGGTGATGATGGCCATGCAAGCCGTGAAAGCACACTCCGGGCAATCGGTTCGCGTGCTGGTGAGCACGGCTATCGCGCGCGACAACGTGATGGCAATGGCGCGCAGGAAAAAGAAGACGGCCGCGGTCGAGCAGATCGGCGACGATTTCGCCATCGTGATCGAGTGACGGCGAGGTTGGCATGCGGACGAAATCCCCGGTTCTTGTGGTTGCGTTCGGAACCACGACGGATGCGATGGCGATGGAGCAAGCGGGAAGGCGACGCGGTTTGCAGGGTCGGTTGATTCCCATACCGCGCCAGCTATCTGCGGGCTGCGGTCTGGCCTGGCGGGAGCCCGCATGCAACGGTCAGGCGCTGCGCCACGTGCTGGAGGCCGAGCGCATAGATTTCGACGGCCTGCATAGCATGGAGCTGTAGGGCTGTGGCCGCAAGTCGGCGTTGATGCATCAGGGGAGGTCGCGATTGATTCGCATCCTCCCCTGATTCGCTTTGCCGTGTTATTGCGCGCCGACCGGCTTGATGACGATGCCGTCCTCTTCGAGCGCGCTGCGCGTGCGGCTGACGAACGCGAGGGCGGTGGGGGAGTCTCCGTGCACGCAGATGGTGTCGGGGTGCAGATCGATCAGCTTGCCCGTTACCGAAAGGATGGCCCCGTCTCGAATGGCGTTCTTCACGCGCTCGATAGCCTGCTCCTCATCGCGAATGAGCGCAGCGGGATCGTTGCGGTTGACCAGCTTGCCCTCGTCGGTGTAGTTGCGGTCGGTGAAGAACTCCTCGGCCGTGATCAGCCCTTGCTTGCGGCCCGCGTCAACGAGCGCGCTGTTCGCCAGCCCGACCAGAGCCAGGTTCGGATTCACGTCGAAGACCGCTTGCGCCAGCGCGGCAGCTAAGTCGGGGTTGATGGCCGCATGATTGTAGAGCTGCCCGTGCGGTTTGACGTGCGCAAGCTGCACGCCTTGCGCCTGGCAGAACGCTTGAAGCGCGCCGATTTGGTACACCATGTACGCGTACGCCTCGTCGGGCGACAGGTTCATGTCGCGGCGACCGAAACCTTGCAGATCGGGGTAGCCCGGATGCGCGCCGATGGCGATGCCGGCGTCCTTTGCCATGCCGACCGTCTTGCGCATGACCATCGGGTCGCCTGCATGCTGTCCGCACGCGACGTTCGCGCTTGAAACAAGCGGAATGATCTGGTCGTCCAGTCCTAGCGTGTAGCGTCCGAAGCTTTCGCCCAGGTCGCTGTTGAGGTCGATTCGGTACATAAGCCTGCCTTCTTACTCTTTCAGGTTGATGTTCTTCGTGTCGGTGATCAGCATGCAGCCCGGTGCGTGCGTGATGGCGAAGGGCGGCTTGCTGTTCATCACGATGGACTGAGGCGTGACGCCGCATGCCCAGAACACGGGAACTTCGCCCTCGCGGATTTCCACCGGATCGCCGAACTCGGGGCGCATGATGTCGTTCACGCCGATGGCGGTGGGGTCGCCGATGTGGATGGGCGCGCCGTGCACTTTCGGGATGGTGCCGGAGATCTGCACCGCCTTCACCACCTGGTTGTAGGGGATGGGGCGCATCGACATGACCATGTTGCCGGACATGCTGCCGGCGGGCGTGCACGGCACGCCGGTCAGGTACATGGGCACGTTGCAGCCCATGGTGTTGTGCCGAATCTCGATGCCGGCCTCGATGAGCTCGCTTTCGAACGAGAACGAGCAGCCGATGACGAACGACACCAGATCGTCGCGCCAGTAATCCTGGACGTTCTCCACTTCGGCCACCAGCTTGCCGTGCTCGTAAATGCGGTAGCGCGGGAAGTCGGTGGCGATGTCGCAGTCGGTGGCGCAGATGGTGGCCTCGCGCGCACCCACCTCGGTCACTTCGAGAAGCGGGCACGGCTTGGGGTTGCGCTGCGCGAACAGCAGGAAGTCGTAAGCTTGCTCTTTCGGCAGCACGATGAGGTTCGCCTGCGCGTATCCGGGGCATAGACCGCTGGTCGGCGCTGTGAACTGGCCGGTTCGGATGAGGCGCCGCGCTTCAACGGGCGATGCGGCAAGCATCTGCGCCCAAACGTCCTCGGCAACGCCTTCGGGTTTGGCGGGTTGCGGAGCATTCAGCATGGTAGAACTCCCTTCTTGGTAGCTGCGGTCTTGTCCAAGATGACGAAAGAGCTTCTCGATTTCGCGTTCGACGTTGCTAAACGAAGCTCCGTCCGTGAATCAAACCTCGCCCTTCATGAAGCGCTCGATGAAGCTGGTGTCGGCCGTGCCGGCGGCGAACGTCTCGTTCTCCATGATGGCGTACTGGAAGTCCAGGTTCGTCTTCACGCCCACGACCACCATTTCCTCAAGGGCGGTGCGCATTTTGGCGATGGCTTCGGTGCGGTCGCGTCCGTGCACGATAATTTTCGCGATCATCGAATCGTAGTAGGGCGACACGTCGTAGCCGTCGTACGCCGCCGTGTCCACGCGCACGCCGTTGCCGCCGGGCAGGTGCATCTGCGATATGACGCCGGGGGAAGGCAGGAAGCCGCGCTCGGGTTCCTCGGCGTTCACGCGGCACTCGATGGCGTGCCCGCGATAGGTGATGTCGTCCTGCGTGAACGTGAGCGGGTCGCCCGCCGCCACGCGAATCATCTCCTGCACCAGGTCGGTCCCCGTGACCATTTCGGTTACGGGATGCTCCACCTGAATGCGCGTGTTCATTTCCATGAAGTAGTAATTCAGCTGGTCATCCAGCAAAAATTCGATGGTGCCCGCCGACGAGTACCCCACGGCTTGCGCGGCGCGCACTGCTGCGGCCAGCATTTCGCTGCGGACCTCGTCCGTCATAACGGGCGAAGGGCTTTCCTCGATCATCTTTTGGTGATTGCGCTGCACGGAGCAATCACGCTCTCCCAGCGCCACCACGGTGCCGTGCGTATCGGCGATCACCTGCACCTCGACATGCCGCGGGTTCATGACGCAGCGCTCCAGGTACATGGTGTTGTCCCCGAACGCGCCCACGCTCTCGCGCTGTGCGATGTTGAACTGCTCGGCGAAGTCCGTTTCGGACAAGCTGACGCGCATGCCCTTCCCGCCGCCGCCCGACGATGCCTTGATCATGATGGGCCAGCCAATTTCGCGGGCTATGACCAGGGCTTCTTCCGGGTGGTGCACCGGCTCCTTCGTGCCGGGAACCACCGGGACGCCCGCTTCCATCATGGTCTTGCGCGCTTGGCTTTTATTGCCCATGCGGTCGATGACCTCGGGGGCCGGGCCTATGAACACGATGTCGTTTTCGCGGCAGAGCTTGGCGAACGTGGAGTTTTCGGACAGGAATCCGTAGCCCGGGTGGATGGCTTGCGCGCCCGTGCCTTTCGCCGCCGACAGGATGGCCGCGATGTTCAGGTAAGAGTCGCGCGCGGCCGGCGGGCCGATGCACACGCTCTCGTCGGCAAGGTACACGTGAAGCGAGTGCTTGTCGGCGGTGGAGTACACGGCCACTGTCTTGATGCCCATGGCACGGCATGCGCGGATGATGCGAACCGCGATCTCGCCGCGGTTGGCGATGAGGATCTTCTCGAACATGAGCGGGCCGCCTTAGGCGTGGTCGCCGGTGGCGATGCGGAACAGCGGCTGATCGTATTCAACTTGGGAGCCGTTTGCGGCAAGCACTTCCATCACGATGCCGGGTGCGGGCGTGGTGATCTCGTTCATCATCTTCATGGCCTCGACGATGGCCAGCGTTTGGCCGGACAGCACTTCCTGGCCCACCTTCACGAACGGATCCTCGTCCGGGCTGGGGGCAAGGTAGAACATGCCCACCATGGGGCTGCGCACCAGGATGGAATGATCGTCGTCGCTGGCATCCACGGCTGCGGCTTCGTGGCTTTCGGTTTTTCCGGCCAACAGGGCGCTGACGCGATCGGCCATGAGCGGCAAAGCGGTGGACGAGAGCGGCCCGTGGTTGCGCTCGAGCTCGATCTTCAGGTCGCCGTCGTCAACGCGCAGGGCCGTGAGCTCGGCCTTGTCCATAATGGCGATCAGCTCTTCGATGGCTTTCGTGTTCATGACGTCTCCTCGTATCTCTCGTTCGCTCATACCGTCGTGCGGTGGGCGGTGGTTTCCGGTGTTGCGATCTTCTCGTCGTTCGACGTGCGTACGGTTCCTAAAACGTTGCGGTTTCCGACGCGTTCAGCGCGATCGGCGCGGTCGATCCACAAGGTGTCGGCCTGCGATTTGCGCGCTTGCTCTTCCAAGATGGGGGTAAGCCTCCGCGCCGTTCGACGGGGCGATATGCCGTCGGCGCTTGGTCGGCGCACCTTGAGTGCCAGCGCTTCGAACAGGTGGGCTTCGTCGCGCAGCAAGCGCTGCGCTTCCTGGACGGAGATGGGCTCGAAGCGGATTTTGCGTCCCGGGGGTCGCTGCACGAGCCGGGGTATGTCCACCGTGGCCACCGTGCCTATTTTGGCGTATCCGCCGGTGGTCTGCCGGTCGGCCAACATGATGATGGGCCTGCCGTGCGACGGAACCTGCACGGCGCCAAGGGCGATGCCGTCGGACACGATGTCCGAGCCGTGCTTCGTCTTGATAACGGGACCGTCCAGGCGGTAGCCCATGCGGTCACATTTCGTCGTGGTGGTGAACGGCTGGCTGTAAAAGGTTTCGATTCCTTCGTCGGCAAACATATCCTCTTGCGGTCCGGGCACCACGCGTACCACGATTTCGTCTTGATCGAACTGGTAGAACTCGTCATCGTTGTCGATGCGATGGGACCCGAGGTTCGGCAGGAAGTCCACGCTTTTCGTGGTGAAGGGCAGGTAGTCCCCGGTAGTCAGCGCGCCTCCGCGCCATCCGCCCAGCTCGCACTTGAGATTGGTCGAGCGGCTGCCCATGATCTCAGGTACGCGCACGCTTCCTCCGGCAATGGCCAGGTAGCCGTAGCAGCCGGTTCGGGGTGCTTTGAACCGCAGTATGGAGCCGCGACGCACCGTGATTGCCGCGTACATGGGAATCGGCTTGCTGTCCAACGTGGGGGAGAAATCGCCGCCTGTGATGGCTATGATTGAGTTCGTGGTGAAGCGCACCGTGGGGCCTGCGAGCGCGAACTCCAGCACGGGGGCGTCGGGGTCGTTTTCCACAAGCAGGTTGGCGATGGCGTATGCTCGGCGATCCATGACGCCGTTCGTGGCGAACCCGCTGCCTTGGTATCCGAAGCGGCCGTTGTCTTGAACGGTGGTGATGACGCCGGGTTTTTTCACGACAAGACCCATGTTACTCGCCTTCCACGAAAATGCCGTACGAGTACGTGCCGGCGGCGAGCCGTGCCTCTATGGCGGTGTACTCTTCGGGCGTTATGGGCACGAATCGCAGGTATTCTCCCGCAGCGTACAGAATGGGATCCTCGCGGTCGGGGTCGTAGGGACGCAGCGGCGTGCGGCCGATGATCTGCCAGCCGCCCGGCGAAGCCAGCGGGTAAATGCCCGTTTGAGCGCCGCCGATGCCCACGCTGCCCGGCTCGATGCGCGTACGGGGAACGGCTAGGCGCGGCGTGTGCAGGCGTTCGTCCAAGCCGCCCAAATAGGCGAAGCCAGGAAGAAAGCCCAGCATATCTATAAGGTAGTCGCGCCCGGTGTGTATGGCGATGACTTCTTCTTCGGACATGCCTGCATGCTCTGCCACATTTGCCAGGTCGGGGCCGAATTCCCCTCCGTAGCACACGGGGATGGGGACGATCTTACGCACGCTCAAATCAGCTTCTTCCACGTCGCGCAGCTTGCCCCGCAGCTTCGCGGAAAGCTCATCGAACGTAACGATCAAGGGGTTGTAGTACACCATAAGCGAGCAAAACGTAGGCACCAGCTCGGTGACGCCCGCGATGGGGTCGGCCGTAAGGTTTTCCGCAGCCATGCGAATCTTGGCGCTGGTTTCCGCCGAAATCGTTTTTGCGAACTCGAGGTTAAGGGCCGAGTCTCCCGCGATGGTGATGGTGAATCCCGCCATGCTCGTCCATTCCTTGGCGTGTAGATGCTACACTGGTACGCTGGGTCGTTATGAATAAGGATTGATTGTAGCATATATGGAAAAAGCGCTCTTCTTGGCGGCGTTCTTCTTCGCCTACACCGTTCAGGCTATTACGGGATTCGCGGGCAATATCTTCGCGATGCCGGTGGGCACCACGCTGTTGGGGCTGCACTCCACCGTGGCGATTCTCAACGCCATGGGCTTTTTCGCGTGCGGGTTGCTGACCGTTTTGAACCTGAAGAGCGTGAACTGGCGCGAACTGGGCAAGATCATCGGCGTTATGGTGGTGTTCATGTTCGTGGGCATTTGGCTGGACACGCTTATGCCGCTTCACGTGCTGCTGAAGATATACGGCGTGGTTGTCATTGCGATCGGCCTGAAGAACCTGATTGTTCCCCAGCAGAAGTTCATGCCGGAGTGGGCCTTGTGGATTATCCTGGCGCTTGCGGGGCTTATTCAGGGCATGTTCGTGTCGGGCGGTGCGCTGCTGGTTATCTACGCCGTGCAGAAGCTGCGCGATCGTCAGCAGTTCCGCATCACGCTTTCGGCTACGTGGACGATCCTCAATCTCATCTATGCTGGCATTGCGTTTCAACAGGGGAATTTCACCGGGGACGTGTTGCAGATTATCGTGCTGTGCATCCCGTTGGCCGTGCTCGCCACCTTCTTGGGCAACAAGCTGCAAAAGAAAATCAGCCAGGAAAAGTTTCTCAAGCTTACGTACGTCATGCTGCTGTGCATAGGTGTCATCCTCCTGATAACTTCGTAGTTTCGCCGCCGAGTTGGAATTGGGTTACAATAAAGGCACGGCAACAGTAGGGAAGGAGCGGTCATGGCACAGCGGTACACGCGTATTTTTGCGGCGCTCGACGGGGCGTCGACGCAGGAGGCAGTGGCCCAGCGTGCAATAGCGCTCGCGGCGGACAACCACGCCGATCTGATGTTCGGTCATGTTATCGATTCGGTTCCGTACGAGGCTTCGGGCGTTGACTTCGAAGCGCTGTGCGTTGAGGGCAAGAAGCGCATCGAGGCTGATTTGGCCGATTTGCTGGCAGAGGCCCAGGCGAACGAGAACATCCCGTCGGTCGACTTGACCGTGCGCGCGGGACGCATTACCGACACGCTGGCGAAGCAGCTGATCGAGCCGGCAGACCCCGATCTGGTTATATGCGGAGAACGCGGCCTGTCCAACATCAAGTACGTGTTCGTGGGCAGCGTGTCCACGTTCCTGATTCGCAACATGCGTTGCGACGTTTTGGTGGTCAAGCAAGACTAGACTTGCTTGGGCTTGAGCGTGCGACGGCTCGGGCGTTGCTGCTTCGGCACGCGCTTGGAGCTTGCAGGTTGGGGCCGTGCGCGCTAGGTTGCGTGCGTGATGGGTTGCATCGTGTTTCAAGCGCCGTCCGTGTGGGCGGCGCTTTTGCTGGGATGCCAAGAACCCGAAACGTTTGGGGGGTGTTTCTATGGTTTTGTCAATTGCTTTTTCGGGATCGGGCCGTTTGATTCGGGCATGCTCGCGCAAACCCCGGCGGCAGGGCTCTTCTTCGGCGATTCGGCCGAGGACTAGGCTCGGGCGCACGGGCGGGCGTCCCGCATGACGGCGAAGATGACCTTCAGCCTCTTTCGCGCCACGGCTTTGAGGGCCTTGTTGTGCCGCATTCCCCGCGCGCGGCACG